>JAUNKE010000006.1 GCA_030532905.1 Peptostreptococcaceae bacterium
TTATTATGAGATTCGAGCAATCAGTTCTTGTTTTGAAGCAATGAAGCTTGGGGAGAAGAATGGATAATTATTTATCTCTTAAGAAAGATGCAATTTGTCTCCCTATTACAAAAGAACTTCTTGCATTTGTTGCAAAGCTGTGTTATTATATTGTTTGTTAGATTTACGATTTTATTCAAAGGAGGTGTTTGGCATGGCAAAGGTTTGTGATGTATGCGGAAAAGGAAAGATTTCCGGTAACAATGTAAGTCACTCGAACCGTCATACAAGAAGAACTTGGACTCCTAACCTTCGAGTTGTTAGAGCGATTGTGGATGGCTCACCAAAGAGAGTTAAAGTTTGCACCAGATGTTTGCGTTCTGGAAAAGTTCAAAGAGCATAGCATTGAAAAAAGCTTGACCATACGGCAAGCTTTTATTATTTTTATTTATTGATACAAATTTCAAAACGATAAATTGTGTAGCTTCCTATTATATAGCATCTTGTATAGCATTTTTGTATTTTTTTGAGATAATCGTTCGACAAAATTCATTTTACCCAAACAGGATATGAGTTAGAACTGAATCTACTGTGCAATTTAACCGGCAGAAGGCTCCAATTATAATGCACTACGATGCAGAACGCGCTTAAAGAAAAGCCGGAGAAATAAAAGGGTCGTTTTGAATAAACTTTAGTATAAACAAGCTTGGAGCGCAATCAATCCATCCGGCTTTGTATGATAATTGCAGAGCCTTTTTTTATTATAATTTTTGCATCGCCTAAAAATTCATTGGATAGACCGATGCTTTCTCCGCGTTTAACTTCTCTATCTTTCAAATTGTATTTCATATTTTCAATCGAGATATTCACATCTTCAAACAGAGCCAGAAATGACCAGTAATAATTTTCTCTTTTGGCAAAATTATGCTCGCCTTCGCCGATGATGGAGATTTCATTTTCACAGGCGATGAGTCGCAAATCCACGCCTTGCTGAAAAGCATAGTAGAGCAGATTGAGATTGCCGAGGCTGTGATCCCATCGACTGCCGAAAGCGCCCGCCATATCGATTCGGTTGTAGCCGAGCTCGACGGCTTTGTCGAGTGCGATATGCGTGTCGGTAAAATCTTTTTCGGGTATCAATGTGACGCGCTTTGTCCCCTTTTGCTCATATCGATGCAACACTTCCGGTTTGATGGAATCAAAGTCGCCCACCAAATAATCGGGCATGATATCCGCTTGGAGCAAAATATTCGCAGCGCCATCGACCGAAATAATCGCTTGGTACTGATTGGCAATCTGTTTCAAAAAATCAATTTGATTGTCGCCATTGGTCACAATCAGAAGTTTTTTCCCATCCATCTAAGAACCTCACTCTTACTGATTTCAAAGAAACTATCGGGCATTCTCTCTCAGCTCGGTAACCGCTTTTTGAATGTCCTCTTTTCCGAAAATCGCGGAGCCCGCCACCAAAATATTTGCGCCCGCTTCCACTACAGAGCGAATCGTGTCTTTGGTAATCCCGCCATCGACCTGAATGTCAATTTGAAGATTCTTTGCATCCATCATCGCTTTGAGGTCTTTTACTTTTTGTATGGTGGAAGGAATGAATTTTTGTCCGCCGAAGCCCGGATTGACGCTCATTATCAACACCATATCCAATTCGTGCAAAATATATTCCAAGCTGCTTACCGGTGTTGCCGGATTGAGTGAGACCCCTACTTTTTTCCCAAGCTCTTTGACCGCCATAACCGTACGGTGAAGATGCTTGGTTGCTTCCTGATGCACGACGATAATATCCGCTCCGGCATCGGCAAAATCTTTGAGATAGCGCGCCGGCTCGTCAATCATCAAATGCACATCAAATACCATATTGCAATTTTTGCGAATGGATTTGATGACGACCGGTCCGAAAGAAATATTGGGAACAAAAGAGCCGTCCATCACATCGATATGCAGGTATTCACAACCTGCCTGCTCAACCTTTCGGACATCTTCGCCCAGTTTTGAAAAATCTGCGGAAAGTATGGATGGTGCCAGTTTAATCATCAGTAGTTTCTCCTTCTCTGTTCTCTAATTTCGTTTAATAATTGTAAATAGCTTTTGTATCGCTGCTTGGACAATTTTTCATTTTCGACCGCCCATTTCACTTGACATTGCGGCTCGTTTTCGTGCAGACAATTCGCGCCGAATTTGCAGTCCGTATCGTATTCGTGAAATTCGATGAAGTTCTCGCGAAGCTCAAATTCATCCAGCTCATTCAAATCAATCGAGCTGAATCCCGGCGAGTCGGCAATGTAGGAATATTCGTCAATGGGTATGAGTTCGACATATCTGGTTGTATGTCGTCCCCGTCCGATTTTCTCGCTGACATCTCCGGTTTTCAAATCAGTTTTAATCAGCGCGTTAATCAATGTGCTCTTGCCCGCTCCCGACGGGCCGGCGACAATCGAAATATGATTGCTGAGATATTTTCTTACTTCTTCAATATTTATGCCGTCGGTCGCCGAAATCGGAATTACCGGATAACCGAGCGGCTCATAGCAACTTTTGACAAATTCCGCCAAATTCGCATCGTCGATATCCATCTTGTTGAGCACGATGACGATTTCGAGCTCCTGTTGCTGTGCAAGAACCAAAAATCGGTCGATGAGCGACAGATTCGGATCCGGATTTTTGAGTGCAAAAACAAGCATTGCCTGTGTCGCATTCGCAATCGGCGGCCTTTTGAGCAAATTGATGCGCGGCAACATTTCGACGATATTCGCCTTTTTGTTCGCTTCATCTAAAATATCGATTTGTACCTTATCACCCACAAAGAGGGATTTGCTCTTGTGTTTGAAAATCCCTCTCGCTTTACATTCATAAATTTTTTCGCCGACTTCGACATAATAAAATGAAGAAATCGCTCGAACTATCGTTCCTATCATATTCTATCCTTTATGGGAATGTGACGGTCTCAGATGCATATACATTGACTCGGTCTCCGTCGAGATAAATATTGAATTCTCTGGTTTCACCCGGTTTTCCCTGTACGCTGAATGCAACCGTTCCGTCCTGCTCCACCGGATTGACGATTTGGTTGATGACGACTTCTCCCGTATTCATATCGACGATTTCAACGCGAACTTCGGTTCGGTCGGTATCGAGTCGAACCACCATCGGAACGGAAGACATTACCGGTTTTTCATAACGATTCACGACGATGGATACTTCCGAATCAATGGTCGTTTTTTCATTCGCTCTCGGACTTTGTGACAAAATTTGTCCTTCCGGCTTGTTTTTATCTTCTTTGTACGAAATTGTAAATTTCAATTTGGAGCTGAGCAATGCTTTTTTCGCATCTTCCAAATCTCTTCCGACAACTTGAGGAACAGTTACTTCACTTTGGTCGATTCCGGAGCTGACAATGATTTTTACTCGCTGTCCTTCTTCCAGTTCATATCCTTCTTCCGGCGTCTGCGAAATGACGGTGTTAATTTCCGCCACATCGGATTGATATTCCACTAAGGCTTTCAGATTGCTTTCTTCGAGCATTTTCTTGGCTTCATCGACATTCTTCTGCAAAACATTCGGCACTTTTATTTTCTCAATGGTTTTTTCTTCGGAAACGGTTACGCGAACCTCTTGTCCTTCTTTGACCTTCGTCCCTTTGCCCGGATTTTGTTTGGTAATTTGTCCCGGCTCAAATTTGCTGTTCACTTCGGTTCCGTCCACCACGATTTTGAGTCCGATTTTCTCGGCTTCGGCGGTGGCTTGTTCCACCGTCATTTTTTCAAATCCCGGCGTTTCAATCGTCGTATTTCCGATCGAGCCGATTTGATTCTTAAACAGGAAGATTGCCGAAACAAAGAGCAATGAGGAAAGCAGAGCGACGAGCGCAATCAGGAAATAGCTTTTTTTGCCCAATTTGCCGTCGGATTCTTCTTCGACCTCCCGCTGTTCTTTGACCGGTTTCGGTTTCGGCTTTTTGCGTCCGGATTTCTCAGCGGACTTTTCTTTCGCCAAATCGGTAAACAGAATTTTATATTCATCATCATCCTGAGAGATGACCTGCGTGCGATAGGTTTCGTCGGCAAATCCCATATCCAGCGCGACGGCTTTGGAATTTTTGACATATTCGATATCGTCGATGAGGTCGTCAATCGTCTTGTATCTTCTGTCCGGACTTTTTTGTGTCGCCTTTCGAATCAAATCTTTGATTTCGCTTGGAATGTCATCGTTGTCGTCGAATCGAATCTCTTCCTGAATATGCTTGAGCGCGATGCTGACCGGACTGTCTCCGTCAAAAGGCAATCGACCGGTTATCATTTCGTACATCACGATACCCATCGAATAAATATCGCTTCGCTCATCGATGTAGCCGCCCCTCGCCTGCTCCGGTGAAAAATAATGCACCGAGCCCATAATCGTTCCGACAGCCGTAATCGTCGAGCTGGTGACCGCCTTGGCGATTCCGAAGTCCGCGACCTTGACCATATTATTTTTCGTAATCATAATATTTTGCGACTTGATGTCACGATGCACGATTTTGTGCTGATGCGCTTCTTTGAGCGCAAGTGCGATTTGCTTGGAATAATCCAGCACCGTATCTTTGTCAATCTTGCCCTGACGATGAATAATATCTTTGATATTTCCGCCGTCCACATATTCCATCACGATATAAGGCACACCGTTTTCTTCCGAAACATCATAAATGTTGATGATGTTTTGCTGATTGAGTCCTCCGGCTGACAAAGCCTCATTCTTAAATTTATCGATGAATTCTTCGTCATTGACGAATTCATCTTTCAGCATTTTTATCGCAACCATTCGATTGAGCACATGGCATTTTGCTTTATAGACGAATGCCATTCCGCCTTCACCGATTTGGCTTAAAATTTCATATCTATTTCCTAATGTCTTTCCGATTAAATTATCCATTATTTCATAACCTCGCAGTTTTCGGCACAAAGCACCGTAATATTATCCCTTCCACCTTTTTCAAGCGATTTCTGTATGAGATTTTCCACCATATTTTCAATATTTACATTCTCCATTATTTCTTCCATCTCCGAATGCTCCAACATATCCGTCAAACCATCCGAGCATAGCATAACCACATCGCTTTTTTCAAGTGTCAATTCGTAAATGTCGATGTCCAAATCGTATTCGGCACCAACTGCTCGCGTAATCGTATTTTTATCGCGGGAGGTTTTTGCTTCCTCCGGTGTTATCAGACCCTTGTCCATCAATTCCTGAACAAAGGTGTTGTCTTTTGTAATCTGCTCGAGATGACATTGCCCTTTTTTTCTTTTGAGCAAATAGCATCGGCTGTCCCCCACATTGGCAACGAGCATTTGATTTTTATAAATAAACGCAAGCACCACCGTTGTCGCCATTTTATAATATTCTTCGCTGTTTGCCAGCTCTTTGATAATATAATTTGCGCGCAGGATGGCATCTTTTATCAGATGAATCGTCTTCTCTTTGTCCCCTTTGGCTGCGTTGACATCCTTCATATTTTCACTCAGGTATTGCTCGATATGAGTGATTGCCAACTCCGATGCAACCTCGCCTTTTTTTTCGCCCCCGACACCATCGGCAACAATCAAAACATATAATTGCTTGCCGAGAAGAATGCTTTTTACATTGTCCTCATTGTTCTGTCGCTTCTTTCCGACATGAGAGTCAAAAAATATGTTCAAAACTAATTCACCTCGCTTACAACGCTTCGCTTCAACTGACCGCAGGCTCCCGAAATATCTCTGCCCAGCTCTCGGCGAACCGTCGCCTCAATTCCGTTTTTCGTGAGTATTTTCAAAAATTCTTTGATGCTTTCTTCGCTCGGTCTTTTAAATCCGTTTCCTTCGACCGTATTGACCGGAATCAAATTCACATGAGAAAGACTGTTTTTCAACAGCTTCACCAAAGCTTGCGCCGTCTGTTTGTCATTGTTCACCCCGTCGATGAGCGCATATTCATAGGTCACTCTCCGCTTGGTTTTGACGGCGTAATTTTTTGCCGAAGCAATCAACTCGTCGATGGAGTATTTGTTGGCAATCGGCATAATCTCTCTTCGTTTCTCCTGATTCGTTTGGTGCAAACTGATTGCCAGGTTGATTGGCAAATCCAACTCCGTCAAACGATTTATCCCATTGACCAATCCGCTGGTCGAAATCGTGATATGACGATAGCCGATGTTCAATCCCTTTTCCTCATGCACCAATTCCAAAAATTTAATGACATTGTCCAAGTTGTCCAACGGCTCCCCCGCACCCATCAGCACGACATTGGCAATGCGCTCCCCGATGTCTTTTTGAACGGTTATAATCTGTCCCAACATTTCGCCGGCAGTCAGATTGCGCTCCAAGCCGTCGATGCCGGATGCACAAAATTTACATCCCATACGGCATCCCACCTGCGTCGAGATGCAAATGGAATTGCCATGCTTATATTTCATAAACACCGTCTCGATGACATTTCCGTCATCCAGCTCAATCAAATATTTTGCGGTTGCATCCAATTTGGATTGCAATTTTTTATAAATTTTCGCCTTCGAAATATAGGATACTTCGCTCAGCTCTTCTTTGAGCGACTTCGGAATATTGGGCACATCGTCCGTGCTCTCCAGTCCTTTGGCAATCAGCGGATAAATTTGGTCCGCGCGATATTTTTTGTCGCCCAATGATATAATAAAGTCGATAAGCTCCTGATGAGTCATGGACTTGATATCTTTTTTCATTCATTCTCCTTGTGGTATGCCGATTGTTGCACTTGCTCTATTTTTTGAGCAGCTTGGCGATATAAAAACCGTCGGATTCCCCCTCTTGCATTAAAATGCACTTTTCTTCCTGCAATTCGAAATCATTTTTCCGCAAAAAATCTCGAATTTGATTTTCATTTTCTTCCTGATTGACGGTGCAGGTCGAATAGAGCAGCACGCCGCCTCTTTTGACATATTTCGCCGCATTGGACAAAATTTGTCGCTGAATTTCATAAAGCGGCTCGATTTCTTCTTTCGTTTTGTAACGAATCTCCGGCTTTTTGCGCAGGATGCCAAGTCCCGAGCAGGGTGCATCGACGAGCACTCTGTCGAATCGATTTGTCAATTTCTCTTCAAAAATCGTCGCATCGCTCGCTTCGGTTTGAACGATTGTAATGCCCAAACGCTCGCAGGCGGATTGCACCAAAGACAATTTGGCTGACGAAATATCCCGCGCCAAAATGCTTCCGCAATTGCCCATCAGCTCGGCGGCAAAGGTCGTCTTTCCGCCCGGGCAGGAGCACAAATCGAGTATGCATTCCTCCGGTTGAGGCGCCATCGTTCGAACCGTAAGCATGGAGCTTAAATCCTGCACGGTAAACAATCCTTGCCGATAAGCCGCGCTTTCATCGAGTCGCTTAAATCCTTTGACCCGGAGCGCCGCTTCTTCGAGCTCAACCGGTTCTGCCGAAATTCCATCCGCCAGCAAGATGCTTTGCAATTCTTCACGATTGGTTTTAAGCATATTCGCGCGCAGATAAATTTTCGGCTTTTCGTCAAAGGCGCGGAGCATTCTTTTCGTTTCCGTCAAACCGTATTGCGAAACAAGCAGCTTGACGATGTCCGTTGACACCGAGTGCTCGATTGCCAACGCCTTTTTCTCATCCTTTACCAAAAGCTCGAAGGCATTTTCATCTCGGAGCACATTTCGAAGCAGTCCATTGACAAAGCCGCTCCCTTTCGGAAAAACTTTTTTGCACAATTTGACCGATTCATCCACCGCCGCAAAATCCTTTACCGAATCCAAAAATCGAATTTGATAAAGCCCCATCAACAACACGAGCCGAACTTCATCGGACAATTTGTCAATCGGAGTCTTGCTGAATCTTTTGATGACATATTCCAAAAATATTTTTTTCTCCAAAGTCCCATAGACCAATTCCGTCACGAAGCCGCGCTCTTGATTTTGCAAAGCGCTTTTGCGTAAGGATTGATTGATGGCGATATTGGAATATGCCCCTTTGTATAACACATCATACAAAATTTTGTACGATGTCCATCTTGGATTTTCCATACTTCTTTTCTTCGTCCCTATTCGAAATCGATAAAAGGGATTCTCGATGATTTCTTTTCGCAATTTATTTCAACTTGCAAACAAGATGCCATCCGTTCATTCTTCTATCATCCTAATTAAAAAGTTCAAAGCTGTTTTCTTCATATATTTTACTAAAAATATTCTATTTTGTCCATTCTGCGAAGTATTTTCAAGGATATTTTACATTTTCTCACCAAAAAAACAATCTCGCTTCGCATCGGAAACAAGATTGCCTCTATCAATATTAATTTCCTCGAATGGACATGATGGTTCGAATCTCATCGTCGTTGATTCCGACCATCGCTTCGCCGAGGTCACGCGATACTTCAAGCAGAACTTTTGCATCCTTGTAATGCTTGACCGCTTCGACGATGGCGCGTCCTCTTTTTTCCGGGTCTCCCGATTTGAAAATTCCGCTACCGACAAAGACACCTTCCGCTCCGAGCTGCATCATCAATGCCGCGTCCGCCGGTGTCGCTACGCCGCCGGCTGAAAAATTCACAACCGGCAATCGCCCGTCTTTTTTCACCTTCTTCAAAATATCGTATGGAACTTGCATCTCTTTTGCCATCACAAAGAGTTCGTCGTCTCGAATATTTTTGAGCGCATTGATTTCCTTGTTGATTTGTCGCATATGTGTAACCGCTTGAACGATATTTCCCGTTCCCGCTTCGCCCTTGGTTCGAATCATGCTCGCTCCTTCTTGAATTCGTCGCAAGGCCTCCGACAGATTTCTCGCACCGCATACGAATGGCGTGTCGAATTTCGTCTTATCAACATGATACAGCTCATCCGCCGGCGAAAGCACTTCGGATTCGTCAATCATATCGACGCCGATGGCTTCCAAAATCTGTGCCTCTACAAAATGTCCGATGCGTACCTTTGCCATCACGGGAATATCCACCGCGCGAATAATTTCTTCAATCATTTTCGGATCACTCATTCGCGATACGCCGCCCGCCGCACGAATATCCGCCGGTACGCGCTCCAATGCCATTACCGCGGACGCACCGACTTTTTGTGCAATCAATGCCTGCTCGACATTCACCACATCCATAATGACGCCGCCTCTGAGTTTTTCCACCAACTTCTTGTCAAATTTCTTAGCCATTGTAGTACCTCTCTTTCATTTGTTATGTTCATCATCGTCATTGTAGCATAGGAAATTTGTCTCGAACAGAGAAAAAAAGCGCTGAAAAAACAGCGCTTTTTGTAAGTCTGATGTGAACTGATTTTGAAAATCTGTAATCACAAAAAAACATTATTTTGTTATTATAAAAATCACAACTTTGCATCCGATTCTTATATTGAAAAATATTTCCAGTTATAATCGCTCGTCGATTTTACATTTTAGAGAGCGGATTTATTTTCCTTTTCAAAAGACAGGCATACTTGCTTTTTCCTTTCTGCCTGTCTTTTAGTTTTTATTTTTTGAAATAATCAACGCCCGCTTGGAACAATCGAGAATCCTCGATATCCGGAATGTTTTTGTATAATCCGTCGATGACGCGCTCGGAATGTCCCATCTTGCCCAAAATTTTTCCGCATGGACTGGTAATGGATTCAATATCGTATGCCGAGCCGTTCGGATTATCGATATAGCTGAAAGCTATCTGTCCGTTTTGCAGCAATTTTTCATATTCTTCGGCATCGCAGACGAATCTGCCTTCGCCATGTGAAATCGGCACTTTGTAAATTTCGCCGGCTTCGGCATAGCGTAGCCATGGCGACGAATTGTTGTGCGCAACCGTTGATACGACGCGTGCAATATGTCGTCCGCAGTTGTTGTAAGTCAAGGTCGGCGACTGCTCCTGCATAACGGAAATTTTTCCCGTCGGCAACAGTCCCGTCTTAATCAGCGCTTGGAAGCCGTTACAAATTCCGATAATCAGTCCGTCGTTTTGCTCAAGCAGATGCTCAATCGCTCTTTTCATCTTTTCATTGCGCAACAGACCGGCGATGAATTTTCCGGAACCGTCCGGCTCATCGCCCAAGCTGAATCCGCCCGGCAATGCCAAAATCTGTGCCTGCTCAATCGCCCCCGCCAATCGCTCCACCGATTGTGCGATATGATTGATGCTGAGATTGTTGAATACGATGATTTCCGTATCCGCGCCTGCTTTGATAAAGGCTCTTTGCATATCCCATTCGCAATTCGTTCCCGGAAATACCGGAATCACGACCTTCGGCTTTTCCACGCACTTGGTTGATTTGGCGATTTTTTTCTCTTTCGCTTCGACAATCGGATTTTGGACAATCTTGGTCTCTTCTTTGGTGAACACTTCGTCAAATACGCTCAGATAATCTTTTTTGATTCGCTCATAATCCAATTTTTCTCCATTGACAATCGCCTCGGAGCCTTCGCCTTTGCTTTCGCCGATTTTTTGAGCAAAATCGAGATTCGCATCGCTCTCCAGTATAAAGCTACCGACCATCGAGCTGAAGAAGTTAGTTTTTTCCAAACGAATGTCAAATGAGATGTCGTTTCCAAAGCTCATTTCCAAGAGCGTCATCAAAATGCCTTTATGATGAATGGATGCGCAGGATTTGATTTCTCCGTTTCGCATCGCCTGTTTCAAATTCTTGAAATTTCGTTTGAGCGATTCCAAATCCAGCGTGCCGTCGTCTTTTTTGTCGGTTGTCAACAGATAGAGATTGGAATTTCCTTTAAGCTCATTGGTGATGACATCGGATTTTTTCATCGTCGCCACCGCAAAGGAAATGAGTGTCGGCGGCACATGTAGATTTTTGTAAGTGCCCGACATGGAATCTTTTCCGCCGATTGCCGGAATTTTAAGGCTTGAAGTGACTTCGTATGCCCCGAGCATCGACATCAACGGTTTCGCCCAAATTTTTTCATCGTCGCCGAGTTTTTCAAAATACTCCTGCATCGACAATCTCGCTTGCAAAGGGTCGGCACCGTGCGCCATCAATCGACAGAGCGATTCGACCACCGCATAGTAGGCGCCGAGATATTGACTTTTTTCCGAAAGATGCGGATTGAAGCCGTAGCTCATCACGCTGACATGTTTGCTATGTCCGAGCAGGCTCGGAATTTCGGCAACCATCGCCTGCGCCGGCGTGATTTGATTTTTTCCGCCCAACAAGGCGACGACGCTCGCTCCGCCAATCGACGAATCGAAGTTCTCAATCAGATTTCTTCGGCTCGCGACCTGAATATCTTTTGCATAGTCATAAATATAATTCAGCGCTTTCTCCTCTTCCTTCGGCAGCGCTGCGCTTGCCGGCACGATTACTTTTTGATAGCGTTGTGCACCGGAAGAATCGATAAAGCTGCGCGCCAAATCGACGATGACTTCCTCTTTATATTTCATCACGAGTCGACCGCTGTCGGTGATATCCGCAACATGAGTCGCCTCTAAATTTTCCTGTTCGCATAATGCGATAAATTTTTCAATATCGCCTCTTTCGATGACGACCGCCATTCGCTCCTGCGATTCGGAGATGGCGATTTCCATCGGCGAAAGTCCCTGATATTTGAGCGGCACTTTGTCGAGCCAAATTTCTATCGAATCACTGAGCTCGCCGATTGCGACGCTGACTCCGCCTGCACCGAAGTCATTACATTTCTTGATTAAAACCGAAGCCTCCGGATTTCGGAAAAGGCGCTGAATCTTACGCTCCATCGGCGCATTTCCTTTTTGAACCTCGGCGGATGATTTTTTGATGGATTGCTCGTCATGCGATTTCGATGAGCCGGTTGCTCCACCGATTCCGTCGCGGCCGGTTCTTCCGCCGATGAGCAGTACGGCATCGCCCGACTGCGGCGATTTTCGAATCACATTTTTCTCCGGTGCCGCCGCGATTACCGCTCCGACTTCCATTCTTTTCGCAACATAGCCCTGATGATATACCTCATCGACGAAGCCGGTCGCCAAACCGATTTGATTTCCGTACGAGCTGTATCCTTTCGCCGCTTCGGTCGTAATTTTCCGTTGGCTGAGCTTTCCTTGAATTCGCTCTGTGCTATTGGCTCTCGGGTCGGCTGATCCGGTGATGCGCATCGCCTGATATACATAGCTTCGTCCGCTGAGCGGGTCGCGAATCGCTCCGCCCAAACAGGTCGATGCTCCACCGAAAGGCTCGATTTCCGTCGGGTGATTGTGCGTTTCGTTTTTGAACATAACCAGGTACGGCTCGGTTATACTCGTTCCGTCGTATTTTTCAATTTCAATGTCGACTCGAATCGAGCAGGCATTGTTCTCCTCCGAAATTTCGAGGTCGGAAAGCTCGCCTCTTTTGCTCATCGCTCTCGCCACAATGCTCGCCAAATCCATCAATGTGATTGGCTTGGTATGCGCGATGCTCTCTCTTTCTCGGATATATTTTTTAAAGCTCTCTTCGATTTGCTGTGTCAGTTTTTCTTGATTGTGCTCAAATTCCACCTCCTCCAAAATCTTGTTGAAGGTCGTATGACGACAATGGTCGGACCAATAGGTGTCGAGCATTCGAATCTCGGTTTCGCTCGGATTTCTGTTCTCCTCAGCAAAATATTTCTGCACCAAAAGAATATCGTCCATATTCATCGACAGAGACATTTCATCGAGCAATCGGCTCAATTTTTCTTTGTCGAACTGAGCAAAACCTTCTATTATATAGTTGAGCTTATTATCCTCAAAGCTGTCATCGATTCGCGACGGAATTCCGAGAAGCTGTCCTTCTTCCTGGTCAACCGGATTGATGAGCGATTCCCGTATTCTCGAAAAATCATCCGAACTGATGCGCTCTTGGATGCTATACACAAAGGCGCAGTTGACCAGCACCTCTTTTTCAAGCACCGATGCAATCGTGTCGATGACGCCTTGCTCGCGCTGGTCGAATTGTCCCTTGTGATATTGCACAACGATTGGATGAATCAGATTCTTCTCCAGCGCCAAAGCTTCCTCACCGATATACAATCTGTCAATCGGCGGCTCGCTGAACACCGTGCCCAAAACCTTGGAAAGTTCTTCGTCGGAAAGTCCCTGCACATCGTATCGAATAAAGGTTCTCAGATTTGGAAGGGAGATTCCCAAATCGCTTTTGATATTGTCGCGCACTTTGTTTGAATAGATGTCAAAGTCGCGTTTTTTCTCCACATAAATTCTTCGAACGAGCGGCGCGATATCGTATCGATAATACGAATCTTGGAAGTGAATTTTTTGCAGCGTCGCCATAACTTTGTCGTTCGCTTCTTCATAGCTGTCGCCCACATCGGTGATGCTGAGTACGCGACCGCCCGAAGTGACGATTTTTCCATTCTCCATCTTGGTTCCCGCGTGAAAAACAAGCGATTTTGCATTCTCCAGTCCGGTGATTTCATATCCCGTCGGATAGCTTTGCGGATAGCCGCCCGATGCCAAAACGACGGTCACCGCTTTTTTACTTGAAGTTTTCAGCTCGACTTCGCTCAGACATCCCGCCGATGTCTTTTGCATCAGCGTGAGCAAATCGCTCTCGAGCAACTGTAAAACGGATTGTGTTTCGGGGTCTCCGAATCGCGTATTGAATTCGAGCACCTTGATGCCGCTTGAGCCAATCATCAGACCGACGAACAAAATGCCGCGAAAATCCAAATGCTCGGATTGAATTCCTTTCATAAAGGGCTCGAGCACCTGCATTTTAATTTCTTCGGTATAACGCTCCGCCTGAAAATTAGGCGCATAAGTTCCCATCCCGCCGGTGTTGAGCCCGATGTCATGTGGAAATATTTTTTTGTAGTCCTTGGCGGATGGCAAAATTTTGTAGCTTTTATTATCGACAAAACAGAGCAAGGACATTTCAAACCCGTCGATGAATTCTTCAACGACCAAGTCGTTTTTTCCGAATTGCTCCTGCTCGAACACCGATTGTATGAATTCGTCCGCCTCCTGCTTGGAGCTTGCGATATAGACGCCTTTTCCCTGACAGAGTCCATCCACTTTGAGCACGGCTTTTCCGTTTTTGTCAATCATTTCGTGAGCAAGCTTTTGCGCGTCGGATGCATTGCTCGTATTTTTGTAAGTAGCGGTCGGGATGCCGTATTTTATCATAAAATCTTTGGAATATGCCTTGCTGCCTTCCAGCTTCGCCGCTTTTTTGCTCGGGCCGAAAATCTTCAAATTATTTTGCTCAAACAAATCGACAATGCCTAAGCAAAGCGGGTCTTCCGGTCCGACAATGGTGTAGTCCACCTGATTTTTTATAGCAAAAGCAAGCAATCCGTCAAGGTCGCTCGCTTTGATTTCAACATTTTCACCGATGCTCATCGTGCCGGCGTTACCCGGTGCAAAATAAATTTGCTCCACCGCTTTGTTTTTCAAAACGGACATTCCGATGGCATGCTCTCTCGCACCGCTTCCAATAATCAGAACCTTCATCTTTTCCTCCTAATGTTTGAAATGTCTCACACCCGTAAATACCATGGCGATATCGTGCTTGTTGCATTCATCAATCGAATCCTTGTCACGAATCGCTCCACCCGGCTGAATGATGGCACTCACGCCATATCTTGCGACGAGCTTGACGCAATCGTCAAATGGGAAGAACGCATCCGATGCGAGCACCGTTCCGGCAAAATCTTCTTGTTCATAGTTGCTGAGCGCCGTTTCGACCGCCCAAATTCTCGCCGTCTGCCCCGCTCCAATCGCTACTGTGGTTTGATTTCTTGCAAAAACCACCGCATTGGATTTCGTATGCTTGACGACCTTCATCGCAAAGAGCAAATCTTTTTTCTGCTGCTCACTCGGCGACTTTTGCGTCACGACCTCAAAACCGTCTTCCGAATTAAAATCCGCGCTTTGCATCAACAATTTTCCGCTGATATTTCGGAAGGCTTTGTCCGACGGCTTGACATCAAAATTGATTTTGAGAATGCGAAGATTGTTTTTTTGCGAAAGAATTTGAAGCGCCTCCGGTGTAAAATCTCTCGCCGCCACGATTTCGACAAAAATCTTTGCAATCGCGCTCGCGGTTTGCTCATCGATGACGCCGTTGCTCGCAACGATTCCGCCGAAGATGGACAGAGAATCCGCATGATACGCATTGATGTAGGACTGATAAGCCGAATCGCTCGTCGAGACTGCGCAAGGACTCGCGTGCTTGATGACCGCCGTCGTAATTCCGTCGGTGTCCAAAAAGTCCGCGCAGATTTCAAGCGCCGTATTCAAATCGTTGAGATTGTTGTAGCTGAGTTCTTTGCCGCCCAACTGCTCGATTTTGGATAACAGCGATTTTTCCGATGCAATATCATAGACGCTCGCTTTTTGGTGCGGATTTTCTCCATAGCGAAGATTTTGCGATTTTTTGATAGGAATCGCCCGATATTCGATGTCGAATTCGTTGAAGTTCACAAAATCGCTGAGCACATCCTTGCGACTCGCCCGCTCGTTGAAGCGGTTGATGAAGTAGCTTGAAATCATCGCATCATAATATGCGGTGAGAGCAAAAGCTTTCATCGCCATCTTTTCCCGAAAAGCAATATCCACCCGATTTTCGCGAATTCGCTCCGCCACTTCCTGATAATCGCTCGGATCGACGACCACAAGCACATCCTTGTAATTTTTCGACGCCGAACGAATCATCGACGGGCCCCCGATATCGATATTTTCAACGATGTCCTCATGCGATTTCCCCGAAGTCATCGCTCCTTCAAAATCGTACAGATTGACAATCACGACATCGATTGGAAAAATATCCTGCTCCTGCGCTTGCAGAATATGTTTGCTGTCATCTCTTTTGTAAAGTAAGCCGCCGTGCACTTTCGGATGAAGCGTCTTGATTCTTCCTTCAAACATTTCCGGAAAGCTTGTGAATTCTTCAATATCCATCGCCTTGCGACCGCGCTCGCGAATATGTGCCAGCGTTCCGCCCGTCGATATGATTTCATATCCCGATTCAATCAGCACATCGACGATATCGACGACATTTTGTTTATTTGTCACACTTACCAATGCTTTTTTCATACTTCCTCCAAAATTTTGACTGCCCTCGGCAAAATTTGATGTTCAATCGTAAGCACTTTTTCCTGAATCTCTTTCGGCGAGCAACAATCCGAAATATCAATAGGCTCCTGTAAAATGATTTTTCCACCGTCAACGACTTCATTGACGAAATGGACCGTCGCGCCGCTTATTTTTTCACCCGCAGCAAAGACCGCCTCATGCACATGCATGCCATGCATGCCTTTTCCGCCGTATTTCGGAAGCAGAGAGGGATGAATGTTGATGATTCGATTGCCGTATTTAGAAAGCAAATCTTTCTGTAAAATTTTAAGATAGCCTGCCAGCACAATCAGCTCAATTTCGTATTTTTCAAGCTGCTCGATAATCATTTGCTCATCGGTGCAAACCACCGCATCCACGCCGGCGCGCTCGGCACGCTCAATCGCAAACGCATCGGGATTGCTCGATACCACCAATTTGATTTTCGAATTGAATCTTTCTTCGCGCTGCGCATCGATGAGCGATTGCAAATTCGTTCCGCCGCCCGACACGAAAACCGCGATATTAAAACCTAGTCGATTTGACACCCGAAATCTCCTTCAACCACTTTTCCGATAATTACCGCCTCATCCGATGTTTCGTCATGAATAAATGCGAGCACATCCTGCGCAATTTCTTCCGAAACGACGAATACCATTCCGATACCCATGTTGAAGCTTCGATACATCTCGTTTTTTTCCACGATGTCGAGCTCTTCGATAATCCTGAAAATCTCCGGTTTCTCCCAAGTGGAGCTGTCGATTTTGCAGGAGATATTTTCCGCAAAAATTCTCGGCACATTTTCAATCAAACCGCCGCCGGTAATATTGGCGATTCCTTTAAGCTCGAATTTCTCCATCGTATGAAGAACGGT
Organism: Peptostreptococcaceae bacterium; assembly: GCA_030532905.1. Lineage (GTDB taxonomy): Bacteria > Bacillota > Clostridia > Peptostreptococcales > Filifactoraceae > JAUNKE01. The sequence goes on from JAUNKE010000006.1 coordinate 16,872, forward strand.
GTTCACATATAATTTGGTAGGCTCCAGCAGCAGCTCGCCGATGGTTTTTTCGGATTTGAATTTTTCATCGGTTTTCAACGCGAGATGCTCAAAGAATATTTTTCTCGCCAGCGAATAGCCGTTGGAGTGCAAACCGCTCGACAAGAGTCCAATCAGCACATCGCCCGCTTGGATATTGCTTCCGTCAATGATTTTTGCGCGATCGACGATGCCGACGGAAAATCCTCCCAAATCATAATCTTCCAACGCGTACAAGCCCGGCATTTCGGCAGTTTCTCCCCCGATTAAAGCACAGCCGCTCTCTTTGCAACCGTCAGCAATCGAGCCGACGATTTCGCTGATTTTTTCCGCTTTGATTTTTCCCGTAGCGATATAGTCCAAAAAGAACAGCGGTTTTGCTCCGAGACAAATCAAATCGTTGACACACATCGCAACCAAGTCGATGCCGATTGAATCATGCTTATCCATCTCCTGTGCAACGAGCAATTTCGTGCCGACACCGTCCGTCGATGCCACCAAAATCGGTTCTTCCATATACATATACTCTTTGATTGAAAAACCGCCTGCGAAAAGTCCCAAATCCCCGACCACTCCCGGCGTGTAGGTGGACTTTACCTTTTGTTTTATCAAATCGACCGACTTATTTCCCTCCGAAATATCTACGCCGGCATCCTTGTAAGTAATCTTCATGTTCTCCTCCAACTAAATAATACATGGGTCCACCGGATAATCTCCGTTGAAACAAGCCAAACACAATTTATCTTCTCCGATGCGAGCCGCTTGATTCATACCTTCAATCGAAATGAATTCCAGCGAATCGGCTCCAATCATCTCCCGAATTTCTTCCTTGGTATATTGCGATGCAATCAAATTTCGACGACTCGCCGTATTGATTCCGAAATAGCATGGATGCGTTACCGGTGGCGATGTGATGCGCATGTGAACTTCCACCGCGCCGGCATCCCGCAGATTCTTAATCAGATTCTTGGATGTCGTTCCCCGCACAATCGAATCGTCAATCAACGCGATGCGTTTGCCTTTCACAACATGGCTGAGCGGATTGAGTTTCAACTTGACCGCCATCTCCCGCTCTTCCTGAGTCGGTTTGATAAAGGTTCTTCCCATATATCGATTCTTGACCAAGCCTTCGCCCAGCTTGATTCCCGACTCCTGCGAATAGCCGATTGCCGACGGATAGCCGCTGTCCGGAACCGGAATAATCAAATCCACATCGCAAGGCGCTTCTCTCTGCAAAATTTTTCCGCAGCGACGACGGAACATATAGGAGTTGATATCATCGAGCGTCGCATCGTTGCGCGCAAAATATACATGCTCAAAAATACAATGGCTCGTCTTTGCCTTGCGCTCAAATTCAAAACTCTGTATTCCGTCATTACTTACGACGACCACTTCGCCCGGTTTGATATCGCGCAAAAATTCTCCGCCGAGAATTTCGATTGCGGCATTTTCCGATGCGAAAACCGTGCTGTCCTCAGTTCGTCCCATCACCAAAGGACGAATGCCGTTGGGATCGCGCACCGCAATCAATTTGTCATTGAGCATCAACACGAGAGAATACGCTCCCTCGACCCGCTTCATCATTTCAAAAATCGCATCGACGATATTCCCTTTATAATATCTCGTGATAAGATACAAAATTACTTCCGTATCGATATCGGTTTGGAACATCATTCCGTCTTCTTCCAATCGAGCGCGCAAAATCTGATAGTTGATGAGATTTCCATTGTGTGCAATCGCCATCTTCTCGCCGCGCATTGAGCCCATCAACGGCTGTGTATTGTAATCGAACGAGCCGCCCGCCGTCGAATATCGCACATGACCGATTGCCAGATTCCCGTCGATTTTTTCAAGCTCCTGCTGTTTGAATACATCGATGACAAGTCCCATTCCCATTATTCGATTGATTTCTTTTCCATCCGAATAAGCAATTCCGCAACTTTCCTGTCCGCGATGCTGAAGACAGTTCAATCCGTAAAACATTTTATTCCGAACATTTTCTGTAGAAAAAATCCCTAAAATTCCGCACATAGTATCCTCTTTATTTATTTATTTCGTCGAACAAAGCTCTTTCGTCCGCAAGCACTTTGTTTTCCATTTTTATTTTATAATCTCGCATTTGCTTGCTTACCGATTCGTTTTTGAGCCCGACGATTTGAAGCGCAAGCAATGCCGCATTTTTTGCACCGTCGATTGCGACCGTCGCCACGGGAACGCCCGGCGGCATTTGAACAATCGAAAGCAATGCGTCCATTCCTTCCAGCACCGAAGATTTGATTGGAATTCCGATGACCGGTTTGATCGTGCTCGCCGCAATCACGCCCGGAAGATGCGCCGCTTTGCCCGCCGCCGCGATATACACATCGATCTTGTCATCATTTTGAGAAATGTATTCATCCAACAAATTCCCCGAGCGATGCGCCGACAATGCACGCACTTCATACTTCATGCCGAATTCATCGAGCACCGTGCAGGCATCTTTTACTTTTGGATAATCCGAAACTGAACCAATAATAATCGCTATCATTTTTACCTCACTTTGATTTTCATTTTTTCGAATATCGTTCGTTTTAATCCGAACGATATTTCGCATCATAACCTTTATATACATAGTATCATTTTAAGTTCGCATAATCAAGAGCAAAAACGAAAATGGTATGCAAAATCTCATCTTCTTTTCGCAATCCGAATTTTATATTCAAATTTTCGCGCGAAAATAAGGATTTGAAGCCGCTGTGCAAAATTTGCTTAAGCCGAACATTTTTTCAAAAATCCATTTTGTAAATTCGAATTGTTCTTCACGGTTCGATGAGTAAAAAAAGAGACGGCATTTGAAAATCAATGTCGTCTCGATTTATTTTATGCGATTTGCAAATCAAATGCCACAAAAAACCTCCTTACCAAATTTTCGATAAGGAGGCATATTCTTTCTTTTCAAAACTGTTTAACGCATTATACAATGTTGAATTTGCCGCGATATACGGTTCCACGCTGAATATCGAGCGTAATTTCTTCTCCGGATTGTACTTTGGAGACGATATCTTCCGCCCCGACGATGACCGGAATTCCCAGACTCACCCCGACGATTGCCGCATGACTTGTCAAGCCGCCTTCTTCAACAACGATGGCTGCTGCTTCTTCGATTTTGTCGATAAAGTCGATATCGGTAAATTTCCCGACAAAGATTTCGCCTTTGACAAATTCATCGGAAGGATAAAGCATGATTCTTGCGATACCGGTGACATTTTTGTTTCCGATTCCGGTACCATGTGCGATGATATCCGAAACGACATGGACTTTTATCAGGTTGGTCGTTCCGACCTGTCCCACCGGAACGCCTGCGGTGATAACCACTTTATCGCCGGAGTGAACATAGCCTTTTTTGAGCGAAAGCGAAACGGATTGCTCAAACATTTCATCCGTTGACGCCACGCTGGCTCCGATGACGGTTTCGACTCCCCACACGAGTGAAAGCTGTCGTCGAACATGTTCCTGATTGACCGCCGCGATAATCGGTGCTTTCGGTCGATAGCTGGACACCGCCTTCGCCGTATAGCCTGAGGTGGTGGATGTGATGATGGCATCCGCTTCGACATCGATTGCCAAAGTACAGGTCGCATGACTGATGGCATTGGTAATGGTTACTGCGCGCAAAGATTGACGATTCGCCAAAATCGCTTCGTATTCCAAAGTGCCTTCGATTCGTTTGGCAATGCGAGCCATGGTTTCAAGCGCGTCGATTGGATATTTGCCCGCTGCGGTTTCGCCCGATAGCATGATGGCATCGGTTCCGTCATAAATCGCATTGGCGACATCGGTTACTTCCGCTCGAGTAGGTCTCGGATTTCGCATCATCGAATCGAGCATTTGCGTCGCGGTGATGACCGGCTTGGTTAGGAGATTCGCTTTTTTAATCAGCTTTTTCTGCACGATTGGAATTTCTTCGGTCGGAATCTCAACGCCCAAATCTCCTCGCGCAACCATGATTCCATCTGAAATTTGAAGAATTTCGTCGATATTGTCAACGCCCTCCTGATTTTCAATCTTGGCGATGATTTGGATATGAGCGGCATTGTTTTCTTCCAAAATTTCGCGAATCGCCGTTACATCGGACGCCTTTCGAACGAATGACGCCGCGATAAAGTCGATTTCATTTTGAATTCCGAACAGAATATCGCCGCGGTCTTTTTCGGTAATCGCCGGCAGATTGATTTTTACATTCGGCACATTGACGCCCTTGTTGTTTTTGATGATGCCGCCGTTTTCAACTCTCGTAAAAATATCATTGCCCTCGATTTTTTCAACCGTCAGCTCGATCAGTCCGTCGTCAATCAAGATGCGATTGCCGACTTCAACATCTTTCGCCAAATCTTTGTAGCTGACGGAGCAGAAGTTTTGATTGCCGAGCACTTCGTCCATCTTGATGACAAAGCTCTGTCCTTCCACCAGCTCCACTTCCGGTTGGTCGAATTTTCCGGTTCGAATTTCCGGCCCCTTGGTGTCGAGCAAAATCGCGGTGGATGTTCCCAATTGCTGACGAACTCTCTTGATAGCGTCGATGCGCACCTGATGCTCTTCATGAGTACCATGTGAAAAGTTCAGTCTACACACATCCATTCCTTTTTGTATCAGCTCGCGTAAATTTTCTTCCGATTCGCTTGCCGGTCCGATGGTACAAACTATTTTCGTTTTTTTCAAACTCATATTTCCTCCTATATCGAAAGCACTTTGGACAAATCGTGCATCTTGGTGTCAAATCGTCGCGGGATGTCCAATGCTTCGATAATATCTAAATCTATAATCTTATTATTTTTAATGCCGACCACTCGATTCTTTTTTCCTTGGAGCAGGCATTCCACAGCCGCCGCGCCGAGTTTGCTGGCAAGCACGCGGTCATATCCGGTTGGACTTCCACCGCGCTGAATATGCCCCAAAATCGTCGTTCGACTTTCCATTCCCGTAAGTTCCGAAATTTGTCGTGCAATCTGCTCCGCCGATGCCGCTCCTTCCGCCACGACGATAATGCTCTGCGTTTTGCCGCGCTCGGAGCTCTCGAGCAATTTGTTGCTGATTTCTTTGATGTCATACGGAATCTCCGGCACCAATATCGCCTCCGCACCGCCGCCCATGCCGGCATACAGTGCGATGTCGCCGCAGTTGCGTCCCATCACTTCCACAATACTCACACGCTCATGCGATGAAGAAGTGTCCCGCAATTTGCCGATTGCATCCAGCGCGGTGTTGACCGCCGTATCAAATCCAATCGTGTAATCCGTATAGGAAAGGTCATTGTCTATGGTTCCGGGAATCCCGATTGACGGCATTCCGCGCAGACTCATCTCTCTTGCCCCGCGAAAACTTCCATCCCCACCGATAACGATGAGACCGTCGATTTGATTTTCAGAAAGAACTTCGAGCGCTTTGTCCTTTCCGCTTTCTTCCAAAAATTCCAAAGCGCGTGCGGATTTCAAAATCGTTCCGCCGCGATGAATGATGTCGCCGACGGAAGATACATTCATCGGAATCAAATCCCCATTCATCAATCCCTTGTATCCGCGAATGACGCCGAACACTTCAATCTGATTGTAGATGGAATATCGCACGACCGCCCTTATCGCCGCATTCATTCCCGGAGCATCGCCTCCGCTTGTTAAAACTGCCAGTCTTCTCATCCAACCTCCATTTATTTCACTACTACATTTTCTTTTCCGAGCAGATTTTCAAAATGAGTCAATACCTGCTCGTCGATTTTGACGAATTGGAATCGCTCCGATTGAAAGCTCTTTTTTCTTTGTGCATCATAAAAAACGACTTTGGATGTTCCCGGATTTTCCATAATGAGTTTTTCCGCCTTCGGAACCGCTTCGTTTTTGATGCTTTCCACTTTTATATATAGGGTTTTTGCATCTTCCAATTCGTTGAAATTGATAATTTCCGATGCAATAATTTTGATTTTGTCATCCTCTTTGATTTGCATTCTGCCTTTGACAAAAATGACATCTTCTTTGTCGAGCTTCGCCATCGTCTTTTTGAGTACGGCGGGAAAAACGATGACTTCGATATCGCCGTATTCATCCTCCAGAGTCAAAAAAACCATCATATCGTTGTTTCTCGTAGTTTTATACGATTTTGACGAAATCAATCCGCCGAAGCTGATGCTTTTGTTGTCTTCATGCTGATAATGCGCATAATCCTCTTCCATCTCGCGAAACATCATCGTATTGTGCGACGCGAATTTGGACAGCTTCGCTGAAAATTCGGCGAGCGGATGACCGCTGACATACATGCCGAGCACTTCTTTTTCCATATTGAGCTTGATATTCATTGCGAAATCTTCGAAATCGGTCATCGCAATCGTCTCGTCGGATTCCATTTGCGCATTGTCAAAGAGAGAGACCTGACCCTCAATATTGTTGCGACGCTCGGAGCTCATGCTGTCCCAAATTTTTTCCATATTGCCCATCAGGGTTGCGCGATTGACGCCGAGCGAATCGAAAGCTCCCGCTCGTATCATGCTTTCCAACAATCTTTTGTTGATGTCCTTGTCACGCATTCGCTTGATAAAATTTTGCAAGGAAGTGAATTCGCCGAAGCGCTCACGATTGGTAATGATATTTTGAACCGCGCCCTCGCCGACATTTTTGATGGCGGAAAGTGCAAAACGGATATTATCGCCTTCCACCGAAAAGCGTTTGAAACTCTTATTTACATCGGGCGGCAACACTTTGATTCCCAAATCATTACATTCCTTGATATATTGAACGACCTTGTCGGTATTTCCCATCACGCTCGTCATCAGCGCACACATAAATTCTTGCGGATAGTAGGTTTTGAGATATTGCGTTTGATATGCAAGCACCGCATAGCCCGCCGCATGCGATTTGTTGAAGGCGTATTTTGCAAAGTCAATCATCTCGTCGTAGATTTTGTTCGCAATCGCCGGCTCAATACCACGCATCTCACAGCCGTCGATTTCGACATTGCCGAACTCATCTTTTTTCCCATAGACGAAATACTGTCTCTCCTCCTCCATGACCGCCATCTTTTTCTTGCTCATCGCCTTACGAACCAAGTCGGCACGAGCCAAGGAATAGCCTGCCAAATCCCGCACGACCTGCATGACCTGCTCCTGATAGACCAAGATACCGTTGGTAACTTCCAAAATCGGTCGCAATTTCTCATGCAAAAAGCTGATTTCACTCTTTTGATTCTTATTGCGCACATAGGTCGGAATCGAATCCATCGGTCCCGGACGGTAGAGCGAAATCCCCGCAATGATATCTTCAAACACTTCGGGTTTGAGCTCCTTCATAAAGCTTCTCATCCCCGAGCTCTCCAGCTGAAACACGCCGAGTGTATTGCCCTGCGACATATTTTCATAGACCTTCGCATCGTCAAAAGTAATCGATGACAAGTCGATTTTTTCGTTGCGATTCGATTCGACATTTTTTACCGTATCCTGAATAACGGTCAGCGTTCGAAGTCCCAAGAAATCCATCTTGAGCAAGCCCAATTCTTCCAAAGTACCCATCGGGAATTGCGTCGTGACGGAATTTTGGTGCATATACAGCGGCACATAGCTGCTGACGGTGTCTTTTGAAATTACAACGCCCGCCGCATGAGTCGAAGCGTGACGTGGCAAACCTTCCACATCGCGAGAAATGTCAATCAGTTCTTTGACGGTCGGATTGTTCTCGTATTCTTCGCGCAACTTGGCATTGATTTCGAGCGCCTTGTCAATCGTCATCCCGATTGCAAAAGGAATCTCTTTGGCTATCTTATCCACTTCCTGATAGCTGATGTCGAGCACGCGTCCCACATCGCGAATCGCCGCACGCGCTCCCAAGGTTCCGAAAGTGATAATCTGCGCCACATGATCCTCGCCGTATTTATGTTTAACATAGTCGATGACGAGTTCTCTTTTTTCATAGCAAAAGTCGATATCGACATCGGGCATCGAAATCCGCTCCGGATTTAAGAATCGCTCGAACAGCAGCGAATATTTGAGCGGATCCACATCGGTTATCTCAAGTGTATAAGCGACGAGCGAGCCCGCAGCCGAACCTCGACCCGGTCCTACCATAATATCGTTCTTTTTCGCGAAAAAGATAAAGTCCCACACGATCAAAAAGTAATCCGCATAGCCCATCTTGTCGATGACATCCAGCTCGTAATCCAAACGATCCAGCGCTTCCTGCGATGGATTTTCATATCTTTTGTGAAGTCCCTCGAAACACAATCGACGAAGCATCTCATTGGAGCTCTCGTTCTCATTCTCTATAACAAATTTCGGCAAATGAATTGTGTCAAAATCGAATTCGACATTGCAGCGCTCCGCAATCAGAGCGGTATTCTCAATCGCGCCGTCGAATCCTTTGAACAAATCCATCATCTCTTCCGGCGATTTGAGATAGAATTCCTCGGTCAAAAATTCCATACGATGCTCATCTTTGAGCGTTTTCCCCGTTTGGATGCACATTAAAATCTCATGTGTCTTGTTGTCCTCTTTGTTCGTGTAGTGCACATCATTGGTTGCAACGAGCGGGATGCCCGTCTCTTTGGACATCTTCTGCAAAAAGAGATTCACCTTCGCCTGCTCTTTGATGTCGTGATCTTGGAGCTCCAGGAAAAAATTTCCTTCTCCAAAAACCGAATGGAGTCGCATCGCCACCTGTTTCGCCGATTCGTAATCGCCGTCGAGCAAGCGCTGCTGCACTTCGCCCGCCAAACAAGCGGACAGCGCGATAATGCCTTCGCTGTATTTTTCAAGCGCCTCGTAATCGACCCGCGGCTTATAATAGTAGCCCTCGGTAAAGCCGATGGAGACGAGGTTGATTAAATTTTGGTATCCAATTTGATTTTCGGCAAGCAAAACCAGATGATAAGAACGCTTGTCGATATTTTCTTTGTCAAAGCGGCTGCGTTGCGCCACATAGACCTCGCATCCGATAATCGGTTTGATGCCATGTTTCTTCGCAGCTTTATAAAAATCTATAACACCGAACATCACGCCATGGTCGGTAATCGCTACCGAGTCCATGCCCAGCTCCTTGCATCGCGTCATCAATCGCTCGATTTTTGTAAAGCCGTCCAGCAGGGAATATTGCGTGTGCAGATGTAGATGTGTAAATTTATTTTCCATATTTCCCATCCATTTCTTCAATGGAAATATTATACCACAAATCTATAGGAATGTATCGGAATCAGTGCATCAAAAAAGGAGCAAAGCCGAATCCTGAAAGTCGGATTAAAAATCCAACGATGGAGAATGGCTACATTGCTCCTGTTTTATACCAAAACCCATTAGAAAAATAGTCGAACAATTTGTATTGAAAACTGTTCATTGCTTCTCACATTGCAGAAAACGATGGCAGTAGGTTACGAATATACAACCCTACGGTCGCTCTCTAACTCGTCAAGCCGCGCATTTGATCTGCCAAAGATTTTCATCACTTTGCTCTTTACTTCAAACGGAGGGATTTCGAGTTTGCGTTATTGCATCACTCAATATTTTCTTCATCCGAAATATATACCGGCGATGTCATTTTGTCCGTATAGACCCGTTTGCCGTAATGTTTGTATTCGTACTTCATGTAAAAGAGCTCGCCGACGATTTCGTCATATTTTTGCAACACTTGATGCAACGGATTTTTCGGTTTGAAATCGGCAAGCTTGTTGATGAGCTCGATTTGGAAAGAACATTCCTTTATCATTTTTCTGCCGACATCATTGAATGCCAAAATCCGAGCGTATGGAATCTCGTCACTTTCTTTGACGATTTGCATATCTTCTTTTTTCAAACCGACCAATATATTCATCAGCATACGGCGCGCTCTGGTGTAGGTATAGCGTTTGGATTTGATTTCCATCGCCAAGTCGTGCACATTGTTCGTTTCAAAAATCTTGGTTTTGAGCAAATTATCGATTCCTTCGCTGATTTCAAAATAACAATCCAGCTCATCCTTTTGACGAATGATGATGCTCGAAAGCTCGCTGAAATAGTCTTCTATGCTCGCCAATGTATTTTTATCCCGCTGCTCCAGCAGATAAGCCGCCATCGTTCCGGTCGTCGCGGACTTGATTTGCTCCTCCATGCTTATGCTTTTGTCGGCATCTTCTTCGGATTGCTGAACGGAATTTGCATTTCTTCCTATTATATAGCCGAGATTGTCATCCATGATTTTTTTTATTTTTTGCTCCGAGACTTCCATTGATGAATACTGCGTCATTTCTTCGCGCTGTGGACGATATTTGTGCATCAAGCGCTCACGAATAGCGGTCGCGCTCGGCACTTCGATTTCAAGTCTCGGGTCGTAGTACGCTCCGCCGATACGCTGAACGGAAATCGGCTCAATGCCGCTTTGCAGTCGGAAGAGCGATTTGATATATTCAATCGCCAAAATGTCGTTGGGATTGTTCATTATCGAATAGTTGGCTTCATTCGGATAAATTTTTTCAAGCGCGCTCTGTCTGGCAGCCGGAAAGCTGATCCCTTTTTTCATCTGCTCCTTGATTTCCGCTTGCAATGCGGGACTTTCTTCGTACAGCAGATTCGCAATGCGCCATTGGCTGTCGGCATTGTTGGTTTCGGAGCCGAAGCAGAGATAGTCCACGAGCCCCAGACTGTGCAAAATTTTACTTCCTCCGTAAGCGAAAAATTCGGCACTTTGCGAAGAATAGCAAAAAGGCAGTTCCAACACAAGATCGGCGCCCGCTCGAATCGCTTCTCTTGCGCGCGCAAATTTATCGACGATGGCAAAATCGCCGCGCTGAACGCTGTTTCCGCTCATGACGACAACAACGCGCTCGGCATCGGTTACGACTCGCGCCTCATCAATCAGATACTTATGACCCAAATGAAATGGATTGTACTCTGCAATAATTCCGATTGTTTTCATGATTTTCCTCCTCCAACATTCCTTTGAAACTTTGCCCAACAGCTTCTCCGTTTATGCGCACCCCCGCTGTCATCTTGCTGTGTATGTAAACAAAAAGGAGCATACGCCCCCTATGTTATTCTTCATCTTGTTCTTCGGATTCTTTTTCTTCATCATCGGTTTTGATAACCATCTGATCGAGCTCATCATAATTGAGCATCACTCGTTCCGCAATCGAAGTCATGTCTTTTGCAATTTTCTTCATGATATCCTGAGAGTAAAAAATCGCTCCGTTTCGAAGCTCGGTCGCGTCTTCTTCCGCTCGACGAATGATATCTTTCGCTCTTTCGTATGCTTTTTTCGTTATATTGTCCTGTTCGACCATTTGCTCCGCTTCAAGCGTCGCTTTTTCGCGAATTTCTTTCGCATCATCCTCCGCGTCATAGATGATTCTTTGTCTTTCCTGACTGATCCACTCCGCCTGTTTGAAATCATCGGGCAAACTGATTCGAATATCGGTGATGATTTCAAGCGCTCTGGTTTTGTCGATGGTGGCTTTGTTGCCAAAAAGACTTTTGGAGCTTTCAATCATTTCTTCCAGCTCGTTTAACATATTTAGCACTTCCATAGTTACCCCCTAAACTTTTCTTTTAATTTTTGTTGGACTGAAACGGGTATGATACCATCGACTTCGCCACCGAATCTTGTAACCTCTTTCACAATGGATGAACTGAGAAAAGAATATTTGGTGTTTGTCATTAAAAAAACCGTTTCAACATCCTCGTTGAGTGTTCTATTCATTTGTGCAATCTGCATTTCGTATTCATAATCCGAAATCGCCCGAAGGCCTCTGATGATGACATGAATATCGTTGTCTTCACAATAATTCATCAGGAGTCCTACGAAGCTGTCGACTTTGACATTCGGCAGATGCTTTACTTCCTCTTTTATCATTTCAACTCGCTCCTGCAGCGAAAACAGTCCCTGCTTGCTCGTATTGACCAAGACCGCCACAGTCACTTCCGCATATAATTTCGATGCTCTTTCAATAATGTCAAGATGTCCGTTGGTTAAGGGGTCAAAGCTCCCCGGATAAACCGCTTTGTTATTCATCCTTTTCTCCATTCCTTATTTCATAGATTGAAATTCTCGTGTTTGAATACTCTCGCTCTTTTATTTTGATGAAATGATATATCTCATCGGGCAATTTCTCCAAACGGTCGGTTTCGATGATAACGACACCTTCCTCTTGCATTATATTGCATTTTTGAAGTTGTTTCAATATTTTTTGTATAATTCCTTGCTGATATGGCGGGTCGAGAAAAATATAATCGAATTTTTTCCCTTTTGCATAGAGTTTCTCAACGGCGCTCTCGGCGTCCGTTTGAAAAATCTCGGCATTTTTTTCAAGCCGTGTGTCCTTCAGATTGGCTTGCACCAAGGCGATTGAATTTTTGTCTTTATCGACAAAGGTGCAATGGCTCGCTCCTCGTGACAAAGCTTCAATCCCCAAGCCGCCGCTTCCGGCAAACAAATCCAGTACGACGGATTCTTTGATGTCGAATCCGATGATATTAAATATATTTTCTTTAATTCGGTCAAGCGTGGGGCGAACCGATTCGTCTTTAGGACTTCTCAATTTTTTCCCCCGCGCCGAGCCTGCTATTACTCTCATCAGTTAAAGGCAATCTCCTTGATTTGTTTTTCAAATTTTTGATTTATCTTCTCAAGGAGTTTTTGCTTATTTTCCTTGGAAAGAATTTTATCTTCTATTATCCGCATGGCATCGCTCTGTGCCAATGCCATAATCTGAATATGCTTGGCAAGGACGGCGATGCGAAATTCCGGCAAGCCGTGCTGTTTGAGTCCGAATAATTCGCCCGGTCCGCGCAGCTCCAAATCTTTTTCGGCAATGACGAAGCCGTCGCCGGTTTCGCTCATAATCTGCATTCTCTGTTGCAACACTTCGGAGCTTCCTTTATACACCAATACGCAATAGGACTCATCCCTGCCTCGTCCGACGCGCCCGCGCAATTGGTGAAGCTGTGACAATCCGAAGCGCTGCGCTTCTTCGACAATCATGACGGTCGCATTCGGCACATTGATTCCGACCTCAATAACCGTCGTTGAAACCAAGGCATCGATTCGATGCTCCTCAAATGCCTTCATGATTTCATTTTTTTCGGATGCCTTTTGCTTTCCGTGAATCAAACCCACGCGATAATCTTTGAGATGACCGTTTTTCAAATCGATATAAAGTTCCTGCGCCGATTTGAGATCGAGCTCCTCACTCTCCTCGACGAGCGGACAGACGATGTACGCCTGCTTTCCTTTTTGAAGTTCTTCGACACATCGCTCATAGGCTTTGCTCCTCAGCTTCTCCTGAATGACAAGAGTCTTAATCGGCAAACGACCTTTCGGCAGTTCTCCGATGACGGACACATCCAAATCGCCATGCAGAATCAAGGACAGTGTTCGCGGAATCGGGGTCGCCGTAAGCACCAGCACATGCGGCGTAATTTCATAATTTGCATAGAGCGCGCTGCGCTGTCGAACGCCGAATCGATGTTGCTCATCCGTTACCGCAAGCGCCAACTTCGGAAAGCTTACCTTATCCTGTATCAACGCATGCGTTCCGATTACCAAATCGCATTCATGATTTTTGATTTCTTCATAGAGATGCTCTTTTTCTTTTTTGCTCATGCTGCCGATTAAAAGACGAATACGCATAGGCGTATGTTTGAACACTTCCATCGCGGATTCGTAATGCTGTTTCGCTAAAATCTCGGTCGGCACCATAATCGTGCTTTGATATCCGTTGAGAAATGCAAAGTAAGCTGTGTAAAATGCGACTATCGTCTTTCCGCTTCCTACATCTCCCTGAACCAATCGCTGCATCGGATAATCTTTCGTCAGGTCATTATCGATGTCTTCGATGACTTTTTTCTGCGCCTTTGTCAATTCAAAACTCAAACTGTTGATGAAATCATCCATCGCCGGAATTCTGTCCAGCGCAAATGCCTTCTGTTTGAGCCCTACTTGTTTAAGCATCAAAATATACAACTGGAGCACAAAAAAATCTTCATATACAAATCGATACCTTGCCACTTTTAAATCGTTGAGCGTTTTCGGAAAATGGATATTGGCAAGTGCGAATTCCATCGGGGCAAGCTGTCTTTCCTCACGAATTTCCGACGGTATATTTTCAAAAAATTGAAGTTTGATATTTTGAAGAGCGGTTGTCATCGCCTTCTGCAAATCATTGTTGCTCAATCCGTGAGTCAGCGGATAAATCGGATAGATGATGCCCGTGAGTTTGTTTTCACCGTAATGCTCAATCTCCGGAGAATGAAATTCCAAACGATTGAACACTCGCTTTGCTTTGCCGTAAAATGAAATCTTGTCGCCTACCGAAAATTTATCCAAGATGTAATCGTTGTTGAACATCGTAAGATACGCAGGGCTTGAGCCCTGCTTAACCACGATTTTAATAATCGTCATATTGCGTTTGGGCATGGTCTTTTCAAAATTTACAATCGTACCGTAGGAGCATGCTCTTTCATCATTCGCAATGTCATCCAAATTTTTGATTTGACTTCGGTCTTCATACCGCGCCGGAAAATGAAACAGCAAGTCCTCTATGGTATGGATATGCAATTTTGCAAAACGCTGCGCTTTTTTTTCGCCGATACCCTTGATGTATCGCACCGAATCCGTCGATCTCATGCTCTATTAAAACTCCTTAATCATTTGGTGATAGGTCAGGGATTCATATCCTAACTTTTTGTAAAGTTTAATCGCACGCTCATTGCTATGCTCCACTTCAAGACGCAAGTGTTTCGGGTCATGATTGCTCTCGATGTAATCAAAAAATTCCTTGCCGATACCCATGCCTTGAAAATCGGGGCGAATATATACTTCTTCAAGCCATAGTACCAAGCCGCCCGCCTCGGTCGAAAAACTTTTCGCAACCGTTGCATAGCCCGCCGTTCTATCTTCGTGCTCAAAAATATATCCTTCGAGATAGATGTCCGATTGCATCATCTCATTAAAAGTCGCTTCAATAAATTCTATCGGAATGGAATGCAATACCGCATCCGTATGATAAAATTCATCGACCAATGCACAAAAAATCTCTTTATCCTCTCTTCCAACTCTTCGTATCATAACATTCTCCTTGGTGGATGTTTTCCTAATTGTACCATAATCTACCGTTTTTATCAATTTTTCTCAGCTTTTCAATTATGTAAAACTTTTGTGGGATTTTTGGGCTGAAATATTTTTCTCTGCTTATCTCTTTGTGTGGAAATTACTTTTTCACTTTAGGGATGAATTTTTGGGGATTGAACTATCTTGGCTAATAAAGAAACTTATGGTAGAATTATAGATAATCATTTTTTTGTTAAAGGGGGAAAATATGGACATATCACGCGAAATGCTGGAAGCTCTTGTCACCATTCACAACAAGCTGGACAAAATGGATTCGAAATTCGAAGCTCGGTTCGAAGAGATGGACAAGAAAATTGATGCCATGGATGCGAAATTCGAAGCTCGGTTCGAAGAGATGGACAAAAAAATCGATGCCATGAATGCCAAATTCGAAGCTCGGTTCGAAGAAATGGACAAGAAATTCGAAGAAATGGACAAAAAGATCGAGGCTATGGATGCCAAATTCGAAGCTCGATTTAATCGTATTGAAGCGGACATTAAAGAGATGAAGATGGATATCCGTACGCTGAGCACGGATGTCAACACGCTTTTTGATGTGACCCGAAGCATTACGAACAAACATGACCAAAGAATTACGACAATAGAAAAGCAGTTGAAAATAGTTTAGGGTTGGCATGCCAACCCTTTTGTTTTACCTATTTTCCAAACTTTTATACATGACGATGCCGCCCGCAACCGCCACATTGAGCGATTCGGCGCGACCCCGCATCGGAATATGGATTTTTTCAGCCGCTAAATTTGCAATCTCCACTTGAATTCCGTTCGCCTCATTCCCAAGAGCAATCATATATTTACATCCATAATCCACTTTGGAATAATCCTTGGATTGTTTATCGAGCATCGTGCAAAAAATTTTTATCCCCTTCGATTTTATATATTCCATTTCACTTGTGGAAAGCGGCATAATCGGCAGATAAAAATTCGCTCCCATCGAAGCGCGATTGACCTTTTCCGAAAAAATATCGACCGTTCCCTTGGTGTAAAAAATCGCATCAAATCCCGCTGATTCCGCCGTACGAATGATGGTTCCGACATTGCCGGGGTCTTGAATACCGTCCAATAAAATCATGCGACAAAAGGATGCGCCGAGAACCTCTTCAAGATTCGATTTCGGTTTTTCAAAGACCGCCAAAATCCCCTGAGGATTGATCGTATCCGATATATTTGAAAATAATTTTTCGGGCAACATATAGCTCTTGTCCGGATATTTTTCATAAAGCGCTTTGCAATTTGCATCGGAAGAAAAATAATTCTCCTCAAAGAAAATCATCTGCGGTTCCTTGCCGTAATCGATGACCTGCAATACGACTCGCAGTCCTTCCACGACGGATTGATTGAACTCTTCCCGATATTTTTTCAGCTTCAGTTTTTGAAGCAATTTTACCTTCACATTTTCTTTGGATTCTATCTTGTTCATAGTCCTACTCATATAATTTATCGATATGTTTTAATTTTCGATGCTCGCTGACGACAACCAATGTGTCGCTCTTGTGAATACGCTCCTCTCCGGACGGCGTGATATTGATTTTCTTTTTATTCTTGATTGCGATGACATTGAGCCCGTGTTTCTCACGCAGGCGAAGTTCAATCAACGACTTTCCGACCCAATCCTCCGCCACATTGATTTCGACAATTGAATAATTGCTGTTCAAATCGATGATGTCCAACACATTTTTGGAAGTCAGGCGATTGGCAAGCCATTCCCCCATGTCCCGCTCGGGATACACGATTTGATCGGCTCCGATTTTACTCAGCATCTTCCCCTGCAAATCATTTTTCGCCTTACAGATGATATAGGGCACGCCGATTTCTTTAAGCAAAAGCGTTGCGATAATCGAAGACTCCATACTCTCCGTAAGCGAGACGATTGCTACATCATAATTGCTCACGCCCAAAGAACGAAGCGCCTGCTCATCCGTCGCATCGCATTGCACCGCATGACTCACATTATCGGCTATCTCTTCCACCGTATTCATATCGCTGTCGACCGCCAGCACATCGTGACCCAAATCGTAAAGAGTCTTCGCCACCGATTTGCCGAAACGACCGCAACCTATCACTACATAACTTTCTTTCATACTTTCTCCTTATAATAAAACGCGTCCTTCAGGCAATCTGAAATGCTCGCTTCTTTCTTTTCCGGCAATCGCCAATACGATGGTAAGCGCGCCCACTCGACCCGCAAACATCAGTAGAATCAAAATGGTTTTTGAAATCGTCGTCACGCTTCCCGTGATTCCCGTACTGAGTCCTACCGTTCCGAAAGCCGAGACCACTTCATAAAAAATATCCAGAAATTCGATATTCGGATTCTCAATGCTGATTACCAGGGTCGATATCAAGACGATGACAAAGGCAATGAGCATAATCGCCATCGCTTTGTTGACGACATCATAGCTGATTCTTCTGCCGAAAGCCTGCACATCCGATTTACGAACATAGGCGGCGGTCGCCAAAAAAACCACCGCCAGCGAAGTCGTTTTGACCCCGCCCGCCGTCGATGCCGGAGAGCCTCCGACAAACATCAGCAAAATCGTCAAAAACTTGCTGCTCTCCATCATCCCGCCCTGGTCAATCGAGTTGAAACCTGCCGTTCTGGTCGTAACCGATTGGAACATACTCGTCAACAGTTTATGGAAAAAGCCCAATTCACCCATCGTCGCCGGATTATTTTTCTCAAGTACAAAAAACACGACCGTTCCCGCCACAATCAGCAAGGAGCTTATCAGCAAAACCAATTTTGAATGCAAGCTGATTCGTTTAAGATTGCTTCGGTTCGACATCAAATCATACATGACGGCAAAACCGATTCCGCCGAGTATGATGAGCAAAGAGACGGTAATATTGACGATAACACTTTTTTGATAGCCCATCAGCGATTGCCCGTTGCCGAAAATATCAAATCCCGCATTACAAAAGGCGGAGATGGAATGAAAAATTGAAAAAAGGCTTCCTTTCCAAAAGCCGAATTGCGGAATCCATTTGAGTGAAAGAAAAAAAGCGCCGACTCCTTCAATAATAAATGCCGATATAAAAATCTTTTTTGCAAAACGCACGATGCCCTGCACTTTTTCCTGACCGAGCGATTCCTGAATCAGTAATCGGCTGTGAATTCCGATTCGCTTGCCCGCTAAAATGCTACCTACCGTCGCGATGGTCATAAATCCGAGTCCGCCGATTTGAATCAGCGAAATGATGACCACTTTGCCGAAAGCGGACCAGTAAGTTCCCGTATCGACGACCGCCAAACCTGTCACACAAACCGCCGATGTCGATGTAAAAAAAGCCTCCAAAAATCCGGTCGCCTGTCTGCTTGCCGAAGAAATAGGCAACATCAACAAAAATGCCCCGACAAAAATAATGGCAAGAAAACCCAAAGTGATGATCTTGGGTGGCGAAAATTTTATATTCATATCTATCCTTTCCCTGCTGTCATTGTATCGTAAAATCCGACGGAGTCACAAAACATCGATTCGCCGAAATACACCGACCAAGGTGAACGCCGAAACATCCGCTCGCCGATTTCAGATAAAGCGCGCGAATCCGTCAATCACAATAAATATCATCTTTAATGGAATTAAACTTCGCCTCTCCGATGCCTTCCACATCCAGAAGCTGCGAAATATTTTTGAAAGCGCCGTTCTTCTCCCGATGCTTGACGATACGCTCGGCAAGCACTTCTCCGATTCCGCTGAGCTTCTGCAACTCTTCCTTGCTCGCGGAATTGATATTGACCTTCCCGTCGTTTTCAGATGCCTGACCCGATGCCCGCGTTCCGTCATTCTTATGGATAATCAGCTCTTCCCCGATTTTCGGAATCACATATTGACTGCCGTCGACAAGCACCTGCGCCAAATTGATGCCTTTAGCGTCGGCATGCTCGGTAAAACCGCCCGCCTTTTCCACCGCCTCATACAATCGACTTCCCTTCGGAATTTTTACAACAGCGGGATTTTTCACTTCCCCGACGATATGCACAACAATCTCTTCCGTTTTTTTCTCTTCCTGCTTGCTGTACGGAATCTCACCCGTTTCATTTTGACTCGGCGGTGCTGATTTCGGAATCTCGTAACGCTTATTTTTTTGATAAAGCTGACTCATTGTCATAAACATAAGTAAAACGAGCGAAACAATCGCCGTGTTTGTCATTTTTTTCTTGTTATACGAAAGCTTTGAGCCCATATTATCCCCCATTCTACTAATATACTAGCATACAAAAAGCAATGATACAACCTTTCACAATAAAATTAGACGGCAATCAGGCTGCAAAGCTGTTGCAGAAGGAAACATTTCTTCATGAGGATTCTGCGACAGAAACTTGAAATATCAAATTGCAATTTCAACAAAAACAAATCGAAATATAATTTATGTTTAATCCTGTTTTCCGGCAGCATTTATAAAATGCCGATAAAAAATACGCAAAAATATTGATATAAAAAATAAAATTTGTCGCTGACCCCTTTATTTTTTTGCGATTTTCTGTTTTAATATATATAATACCTAAATATAATGTCGGAGGTAATGAAAATGGTTAAGCTACATGTAGGAGCTCCCGGCTCCGGTAAAACAAAAGTTATGATTCAAATGGCAAACGAATCTGCACAAACAGCAAAGGGAGAAATTGTTTTTGTAGATATTGCGGATAAGCATTCTTCCATGCTGGATAGAAAAATTCGTCTGGTTTATACGGATGAATTCAAAATCGATACAATATCTTCACTCTATGGTTTGCTCTGCGGAATGGTAAGTGCAAATCGTGACATCGAGCGCATTTATGTGGACGGTCTGGATAAGATTGTCGCTGCAAAAATCGATGACAACATCGTGGAATTCTGTAATTTATTAGAAGTTTTTTCAAAGAACAATGATTTGGATTTAGTTTTCTCCGCAAGCATTGAAGATCCCGCTTTATTGAAGCAACTTGAAAAATTTCAATAAGCACAGCTGAAAAACGAAAATAAATAGGTAGCATTTGCTACCTATTTTTGCATTCTCAAATCCAAAAGACAGGAAGTCCCTAAAATGAAGAAATCAATTGAAGAAATTAAAATTGTCGAAGGCAAAAAAATATTTTGCTTTCACGATATAGAAGGTATCGAGCTCTTGATGACGAGTTCGGACAGTATGAGCGCTGAAATTTCGGATGAAGAAAAGAGCAAGGAACTGCAAGCGCTCTACCGACATTTTCAAATCGAAAAATCCAAAGTCTATGCAGGCTACCAAGTGCACAGCGACAATATCGCCGTCGTTGATTCCGACTTAATGAGTAGCGATGCGTTCTACGGCTATGAATATCCCTGCACCGACGGATTGATTACCGACCGGGAGGGCATTTACCTCATCACGAAATTTGCGGATTGCACGCCCGTTGTTCTTTATGAGCCTAAGAAAAGAATCCTTGCCAATCTTCACTCGGGCTGGCGCAGTACGCAACAAAAAATCGTACCGAAAGCAATCGAAAAAATGATTCATCATTACGGCGCCGAGCCCAAAGAAATGTTCGTCTTTATCGGTCCCGCAATTGCAAAAGACAATTTTGAAGTTCAGGATGATTTGATAAAAGAATTCAATCGAAGTCACGGCGATATTTCGGCTTATTTGACAAAAAAAGAAAATGGACGATATCTCTTTGACATGCGCTCCCTCCTGCTTGACGACTTATTGTCTTACGGAATTGAGCCGAGCAATATTTTTTCCAGCGACTTGGACAGCTATTCCAATCCGAGGCTCCACTCCTACCGACGAGACGGAAAAAAATCCGGTCGTATGCTGCTCTTTGCGGTTATGAAATAAAAGAATCTCTATCGCTTGTCAAAGTCGCTGCAATAGAAAAGACAACAAGCAATAGAGATTTTTTACAGCAATTTTCCATGCATTTTCTTCGCCTGATTTTTCATTTCATTTTCAACTCGATTTTGGCAAAACGCCTTAAGTTTTTATTTATGTATTTCGATATAATAACGGAACATTCTACTTCGAATAATTTATTTATTCCTGTAGAATTTTGTTTTAATCGGCCTTTTTTCATAAGGCAATCAAAGCATAGAAAGGATTCGGAGAAATGCAATTTATCAAACGGAGGCTGTTATTCGCCTTTACTTCCATTATTTTAATCCTGACCGTCAGCATCGGTCTCTTCACACTCATTACGGTAAACAGACAAACTCTTCGCGATGTTCGGATGAATATGAATGCCAACACCAAACATCAGGCGGACTATGTTCACGCTCGCATTGAAGCGCAGTTTCATTATATCGGCGCCCTTGCTCAAAATCCCATCGTACTTGACCCGGATATTCCTTTCGAAAAGAAAGTACAGTTTTTTGACGAAGAAGGAAAGCGCACCGGATATTTAGGATTCGGCTATATCAATTCCGACGGGCAGGCGAAGGTGTTCAACGAAAAACAGGAAACCTTCGACGCCAATTCGCGCGCATATTACAAGCAGGCGATAAGCGGAAAACCCGCCGTTTCGGATTTGATTATCAGCAAGGTTACCGGAAAGCCCGTCATCATCGTGGCGAGTCCCGTTCATCAAAACGGAAAAATAGTGGGCGTGCTTTACGGAAGATTGACCGGAACGACTTTGAGCGAAATCGCGTCGCAAATGCAATACAAGGAGAGCGGCGAAGCATTCATTGTCGATAAAAAGGGAGTGATTGTCGGGCATAAAAATTTCGACTTGGTTTTGGAAGCCGTCAATCCGATTGAGCGGATGAAGACGGACAGCTCCTATCAGTCATTTGGCGAATTGGTTCAACAAATGAGTGAGGGAAAAATCGATGACGGCGAATTTGTCATCGACAACACGAAAAAGATTGCAAGCTACCGACCTATCGAATCGACACCTTGGAGCGTCGCATTCACCGTAGATAAATCGGAAATTCAATCCGAGATTCGCGCGCTTGAAAAAGTATTCTTATTCATAACGCTGACTTCGATGATTGCAGGCTCCTTCATCACCTATGTCATCAGCAGTCGAATCGCCAATCCGATACAGAAAATCACTCTTGCCGTACAGGAAATCGCCAACGGCAATCTCGATGTGGCGCTGGACATTCAAAGCAAAGATGAAGTCGGTAAATTGGCGGAGGCTTTCAAACAGACCATCGCGCAACTATCCGAATATCAAAGCTATATCGATGAAATCTCCGGCGCATTATCCGAAATCGCCGACGGAAATCTTCAGGTCACGCTGCACAAGGAATATCAGGGCGGCTTCAAAAAACTCAAAGATAATCTGGAGCAGGTGGTCAACGAGCTCAGCTTGATTCTTAAACAAATCGCCTCAACCGCAAGCCAAGTGAACAACGGCTCGGAGCAAGTTGCTGTCGGAGCACAGGCACTTTCACACGGCGCGACGGTGCAGGCAAGCTCCATCGAAGAACTTTCCGCATCCATCAACGAAATCACGGTACAGGTGCGGAAAAATGCGGATGACGCACAAAGCGCGCACAATATGACGGAAAAAGCGACGGATGACCTTCGAAACAGCAATATGGAAATGGAAAATATGATTTCCGCAATGGAACAGATAACGCATCGCACAAAAGAAATTTCAAAAATCATTCATATCATCGACGACATCGCATTCCAAACCAATATTCTTGCACTCAACGCTTCCGTCGAAGCGGCTCGTGCAGGTGCGGCAGGCAAAGGATTTGCCGTCGTTGCCGATGAAGTTCGCAGTCTTGCGGAAAAGTCCGCTGAAGCGGCGAAGAATACGGCATTGCTGATCGAAGAAACGATCCAATCCGTTCAGGAAGGCTCGAAAATCGCCGACAATACGGCTCAGATTCTGAACCAAAGCGCCGAAAATATTTCAACGATTGCATCTTTGGTAAACAATATTTCGGATGCTTCTCAGAGTCAAGCAGCCGGCATCGTACAAATCAATCAGGGCGTCGGACAGATTTCTTCCGTCGTACAAACCAATGCGGCAACCGCTGAGCAAAGTGCCGCATCCAGTCAGGAATTGTCCGGTCAATCCGCCATTTTGAATCAGGCGATTGCAAAATTCAAATTGAAAAACTGATTTTGAAATCCGCATCAAAATAATCGGACATCAGCTTGAAGAATTGATTTCTTTAGTTTCTTATACTAATCTCTATTAGAAAGAATAGTTGTCAACAATTTGTATTTTGAATAACCGTTCTTTGCTTCCCGCCTTGTAGGGAGCGGTGGCAGGTTGTTACGGACATACAATTTCCCTTTGGTCGCCCTTTATCTCGTCACCCATACATGTGACCTACGAAAGATTTTCATCGCTTTGCTTGAAAATCGCTTAGGTCCGGAACACTACCGTTCCGACATTCCATCGGACGGAAAAAGTATGATATTTCTCTACAGTTTATTAGTGTCTGCTCATAGTAGCTTGAATATTTGATTTTACAATACATTCACTGATTTTTACTACTGTTCAAGTGCAAGGAAAAACAGTATTCTATGCGAAAAACCGTGCACTTTAGAATATGATATGGTGTGTACCTAGATGAAAATCATAATCACACATCTTCAGATTGTATTCAGAGCACCGTATTTTAAGTGTTTTGAGCGATAATATGTGTTTTTTAAACTAAAATGTTTTTGAAGCATGGTTAATGAGCAGACACTTATTAGATTTTAGTATTACCACCACATTTTGATTCAAACTCGACAAAAAACCGACCGGAGTTCTCAACAATTCTTCGAGAAACTCCCGTCGGTTTTATTCTTTATAAACTTGCCAAAAGCGACCGCAAAGAGTTATTGCGAATCACCTTATAAAATCAATTCCAACCAGCAACTTCAATGAAAATCCTCGATGCATTCAGCATTCGAATCGCCTCATTGAATTCAGCGAATTCATCGCTTTTCACGCAGATTTTCAATTCCTTGATTGAATAAGCCCTGTGGAAATGATTTTTAAGATTTTTCCTATATCGCCCGAGTGTATTTTTTCAGCCACTCCGCTTCCTCCGCCGGAAGATGCGGTGACAATTTTTCAAAGGTCGTTTGATGATACCAGTTGAGATATTCTTTCTCGTCATCGTTCAACATTTCCGGAAGAATCGCATCTAAGTCAACAGGAGAGAAAGTCACGACCTCAAATTCCATAAATTGTCCGTATTTGTTCTCCTCCGCTTTTCGCGTCACCAATTCGTTTTCGAGACGAATACCATGTGAGCCGTCTTCATAAACACCGGGCTCATTGGTCGTTACCATGCCTTCTTCCAGTACCTCGCTGTCGAAGCGATCCGCCACCACTCGCCAGCGGAAACCGTTCGGCGCTTCATGCACATTCAAGATATAGCCGATACCGTGACCGGTTCCGCACAGATAATCGATTCCCTGTTTCCACAATGCACCGCGCGCCAAGATATCCAAATTGTATCCGCGACATCCGTAAAGGAATTTCGCCATCGACAAATTGATGAGCCCTTTCAGCACCAAGGTATAGTCGCGCTTGAGCGCCTCGCTCACTTCACCGACCGCATAAGTTCTCGTGATATCGGTCGTTCCGTCATTGTATTGACCGCCGGAGTCGATAAGGAAAAGTTCTCCCGCTTTGATTTTCGCATTGCTCGTTTCGCTTGCGGAATAATGCATCATCGCCGCATTCGCTCCGAAGGCTGAAATCGTGTGGAAGCTCGGTTGGAAAAATCCTTCCTGCTCACGACGAAATGCTTCCATCTGTTCTTCCGCCATCAACTCGGTCAATTGCATCTTGTCATAATTATTCTTTAGCCAATACATGAATCGAGTCACAGCCACACCGTCTTTGATATGCGCGTTTCGAATATTGTCAAGCTCCACGCTGTTCTTGATTGCCTTCATCATAATCGTCGGATTGGTCGCAAAAACTTTGTGCACATTCTCGGACAGATTGTTGAGCAGCAAATAGTTCAATCGACCCTTGTCCACAAGCACCGAGCCTTTGATATTTTTTACAAATTCATAGATGTCATTGTATGGACGAATCTGCACCGAAACGGAGTCAAGCATGGATTTCATTTCCGCACTCAATTTATTTTCGTCGATGAACAAGTAGCCGTCGTTTTCTCCGATGACGGTATAAGCGAGCACGACCGGGCAATATGCCACATCGTCGCCGCGCATATTGTAAAGCCATGCGATATCATCCAATGTTGCCAATATATGAGTCTGCGCTCCGTTCTCCTTCATTTTCTCACGCACGCGAGCGATTTTGGATGCACAATCCTCGCCCGTCGTTTTAATATCGAGTGAAAAAGCTTTCTTTTGCGAAAGCGGCGGACGATTTTCCCAAACTTCACCGACCAAATCATAGGCCGCTTCGACACTTGCATTTTTCGGCTTCAATTTTTCCGCAAAAGATTCTCCGCTCTGCGCAGACATTACGCGACCGTCAAAACCGAGCTTTCCCCCCTCAGGCATATTTTCATAGACATAGTCAATCATCTTCTGCGTCTGCGCCAGACCGTCTCGGAACAACTCGATGCCGCTTCCGTTGAGCTCATTTTCCGCCTGCAAAAAATATCTGCCGTCCGTCCAAAGCCCTGCCTTGTCCGCCGTCACGACCAAAGTTCCCGCAGAGCCGGTAAATCCGGACATAAATGCTCTCGCCATAAAAAATTCGCCCACATACTCACTCTGATGAAAATCCGCCGACGGAACGATATACATATCGATTCCTTTCACTTTCATACATTCTCTCAATTTTGACAATCTCTGTGTAATCTCCATAGTATCCTCTCTTATTCTTCTATATTTTGTTGAGCCACCATAACCGAAATCGCTTGCGGCACGACCTTTGCGCGAATCGGCAATTCCGGTCCTCGCTCACCGTCCAGTGAAATCGGCATCTGCTCATCACATTCAATCAAAAAATCTTTCCCTTTAATCACCACTACATTTTCCAGCTCGGTGACATCTTCGCCCTTGGCAATCGTACCGACGAGCGAAAGATTTTCAAAAGCGCTTGCTTCCTTGATAAGCACGAGCTCCATTTCGCCGTCGCTCATATCCGCATCGTTGACGAAATTGTCGAAGTTACCGACCGCACTGCCGTTGACGATTACAAAAACGACGATTCGCTCCTGATACACTTTACCGTCAACCGTCACCTTGATGTCATAGCTCTTGACATTGGTCAAATCCGCCAACGGCTTGATATAATATGCCAGACCGCCGAGTACGGATTTGAGTTTTTTGTCGGTTTCAAAACTCGTGTCGATAAAATTTCCTCCCGCTAAAGAGGTCAGAAAAATCATCTTTTCGTTGACCCAGCCGATGTCGAACTTTTCCACCTTGCCATGATAGGCATCAACGATAATCTGTCTCGCCTGTTCCTCGCTCGTAATCGACTTCGTATCTTCAATGTTTCGGGTAAAATTGTTGCTCGTTCCCATGCCCAATGCCATAAAAGGCTTATCCACTTTATAATGAAGCATCGAAGCAATGACCTGACCGATGGTTCCGTCGCCGCCGGAGCCGACTATGAAATCCGCATCCGTCTTTTTCACATACTCAATCAAATCCTCATCCTTATCGATGCGGTACAATTCCAAAATCACTTCGAGCTGTTTGAAACTCTCCGCAATATAATCCAGATTTTGAGACAAGAATTGACTTCCCGATTTCGGATTATATGCCAGCAAAGCTTTTTTCATATCTCCCTCCTACAATCTTTGTGTCTGTTCTTTGAGCTTAATTATCAAATCTATCGTTCGGTCGATATCCTCCTTTGTGATATAATAATGCGTCACAAAACGCATCAGCCCTTCTTCCGCCGGATTGATTAGAATATTTTGTTTTGCAAAAAGCTCCGGCTTGAAATAATTCGCCAATTTCTCATCCGTTATTTTGAAGAAGACCATATTGATATCCAATTGACTTCTCATCACTTCGATGCCCGAGATAATTTCCAAGCGCTCCGCCAAATATCTCGCGTTGTCATGATCCTCCACCAAACGCAGACGCATCTCCTTCGCCGCGATAAAACCCGCCGCCGCAACGATGCCGACCTGACGCATTCCGCCACCCATCAGCTTGCGCTTGTATCTCGCCTGCTCGATAAACTCTCTGTCGCCGACTAAAATCGAGCCGATCGGCGCACAAAGTCCTTTGGACAAACAGATGCTTGCGGAATCGACCGCAGCGAGCACTTCCTTGATATCCGCATTGAGCGCCGTCGTCGCATTGAACAATCGTGCTCCGTCCAGATGGATTTTCAAATCATATCGATCCGCTAACTCTCGAAGCTCTTTCATATAGTCCAAATCCACAACCGTTCCGTCTGAAAAAGCATTTTCGATGCAAATCAGCGAAGTCTTCGGATAATGAATATCCGGCTCTTTACGAATCGCCGCTTCCACTTTGGCAAGCGGCATCTTTCCATGATTGGACGCAATCGCTCGAAGCTGCACACCGGCAATAATCGCCGACGCTCCCGTCTCATGTTGAATGATATGACATTCTTCCGGCAGAATCACTTCATCTCCGCGATTACAATGAGTAAAAAGCGCAAGCTGATTGCTGAAAGTTCCGCTCGGCACAAATAATCCGGCCTCTTTGCCGCAAATCTGCGCCATATAATCCTGCAGCGTGTTCACCGTCACATCATCGCCGTAAACATCGTCGCCCACTTCGGCGCGATACATCGCCTCACGCATTCTCTGCGTCGGTTTCGTTACCGTATCACTTCTAAAATCGATAATCTTCATAAATCTTCCTTTCACATACACCTTCGTCGGCTTCAAAATCCTAAGGATTCTTTTCCCGATGAGCCCTTGCTCACTTTTATTTCAAATATCAAATTTCTTCTTTATTCCGAAAGCGAAATCACTTTTTGATACAGCAATTCAATCGCTGTTAGAGCCGCCTTTTTGCGAATCTCATTTCGCTCGCCCTGCTCCAAAAAACGAAACACTTCCACTTCGTCTCTCGTTGCAATTCCGATGAAGAACAGACCTTTCGGATTGCCGTCGGAATCAAAATCATCGGGACCCGCAACCCCCGTTGTCGAAATTGCAAAATCCGTATCAAGTCCCTCGCGAGCTCCCTTAGCCATCTGATATGCCACCTGCTCGCTGACCGCCGAAAATTCTTTTAAATCCTTATCGCTCACCCCGAGACGCAACATCTTGGAGCGCTCGCTGTAGCAAATCATTCCTTCCTGAAAAACTGCGCTCGCGCCCGAAATATCACAGAGATACGATGCCACCATTCCGCCTGTCAACGATTCGGCGGTGGCAAGCGTCTTCTTTTTCTCGAGCAACAATTCAATGAGCCGCTTAGAAAAATTTTTTTCTCCCATCGATTACACCGTCACGACCCGAGGTCGCCCTTTTCTATTATCATTCTAACATAAATATATCTGCTCTGCTATCATAAAACAAAAAAACTTCCTTTATAATAGAAAATCATTACAAAGGAAGTTTTTAAAGATTTAGTTTTGATCCGACGGCACTTGTTTCCAATATTTTTTCAAAATATCTTGCACCGCCTTCGTTTTTTTATAAATCGCCTGATTCCATGAAATTTTGTTGTTCTTACTGTATTTTGCCATCTCTTGAATCAGCATTTCAATCTCTTGCGTCTCAATCCGTTTTCCATCCGCATTGATTGCATCGATACGATAGATTTTGCCGACATACCAATTTTTCACCGTAACCTTATCGCCGGTTTTGATATTGGCAATCACCATATCCTTCCCGCTTTTTTTGAAAACCAAATCGAGCGGATTATGAGTAAAATATATTTCGTCAAACTGTTCCACATCATCGGAGAAATTGTTGATGATGTCATTCCCGTGATTTTTGCCGAAGAAATAAACATCATCTCCGGAGTTACCCTCTCGTGTCAAGTTACTGACAACAGATTTTACAAGAAATTTACTTTTTAATATTTGCTAATATATCCCACATTCCCATACTGAACTATACTCAGATTCTATAAACCAAAGCATTTAAGACAATTTCCACGAAAAAGGAGAGTTTTTTACAACTCTCCCTCCAATATTACCTCCATTCAATCTTTACAATATCCATATTGTCACAGAATACCGAGACAATATATTTTTCCATCAAATCTCTTGTAAGAGTATCTCCGGATATTGATAGCTTTTCGACCTCTTCCTTTTTCTTTATGAGTTCGAGCTTTAGGTTTTCAATTTCTTCATCAATCTTTGCTTTCATCTCAATGAATTTCGTTTTTGATATCCTTCCAAGCTTATACCCATCAAAACTGTTCATTTTTTTTATTTCGAGATTCGATATCTCTTCTTCGAGCGAATTTGAGTCATAATTTCTAATTAGCTCCTCTTCACTTATGTTTTTATACTTTTCTTTAATAGCGCAGAGTACCTTTTCTTCTAAAACCTCCACTCTCTTTTTCTTTGCTGGAATACCATTATAGTTACAAAAATCACAGTGAAAGTAAATGCGTTCTTTATTCTTCTTTTTTTCTCTTGTGAAAACTAAAGTACGGTTACAACGCGAGCAGCGCGCGAATCCTTGAAGTGCAGATTTTTGTCGCCAGTCGTAATCTATGTTCTTCCCAGAAAAAAACTTTTTCTTATCAAGTATTTCCCTGACTCGTTTGAAGTCTTCTATCGATATTATTGCTTCATGGTGGTTAAAAACCCTTTCCCATTGCTCTCTTGGTTTGTATCGAACCTTACTACTATCTAACGGGGAGGTTTCTCTCATATTAAACACATAAGTGCCAGTATAATTTTCATTTCCCAGTATTTGAGAAACTCTCCCTTGTGTCCATATTGTTCGATTAGTACTTAAAATCGACTTACCATTTTCAATTTCCTCTTTCGAATATTTTTCTCCCGTAGCGGAAATACCTTCCTCATTCATTATTTTTGCTATCTTCCGAGTGGAAATACCCGCAAGTGCAAGGGAAAAAACCTTACGAACAATCCAAGCTTTTGTTTCATCAACAACAATCTGATATTTGTCATTCGGATCTTTGATATATCCCATCGGCGTTCTCCCTGACATATATTTCCCTTGTCTTTTGAGCGAATAGGTTACATTCTTTATTTTCTCAGAAATATCCTTGGCATAGAAATCGTAGAGTAGTGCCTTAAACTGCACATCTAAATCTGTTCCGTTACCTTTCTCCTTTATACTGTCATAACCATCGTTTATCGCTATAAAACGAGTTCCTAAAAAGGGAAATATATTTTCCAAATAATCTCCAAGTCTAATATAGTCTCTCATAAAACGCGATAGATCTTTGACGATTATTGTTGAAACTTTACCCTCTTTCAGGTCACTAATCATCCTTTGATATGCTGGTCTATTCTCATTTGTTCCGCTATATCCATCATCTATATACTCTTCTCGATGTACTGTTTTTAGATCCGAACATTGATCCAAATACTCATTTAGAAGCATTCTTTGATTCGTTACACTCTGACTTTCATCTTTATTGAAGGCATCCTCCGCCGATAATCTAATATACAAAGCTACTTTAGACATATTGCACCTTCACTTTCTGAGATTTCAACCTTGAAGACAATTTCAAAATGATGGTTTGAATAAACCAATATTTTCTCAACTAAACTTTTAATAAGCTCACTAGGTAATTTCTGTATCCCTTCTGCAGAGAACACATCCGATATCCATTTTAATGACCTTTCTTTTTCTTCAGTCAACTGGATAATCTGGTTTTCTACTTGAATGATCTCGGTTTTCAATGTTTTAATTCGATTGTGTATAATTTCTCTTTCTTCTTTATACTTCTGCACATTTGTATGACCAAGACTGTATTGTTCATACAACCTTCGAAGAGTGTTCTCATCCTTTAATATTTTGTCTTGCAGTTTTTTAATTGTCTTATTCTTAATTTCAGATTCAATCATGTATCTTTGAGCGACTTGCTTGCCCATTCTTTTTTCAGAAGATAAGCTTTTAATCCATTCTTGAACCTTCTTTGATATTGCATCATCAATATCCGTTTCAAACACCCTCACCGTTTTTTTATTTTCAAGCCCTCCGCCATACTTTTGATTATGGAAAATGTATTGAATCTTTTCTCTATCAGAGATAGAACGAATAAAACGGCGAGAAAGTTCTTTTCCAGTCACACTGCTGAAAATCAATCCTTTAAAACGATTTTCAATTTCTTTTTCAGTATTATATGCCTTTCTCCCTTGAAGAATACTCTGCCATTTTTCCTCTTTCATTTGGCGTAGCTTTTCAAATTGTTCTTTAGGTATAATCGCTTCGTGAGAATTTTCATAGGTAATGGTTTCATTTTCATTTCCTATACATTGGATCAGCGTTCCCATATAAATTGGATTTATCAACATTTTGCTAATACTACCCTTATCCCATTGAGGTTCACTTTTTTCTCTGAAAATTCGTCCCGTTTTACGGTAGGTTTTAGGTGTAGCATAAAACTTTTTATTCATCTTCTTCGCTATTTCGTATGAAGTTTCGCCTTGCAAAGCTAATTCAAACATTTCCTCTACAATGAATCGGACTTTTTCATCAACCTCAAGCACTCTTCCACCCTTATTTCTAATAGCGTTATAACCGAATGGAGCAAAAGGGTTGACAAAGTATCCGTTTCTTGCTCTGTTTTGTTTGCTTGTCTTAATCTTTATCGATATGTCTTTCGCATACATATCGTTGATGATGTTCTTGAGAGTTACTTCAAAGGATTTTTTAGAATCAATCTCCTTAACAGTATCTACCTTATCGCTTACTGAGATAAATCGAACGCCTAAAAATGGGAATACTTTATCTATGAGCCGTCCCATCTCAAGGTATTCTCTTCCAAGTCTCGATAAATCCCTTATGATGATGCAGTTAATTTTCCTTCCTTTTATATCGCCCATCATCCGCTGAAATTCCGGCCTATCAAAATTTGTTCCACTGTACTCATAATCCGTGTATATACCTACAATATCAATACTTTCATTTAATGCATACTCTTTACAAGCCAAGACTTGTGTTTCAATTGATGAAGATTTAGCTCTCCATTCTTCTGTTCTATCATTTGATAATCTCGTGTAAATTGCAGCCTTATAAATGAAACGCTCTTTCCGTTCTTCTTTTACTTCTACATAGCGTCTGGAAGTTCTTGCCATTACAACTCACCCCCAATCGCATACTCAGGCTCCGCTTCCATTACAGGAAGAGTCTTAGCATATAATTTACTGATTGGAATCATAGTACTTGAGTTGGACTTCGGTTTCTTCCCCTGCTTTTCTCCATCGTGTTTAACCAAGGCTTTCAGAACATTCATCGTTTCAATGTCATTAAAAACAAAGTTCAACTCGTTATCCTCTCCCACCAATATCTTGTCTATAAAAGAAACCATTGATAATCTACAGATTTCTTTTTCGCTTTGTGGAAGCATCGAAGAGAGTAGGCTTTCGTTACTTAATGTAGCTCTCAGCTCTTTTTCAATATTGGATTTTGTCTCTATCTGCTTTTCAATCTCTTTGATTTTAAACAGATAACTTTTTCTAAAGCGTTCGAACTCTTCCATTGTAATAAGTCCATCTTCCAGATCCATATATAGTGATTGTCTGAGCGTTTCATACTTTTTCTTTTCAGAATACAAGCTCTCAAAATCTACACTAATACTCAATGTAGCAATATCAAGCTTACTTGCTTTTTGTATCAGCTCTCTAAATTGTTCCAAATAATCATTCAAAGCTTTAGTCATCACATCTATAACATATTCTTCCTTTATGCTATGCCTTGAACAATCACCACCATTATTATGGTTAGAGCAGATATAAAAGACACTCTCGGAGTCCTTTCTTTTTATAGTTCTTCTTATCATCGCACTTCCGCAATCTTTACAGTAAAGCATTCCTGATAATAGATGTGGTTTCTCCTTGGAACGCTTCACATCTCGAAGAAGCATTTTATTTGCCAAAATGAATACACTCTTTGACACAATGCTTTCATGAGCATTTTCCGTGATAATCCAATCTTCTTTCGATACTTTTACTTCTTTTTTCGATTTATAATTCAGTTTCGTAGTTTTACCTTGCTCTAGCACTCCGATATATACTTTGTTTTGGATGACACGGTTGACCGTCTTACTATCCCACTTAGAATTTTTCACGACAAAACCAGTGGAAAAATTTTCCCCACTGTTTTCTTTATGTCTTGATGGAGTTGTTAAACCAATGCTATTTAGAAAATCTGCGATTGCTTTTGAAGAATATCCATCAATTTTCATCTGAAAGATTCGCTCGACAATATGGGATACCTCCGTATCCACCACCAATTTATGCTTGTCTTTGACATCTTTCTTGTAGCCAAAAGGAGCGAACGCACCGATGAACTGCCCATTCTTCCTTTTTACTTCCTTAGAAGATTTCACTTTCATAGAAATATCTCTACAATAACTGTCGTTGATAAAATTTCTAATCGGAAGTATAAGATGAGTGTCGCTTACATCAGCATTTTCGCTATCATAATTGTCATTCACGGATATAAAGCGAATATTTTTCTCAGGAAAAACTTTTTGAAGATACTTCCCGGACTCGATATAATCTCTACCGAATCGGGATAGATCCTTTACGATAATAATGGAAAAAAGACCATCTTCCAAATCGCGGATCATTTTTTTGAAATCAGGGCGATTAAAATTTGCACCACTGTAACCGTCATCTACATATTCATAGCAAACATCAATTTCGTTCGCGTGAGCAAATGACTTAATGATCTGTCTTTGATTGGAAATGGAATTGCTTTCAGATTGTTCACCGTCTTCTTTTGAAAGACGAAGATACATACACGCTTGTTTCATAATAATCCTCCTAAATGATATTTGTGGCAAATAGTCATTTAGAAGTTTCTCTACCAAGCTCATTTTACCGCACTTCACTTTTTGTGTCAGCTCTTATTTTCTTTTACTTTTTTCTCAAATTCGAACACAAGACTGGCAGAGAAAGTTCTCAATGATTTCAAGTAAATCAAGCTTTTCTCCTTCACTCATAGAATAAGTAACAATTTTGTTATCTGCTTGTACTATTTGCTTTTTATTTATAGTTTCATTCTTTGTATTTTTTTCCATATACATTACCTCTAAATTTGGTTATTTTAGAAATCATGGTTTCTAAAGTTTTTTGACATTGACGGTTGCCTAGGTAGCATCATAGGAATCTCACCTCCAGCCCTGTTCTATCGGTAGGCTGGCAACAACGAAATGGAAGTATCATTATCCTCGTTAGTATCTATGCTCATAAAGTTCCTACCTTTACTCTAAGACTTCCTATTTCTCGCTCGCTTCTTTCTATCCTCAAATGCTTGGTATTCATTTAAACCGAAGCAGGCTATCTCATAAATAAAAAGATAGCCTTCCTCAGCAAGAAGGTCTTTGCGTAGGAATTATCTCGCTCACTAACGATTAAAGTCCGCCGTGGTCTATTCAGTTGTCAAGGTTCATCTTCTCATTGTTTGATGTAGGAGTTTGTTTTTTGCATTCCTGTTTTAGGAATGAAAGAGACACAATGCCCCTCACCTATAAACCTGAAATATGACCATGGATGGTAACCTAAAATAAAAAATTTAACTATGGATATGAAATATATAAAAATAAAGAGGGCGGCCACCAAGCCACCCTAATTTAAAAACTAAAAGCAATTTCACTATTTGCTGCGTATGTTAAAGAAAAATACCCACTTTTCTATATTTTCTTCTCTTTCATTATGAAGGTTAAGTTGTAAAAATTTGTTGTGGTCAAACTTTTTTGTAACACTACTACCTAATTTCTGCTACAGGGTTTATGCAACATAGCTTGCCTCGTAGGGCGTTTTGTAATCATTATAAGAATGCGGACGCACATGATTGTATTGCACTCAAATTCTTCGATTGCTGTGTAGAGTTCTTTCCCTGTCCGATAATGGTGTTGGTTAATAAGAGCGTTTTTCAATGTATTTAAGTGTCTCTCCATCAAAGTATTATCATAGGGACATCCGGCTCTGCTCATACTCTGAGTAACACCAAGAACCTCGCAAAATTCTGTGAACTCCTTGAATGTGTACTGACTCCCCTGATCGGAATGTAACAGAAGTTTACTTAAGTTGATTCCGGGTTCTGAATGAATTG
>JAUNKE010000076.1 GCA_030532905.1 Peptostreptococcaceae bacterium
TGCAAAAGGGCTATGAGATTGTCAGCCCGTCGATGCGGGATTGGGATAAGACGATGGCGGAAATCCATGAGCTGATAACGATTCTTTATCAAGATTTTCCGATTTATAAAAGCATTACTAAAAAGGATTTTTGCACTTATTTCGCAAGCTACAAATCCATTGTCGATTTGCGCATGGTGAAGATGGCATATTATCGGGGAAGGGCGGTCGGATTTTACATCAGTATTCCGAATTACAACAACGCGGTCTATCATACGAGCAATCCGCTGAACATCCTTCGTATTTTGCGACTTCGAAAAAATCCGACGGAGTATGTGATGCTCTACATGGGCGTGTTGCCGGAACATCAGGGTTTGGGCAAAGTGTTGGTGCAGAGCATTATGAACGAGCTGAAAGAATCGGGATTGGGGAGCATCGGCGCTCTGCAGCGGGATGGAAAAATTACGCAGAGCTATGTCAATGAGCTGATTGAAAAAAGATATGAATATGTGCTTTTGAAGAGGGGGTTGTGATGCGATTTGAGCAGTTGCTTGCAGAAGATTATCAAAAGTGGAGAGAGCGGGAATTTGTTTTTCAAAAGAGAGAAGGCATCTATTACCCGATAACTTTCGGGGATTTTATCGAGCAGGCGGTTTATTTGGCGGAGGCGCTGATAAAAGATGGATTGCTCGGTAAAAAAATCATCGTCTACGGCGAGAATTCAATCGAGTGGATGATTGCGGATATTGCGATTATGAGCTATGTCGGCATCAGCATCGGACTGAGCAAGGAGTATCGGCGCGAGGATGTTGAAAATGTTGTTGAAAAACTCGAAGCGGATGCAATTATTTTTTCATCGCGAAAAAAGGAAGTGATTGAGCCGATTCGAGAGAGCTTTCCCGATTTAAAGTATTATTCGACGGACGATTGGGAGCATCTGATGGAAATCGGTAAAGAGCTTGCTCAACGAAAAAATTCGATTTTTGATTTTGCGAAAAAGAGCATGGATGAATGCGTCAAGGTCGTGATGACATCGGGAACGACTTCTTTTCCGAAGGCGGTGATGCTTTCGCAGCGAAATATTTTTGCGGGCTGGGAGAGTTTGAAAAAGCGGGCGCCGATGGATACGAGTGATGTATGCTATCTGTTCCTGCCGCTTCATCATACCTATGGCGGTATTTATAATTTCATCTATTCGCTGATTTCGGGGATGCGGATTTATTTGAGCTCCGCGACGGAAAATATCGCCGCCGAGCTGCTTGAGGTCGAGCCGACGGTTTTTTGTGCGGTGCCGCTGATTTTCAAAACAATTTATGATTGTTGTGCCGGCGATTTGGACAAGCTGGCAAATGCTTTTGGAAAGAGAGTGAAATATTTGTTCACCGGAGGAGCTTATTTGGACGAAAAGATTCGGCTGGCCTATCGAGAATCGGGTCTTAATCTGCTGGTCGCCTATGCGCTTTCCGAAACGGCATCTTCTTTTTCCATCGAATACTCGGGCAGCCGAAATCCGTCGAGCGTGGGCACGATTTTTGAAGACATCATCGTCAAAATCCACAATCCGAACGAAAATGGAGAGGGCGAGTTGTTGGTCAAGGGGGACAATGTGTTTTTGGGATATATGAACAATCCCGAGGCGACTCGACGAGCATTTGTCGATGGATTTTTCAAAACCGGCGATATCGGCTATATCGATGCGCAGAACAATCTGTATTTGACGGGCAGAATAAAAAACACTTTGCTGACGAGCAAGGGGGAAAATATCTATCCCGACGATGTCGAAAATCGAATTCGAGCCAAAAGTTCAAACATCAACAAGGTAAAAGTATTTTTGGAAAAAGAAGATTTGTGTGCGCATCTATATATAAAGGAAGAAACTCCGACGGATTATAAAAAAATCATCGAGGAATACAATCTCAATTCACCGAAACGGGAACGAATTGTAAAATTTGAAGTCTTTGTCGATTCGGTGGACAAAAGATTGAAACAATAGTAGCTATTGGGGTCAAATTTTGGAAAATGTAACTTTATATAGAAGGGGAAGAAAATGAAAAAGGCATTGTTTATTATCGGTTGTTATTTTGGAAGGACTATTCTGGGGCAAATCATCTTTCTTGCAACGAAAAGCAGACTTTTGGCAAATTGGGGAGGGATGGCGGTAGCAGGATATTTTGCGGGGAAATTGATTATTTCATATTTTGATTATGAGGACGACGATATGATTACCAAGGCGGCGGCTTTGGCAATCGGGTGGTCAGGGATACTGAAATTTCTTTTCAGTCCTGAGTCATATATAATTTTGGCAGCAGCTATGATGGCAATCATTTATCCCGCTTTTTCGTATGCGGTAATAAATTTTACAAAAAAACAATCGCTCTAAAAACTCGTAGAAAATTTTTTGCACCAAGTAGAATTTCTCTTGAGAAAGGAGGGCTAATGAAAAAAGTTTTGAAAAGACGGACGAGATGGATGCTCGTTCTTGTGGCAATACTTATTTTTGCCGGTTGCGGTAAAAAAACGGATGAAGCGAATACGACTCCACCGCCGACAAGCAATAAACAAAATGAGCAGGAGAGTAAAAAACCTCAAGTCAAACTCGATTTTCCGATTCGTGACAATGAGGGCGAATACGGCATAAATCAACGAGTGGCATTTATTCCGAAATTCGTAGCGGAAAATGGAGAAAGCCAAGCGATTGACGAAATCAATGCGTATATCGAAAAAACGCTCCATCCGATTTATCAGGAATATAAACAAATCGAAGTAAAGGACGACACGAAGTGGAGCATCATTTCTTATCCGATTGCCTGCAAAGATTATGTTCAAGTGGTTACGACCTGTCATTTAGGCTCTGAAGCGGATTTGAAAGATGGCGATTTGGTCAGCATTACTTATGATATTGCCGACGACCGCCTGATCTCGCTCAATGATATGCTGGCGAAAGAAAAGCTGACCGAAGAAAAAATTTTGGACGATGTGTATGCGGTTTATCAAAATGAAGCCGACAACGCCCCATTGGACGATGTGAAGATTGTCGGTTTCTGCTATCAGGAGCGGGATGGAAAAATTATGCCGACCATTTTGTTGAAACTTTATGTTCATTTTGAAGAAACCGATGAGCATGGAGAACTGTTCTATCGATTCGTGCCGCAAACCAAAGAGTTGACACCGTCGATGGGGGCATTGTTCTCGCCGGTTGAGCTCGAGGAAATTGAGCCGCCGTTATGGTATCCGCCATATTCGCCATAGTTTGATTTGACGAAATTGACGGCTCATATCAAAAAGTGATTGGGAGAAGTCGATCGCTTTTCCAAGTTCTGATTGTTGAATAAATTGTTCGGTAATGATATAATAAGTTAAAACCAAAAGAATAAGGAGGGTTTTATGAGCGATCAGGATTTCAAAAAAGATTTTGAGGATGATGAGCCGATTGTGCTGAATCTCACGCTGGAAAATGGAGAAGAGCTTCCGAGTGAAGTGATTGGGATTTTTGAAGTG
The DNA here is from genome assembly GCA_030532905.1 of Peptostreptococcaceae bacterium. Lineage (GTDB taxonomy): Bacteria > Bacillota > Clostridia > Peptostreptococcales > Filifactoraceae > JAUNKE01. The sequence continues at coordinate 3,478 of JAUNKE010000076.1, forward strand.
GAAGGAAATGAGTATATCGCACTTCTTCCTGAAAATGACGATAGAGTATTGATTTACAAATATCAGGAATTGGAAAATGACGAAATCGACCTTCAAAATATTGAAGACGATGCGGAATTTGACAAAGTGACCGAGGCGTTTTGGGATATCTTCGGAGACGAAGATTTTATGCCGGACGACGAAGCTTAAATTCGGTGACAAAGAGTAAAGGGTTAACGCTTTTTACTCTTTTTTTATGCGAATAAAACAGATTTTGACAAAAGAATGTTATTTTCGATACGAGATTTGGTATAATTAGATGGGATTCTTAAAACGGGAGCAAGGAGAAAACAATGAGAAGTTGGAAGAGATTGGTTCAAATTTTAATTTTTTTGTCTTTGATGCTGATGACGACGAATATATGTGTCGCCGAAACCATCGATAATATCAAAGTGTTCATGAAGATACATAATAACGGAACGGTAGAGATTACGCAGATTTGGAAAGACAGTGTTGAAGAGTTCGGTGAATATAATATTCCGATTAAAAAAATGCCCGGAATGGAGATTCAAAATTTCACCGTCGAAAATGAAAGGGGAAAGCTCTTTTCATTTCAACCAAATTGGGATCATCATGCATCGGCTGAAAGTAAGATGATGAGAAACGGCATTTATTCGGGCAATGATTATTGGGAGCTGCGTTGGGGCAGGGACATTTATGGGGGACATCAATACACAATCAAATACACATTGACCAATTTTGTGCGCGCTTACAAGGACGGCGATGCATTTATGATGGATGTGTTCGGCGGTTTCAAGGATGTGCATCAAGCATCCGTCAGTATCTCGCGTGAGCAGGCGGCGGAGGGCAAGAGCTTTTTTGATTCCAATACGATGTTGTGGAAAGACGGATTTGAGGGAAATGTCGGATTGAAAAACGGCTTGATTGTGGCGAGTACCGAACAGCCGATGACAAGGGAAAATTCTATGAAGATTTTGGCGCGTTTTACAAAAGGATGGCTCAATCCGTCGTATAAAGAAAACAAAAGTTTTTCCACCTTGTATTCCGAATTCATGGAGGAGGAAATCTATGAGGAAGAGAAGAGCGGTTTGGATCCGGCGGTGAAATTTTTACTCAAGGTCATTGCCGTCTGCGTTGTCATCCTGTTGCTCAAAAAGACGGCGAGCCGTTGGAACATTCCTCTTGTCAATCAATTTCGCCAGCGGGGAGTCGATTACAAGGATATCGACTACAACCGACGGGTGCCGATGGATCATTCGATTGAGCAGAATTTATTTGCACTGACCAACGGCGGAGAATACATTTCGCCGCAGAATGTGCTCAATGCGTATATCCTTCGACTGATGCTTGCCAATGCGATTGAAATCAAAAAAGAAGTCAAGGTCGGCGCTTTCGGGGAAACCAATGAGAAAATTTCGCTCGCCATCAATCGAAACACGCCGATTCATGATGAATCGACCAAAGAATTGTTTGATTTGATTGTGAGTGCATCGGGGGCGGACAATGTTTTGGCGGCGAAGGAGATGGATACTTGGTCGGCTCGTAACACAAATAAGTTGGAGTATTGGTATCGAACGGTTGATGCGCGCGGTGAAATGGGATTTCGAAAGAGAAACGGATACTATGTGCAACGAGAGGATACGACTTACGGGCGGACGAGAGGCTATCGAATGACCGATACCGGAAGACAGCTGATTATCCAAGCGCTCGGTTTCAAAAAATATTTGGAGGATTTCACTTTGCTGGCGGAGCGCGAGACGAGAGAAGTGGAATTGTGGGATGAATATTTGGTATTCGCGGGATTGTTCGGGATTGCGGACAAGGTGAGCGCCGAGATGGGCAGACTCTATCCTTCATTCGTATCCAATTCCGCCATCAATTCGACGGGATTTGACATCATCGCGTCACTGCATTTTTCGGAAAGGTTGAGTGCGTCCATCAGTAAAGGATTGATTCGATTGGACAGCGCGGGTCGCAGCCTTGCCAAAACGATGAGCGATGACCGCTCCGGTTTTTTTGATTAGCTGTATCCTTCGACAACTGTAAAATGTTAAATTTCGATGACAAAATGAAAAACGGTTTAGTTTTATTGTATGAACGGCCGATATTATGATAAAATGGACGGGTACAAATCCTAATTGAAAGAGGCATTTATGAAAAAGAGTTTTAGAAAAGGAATTATTTTATTTTTAGGGTTGTTTTTCGGTTTTTCCGTAATGTTCGGCGCGGGCATCAGCTACTATTTGGAGCGTGACCACGAAGCGAAGATGAAAGAGAATATGGATAATAATATTCAGAGTCTGGAGAATGCTCCGGAGCCGCAATTACAGGAAAGAGTCAATATTTTGGTAATGGGTGTGGATTTTCTGCATCTGAGCGAAACGGAAGGTCAGCGCGGAACGAGAACGGATACGATTATGCTGTTCAGCTTTGATCCAAAGACGGAAACTTCCTTTTTACTTTCCATCCCGCGCGATTCGCGTGTGAATGTTCCCGGTCACGGACTGGACAAAATCAATCACGCACATTCTTACGGCGGAACGGATTTAGCAATTCAGACGATTTCGGATTTGCTGGACATTCCGATTCATCATTATGTAAAAGTCGATTACAATGCCGTTACTCAGCTCGTTGATGCCGTGGACGGCGTTGAAGTGGATATTCCGCAAAATATGTATTACGGTGCATTGCAAATCAATTTCAAAAGCGGCGTGCAAACTTTGAACGGCGAGCAGGCGGTCAAATATCTTCGCTATCGAAGCTATAAAACCGGTGACCTCGGTCGAATTGATGTTCAGCAGGGCTTTGTAAAATTGTTGATGGAAAAAGTGCTTTCGCCTTCGATGGTAGGCAATGTTCCGACCTATATCAACATTTTGGAAGAAAATGTTGAAACCAATATGAGTAAAAAGCAGATGCTGGAGCTTTCCACAGCGATGCTCGGTAAGTTTGACCCGAGCAAAATGGAGCGAGTGATGTTGCCGGGCGTACCGGAATATATCGGGAATGTTTCTTACTTTCTGATTGATGATTCGGCAAAATACGAATTGATTGACCGACTGATGTCGGGCATCGTCGAACTTCCGGCAGAGGAAACGGAAACGACGGAAGGCACGCAAGTGAAATCCGGCTCGCAATCATAAAGTTTAGCGAGAAGCAGTATTGCTTAGGAATTATAAAAAGATGAATCGACACCGACCGCGAAAGTTGGACTGAAAATCCGGCATTTCGAGGTCGGTTTTTTATTTGAAAAAGCCCGACGGATTGGCAAACGCGAAAAGAAGTCGGATTGAAAATATAATCTCGGAATCAAAGATAGGATTTCAAATATTATCGTGTGAAGAAATGCAAGGAGAAATGTAATTGACGAAAGCTTTTGTCATTGAAATTTAATTTTGAACGGAAAATCAATCCGATGGATTCATTTTGCTGATTTGGAGCAAAATTTTTGAAGCGATGAATCGAAAAGCGGATTGAGAAATTATCGAAAGAATGGTATGATAGAAGCAAATGAGGGAGGTTTATATGAAAAAGATATTGAAGACGATGCTTTTAGTTACTTTATTGCCGACGCTTTCTTTGGCGGCGCCGAAGCAAAGACCGATGGAAAAAGTATTGCATTATGAAAATATGACGAACAAAGTGAATACCGTCGTCTATGACGGCATATCGCTGATGGAAGTAAAATCTTTTGCGAAAGCTCTCGGTTTTGAATTGGGATTTGAAGCGGAAGGCTCCGTTAAAACGGTTCATCTTCGAGATAAGTTTTCCCAGAGAATGTTGGCATTTCAGGTGGAGAGTACATCCGTGATTCTAAGACACAACGGTCAGAATCTGAAACTGACATCCAATTATGAAACGAAGATTATCGACGGAAGAACCTATGTGCCGGCAAGATTTTTGGCGGAGAGCATGGGATACAGCATCGATTTGAAGGATAACGAATACTATGTAACGGTTCCGAAGACCGATGTGACTCCTCCGGGAGAGCCGATTTATACATTGCCGACTCCGGTTCCGAGACCGCAACCGAAATAAGTTTTGACATCGGAATTTTTGGAGGAATCATGAGCGAAAATGCAGTTTTGAAAACGCAAAATCATGGGGTATCGATGAATACGCTGAAGTATATTGCGATTTTCGCTATGCTTTTGGATCATATTGCCCATGTATTTGTTCCTTACGGGACGACGCTTTATGTAGCGATGCGTTTTATCGGACGCATCACCGGGCCGGTCATGTTTTATGCGGCGGTCGAAGGCTATCACCACACGAGAGATATTCGAAAATATCTGATGCGGCTGGGAATTTTTGCACTCATCAGTTACTTTCCTTTTATTCTTTGCTTTGAGGAAATTCCGAGCGCCGACATTCGAAATTATTTGCACCTGAATGTAATCTTTACGATTCTTATGGCGGTGCTGGCGATTCATATTCGCCGTGAGATGCGGCATCCGATTCTCAAATGGACGATTATTACACTGATGTGTTTTTTGACATTCACATCGGACTGGGGAATCGTCGGATTTGTGATGATTATACTGTTTGATTATTACTATGGCGATTTCAGGAAGCAGGCATTTGCTTACCTGTTGCTGCTGTTTTTCGGGCAGGGACTTTGGGATGCGCTTGTCGAACCGATAGAGTCGTGGTATTTCGGATTTGATAGCGGAATAATTTGGGAAAGTTTTTTTGAATATCATTTTGTGCAATTCGGGATGATATTGCCGATTATTCTGCTTTCCTTTTACAAAGGGGAGCGAGGAAGCGACAGCGCTTTTTCCAAATGGGTATTTTATATTTTTTATCCGGCGCATCTGTTGTTGCTCGGAATAGTGAATCGATTTTTGATTTAGGGATGAAGGGGCTGTTGCAGAATGAGATTTTTTCATTCTGCCGCAGCTCCCTTTTTTAAA
>JAUNKE010000007.1:0-50097 GCA_030532905.1 Peptostreptococcaceae bacterium
GTTGTAAAATGAATTGTTTTATCTACTTTTTATTCCTTGTGAGCAGACACTAAATACTGCTTCAACCAAGAATTGTGGAGAAATCTCGATAAGAATTTTCTATAACAAATTATGCAATCTGTAGTACAAAAAATACGGAAAAACTCTACAACAACTTGACACGACCGAAAAAGCCTTTTGTATTGCTAATTCGTATGAAATAATGGTATAATAAGCTGTTATGTTTTAATGAAAGGAAACTGTCATGAAATTAGGAATAGTAGGATTACCAAATGTAGGAAAAAGTACGCTTTTTAATGCGATTACACAGGCTGGCGCGGAATCGGCGAATTATCCGTTTTGCACCATCGAGCCGAATGTCGGCGTGGTTTCGGTACCCGATGAGAGATTGTCGGAGCTTGCAAAAATTTACGAGTCCAAGAAAATCGTACCGACCTATATTGAGTTTTACGATATAGCGGGTCTTGTTCGCGGGGCGAGCAAGGGCGAAGGTTTGGGAAATAAGTTTTTGTCACATATTCGTGAGGTGGAGGCAATCGTTCATGTCGTGCGATGTTTTGAAGATGAGAACATTACGCATGTCGATGGAAGTGTAAATCCGCTTCGAGATATTGAAACCATCAATTTGGAATTGATTTTTTCGGATATCGAGATTTTAGAGAGAAGATTGCAAAAGACACAAAAGGCGGCGAAGGCGGACAAGAGTTTGGAAAAGGAAATTGCCATCATCACAAAAATTTTGTCGGTGCTGGAGTCATCCGCTTCGGCGAGAACGGCGGAGCTGTCGGATGATGAAAAAAACTTTGTCGAAACTTTAAATCTGCTCAGCTACAAGCCGATTATCTATGTTGCCAATGTTTCGGAGAGTGATGTGGCGGATGACGGGGCGAACAATCCGTATGTAAAAACCGTTCGCGAATTTGCGAAAACCGAAAATTCGAGCGTCGTAGTTGTCAGTGCGCAGATTGAGGCGGAAATTTCATTGCTTGAAGACGATGAGAAGGCAATGTTTTTGGAAGAACTCGGATTGAGCGAGTCGGGATTGGACAAGCTTGTAAAGGAAAGCTATACATTGCTCGGACTGATTTCGTTCTTGACGGCGGGGCCGCAGGAGACGAGAGCTTGGACAATTGTCAACGGAACCAAAGCGCCACAGGCTGCGGGTAAAATCCACTCGGATATTGAGCGCGGATTCATTCGTGCGGAAACCATTTCGTTTGAAGAATTGATGAAGCATGGCGGCAATTTGGCAAGCGCAAGAGAAAAAGGGCTCGTTCGATTGGAAGGAAAAGAATATGTAATGAAAGACGGCGATGTGGTTTTATTCCGCTTCAATGTCTAATCGATACAAAAAGATGGACGATATAAATATCGGTTGCCCGACGATGTATCGGATGCCGTTTTATATTGGCGATGCCGTCGGCAACAATGCTTTTTCGTATGACGAAAGAAAGTGCCGAAAAATTCGAGTGGCGTCGCTGGTGCAGGATGAAATTGCTCATGCAAGGACGGCGCCGGAATTTGCCTTTGTCGAAATCGATGAGCGAAATCTGGAGCAAAAAAATGTCGGTTTGGAAAATTTCATTCGGCAAAAGAATTGCTTTCTCTTTGATAATCACAATCACAGCTATTATTTTTACAAACAGTTTTTAAGAGAAAACAATCTGAAATTGCTGGGCTTTTTGCATATCGACCAGCACAAGGATATGAGAAAACCGAGCAAAAGTCTTGCCGAGTACAGCGGCGAAATAAAATCCTTGGAAGAGGAATTTGAAAAATTGGGAATCGATGCTTTGCAGCTGAATCGGATTGCTGCCGATTATATCGCTTGGGTAGGCGACGAGGAGAAAGCAAAAAGTCGATTCGATGAAGAGGCGCTTGATTTTTTATACACGAATCGGGTGCTCAATGTCGGGAATTTTATCATGCCTTTGCTGGAAGAAAACCGAATTTCATCGCTTGCCATCATCGATTCGCAATATCAGATGGACAATTTTTCCAAATCGGATTTTCCGAAAGACTATGTGCTGGACTTGGATTTGGATTTTTTCTCAAAGGATATGGATTATATTTCGTATGAGCGGCGATTGGATTTTGTTTGTGAAGCGGCAAAGGATGCAAAGGCGATTTTGATTGCGAGCAGCCCGTACTTTATTTCATTTGACGATGCGAAGAGGGCGCTGGATGAAATTTTTGAGACGGGATTGCGGGGAATTTGATAATGGAAATTATCGCAGCAAGTGTAATGGAAGCTATAATATAGAAGGAACAATTTATCCAAAATATTTTTACTTTGAAAAAAGTGTTCACTATGGTATAATGTAACAGAAAACAAGGATAAGTATCATTTTAGGAGGAATAATGAGTCAGATTATTAGTCAAGATAAAAATGTCGTGAAGTTCAGCTTGGAAGTTGGAGCGGAGGCTTTTGAAGAAGCGGTACAAAAATCATATCACAAAAATAAAGGTAAAATAAATATTCAAGGCTTTAGAAAAGGAAAAGCGACAAGAGCCATGATTGAAAAGCTGTACGGAGAGGCAATTTTCTACGATGACGCAATCGATTTTGTTTTCCCGGAGGCTTATTCTGCGGCAATCAAAGAATTGGAATTGGATGTCATCGACAGACCGTCCATCGATATCGAATCAATCGGTAAGGGCGAAAAGTTGGTGATGACGGTTGAAGTTCAAGTCAAACCGGAAGTGAAACTCGGCGATTACAAAGGACTTGAAGTGAAAAAGCAGGAAACGGAAGTAACCGATGAAGATATCCAACATGAAATCGATCATATGTTGGAGCAAAACGCTCGATTGGTTGCAATCGAAGATAGAGCTGCCAAAGATAAAGATATCGTATTGTTTGATTTCTTAGGCAAGGTGGACGGCGTTGCCTTCGACGGCGGCAAGGCGGAAAATTATGAGCTCACCATCGGCTCGGGAACATTTATTCCGGGATTTGAGGAGCAGTTGATCGGATTGGCAATCGGCGAAGAAAAAGATATTCAGGTGACATTCCCTGAGGAATATCATTCGGATGAACTCAAAGGCAAAGATGCCGTATTCACCGTCAAGATAAATGAGATTAAAGAAAAGCAACTTCCTGAATTCGATAATGATTTCGTAACGGAAGCTACGGAATTTGAAACGGTGGATGAGCTTCGTAAGAGCATCGCCGATTCGATGAAGGACAGAAAGAAAGAATATGCTGAGAACGCAATGAAAAACGAGTTGGTTTTGAAACTTGCGGAAGTGACCGAAGTCGAAGTGCCGCAGGTGCTTATCGACGGCGAAGTCGAAGCGATGATAAAAGATTTTGCGCAGAATTTGACTTATCAAGGTCTTGATTTGGATTCATACTTTGCTTATTCCGGAACGACGAAGGAGGAAATGGCTGAAACGATGAAGGGCGATGCGGAAAATCGTGTACGAATCGGACTCGGCTTGGAGCAGGTTGCGAAATTGGAAAATATTACTGCAACGGAAGAAGACTTTAATAAAGAATACGAAAAAATGGCGGAGCTTTACAAAATGGATGTGGAACAAATCAAAAACATATTCCAATCCGCAGATATGGGACTCAAGAATTCCATCATTTCAAGAAAAACCGTTGATTTCCTTTTGGAAAACAGTAAGTTAATATAGGAAAAAGCAAATACAGTAGCGTCCTGCTACTGTATTTTGAGCAATAAGGAGGAGCTATGGCTTATGTACCAGTGGTAGTGGAGCAGACCGGAAGAGGCGAGCGAAGCTACGATATTTACTCGAGATTGTTGAAGGACAGAATTATTTTTCTGAGCGACGAGGTCAATGATACAACGGCATCGCTGATTGTCGCACAGATGTTGTTTTTAGAAGCGGAAGACCCGGACAAAGACATTTATTTTTACATCAACAGCCCGGGCGGCTCCGTGACATCGGGGTTGGCAATCTATGATACGATGCAGTTGATTAAGCCGGATGTATCGACCATCTGCGTCGGATTGGCGGCATCGATGGGAGCATTTCTTCTTGCAGCGGGAGCAAAGGGCAAGCGATATGCATTGCCGAATGCGGAGATTATGATTCACCAGCCGCTTGGTGGAGCAAAAGGACAGGCGTCCGATGTGAAAATTCAGGCGGAAAGATTGTTGAAAACAAGAGAATTGCTAAATAGAATTTTGGCTGAAAGGACAGGTCAGCCGATTGAGAAAATCGAAACGGATACGGAAAGAGATAATTTTCTGGAGGCGGAAGAAGCTAAGGCTTATGGATTGATTGATGCCGTCATGGAGAGACGCGCGTAAAGAAGGAGATTGATGAATGAAGCAAAATGATGAGAAATTTTTGGTAAAATGTTCTTTTTGCGGGAAAACTCAAGACCAAGTGAAGCGTTTAATCGCGGGGCCGAATGATATTTATATCTGTAATGAATGTATCAGTCTGTGCGAAACGATTATCAACGAAGAAATGGAAAATGAGGACAACACCGGCGAAATGAATTTGCTGAAGCCCAAAGAGATGAAGGCGATTCTTGACCAATATGTCATCGGTCAGGATGAAGCGAAAAAAACTTTGGCGGTAGCGGTTTACAATCATTACAAAAGAATAAATGCCAAAAAATCACCAAATGAAACCGAATTGCAAAAGAGTAATGTATTGCTTCTCGGACCGACCGGTTCCGGAAAGACTTTGCTTGCTCAAACGATGGCGAATATCTTGAATGTGCCGTTTGCAATTGCGGATGCGACTGCGCTGACAGAGGCGGGATATGTTGGTGAAGATGTTGAAAATATTCTGCTGAAACTGATTCAGGCAGCAAATTTTGATATTGAAAAAGCACAACGCGGAATCATTTACATCGATGAGATTGACAAGATTGCAAGAAAATCTGAAAACACATCGATTACAAGAGATGTTTCGGGCGAAGGTGTTCAGCAGGCGTTGCTCAAAATTATTGAGTCGACAAAGGCGAATGTACCGCCTCAAGGCGGAAGAAAGCATCCGCATCAGGAGTTTTTACAGATTGATACAACCAATATTCTGTTTATTCTCGGCGGAGCATTCGACGGAATGGAAGATATTATTAAAAGAAGAATCGGAAACAAGAGCATTGGTTTCGGCGCGGAGATTCTTACCAGCAAGGAGCTCAAAGAGCAAAATATCTTGGAAAAAGTTGAAACGCAAGACCTTATCAAATATGGTTTGATTCCGGAATTTGTGAGCCGTGTGCCGATTGTCGTTTCGCTCAAGCAGTTGGATGAGAATGCGCTCATTCAGATTTTGACCGAGCCGAAAAATGCGCTCATCAAGCAATACCAGAGATTGTTCCAAATCGACGGCGTTGAGCTTGTTGTTGAAGGCGAAGCGCTCGGTGCGATTGCAAAAAAAGCGCTTGAGAAGAAAACGGGCGCTCGCGGTTTGAGAAGCATTTTGGAAAATGTTATGTTGGATGCGATGTTTGAAACGCCGTCCAACGATACCATCAAGAAAGTGATTATCACAAAAGAGAGTATTGAAGAGCTTGAAGAGCCCAAAATAATTAAAGAAGATGTAGTAGACATGCCACAGGTAACGGCATAATATGAAAAATATAAACCGTTTATGACGGTTTATATTTTTTGAAAGAAATCTGTGAGCATGAATTGAATTTATTAGTATGAAAGGCAGGATATGAACAAAAAGCAATATACCTTTTTGCCCGTATTAGCATTGAGAGGGATGTCCGTTTTTCCTTCGACGATTACTCATTTTGAAGTAGGTCGTGAAAAATCATTGTTGGCATTGGAGCACGCAATGGAAACGGAGCAGTTGATTTTTTTGACAACACAAAAAGATATCGACATTGAATTTCCGATAGAAGAAGATTTTTACCGCGTGGGAACCATCTGCAAAATCAAGCAGACTTTGAAAGTACCGGGCAATAATATTCGTGTTTTGGTCGAAGGACTCAGCAGAGGAAGAATTGCCAAGCTGACGGAGACGGAGCCGTTCTTTACAGCGGATATCGAAGAAATTTTCGACAAGCCGATTAAAAATGAAAAAAATATTACCGTGTTGATGGACATTGTTGTTGAAGCTTTTGAAGAGCTGATGAAGGAAAACGGCAAGAGCGCGCAGGAGTTTTTTGACCTCGGCGTAGATTTGGAAGACCCGAGAGTTTTTTCCGACACGATTGCCAGCTATATCGGACTGAAATCCAATACGGTGCAGCAACTCTTGGAGCAATTGGATGTGGAAAAAAGACTGAACATCATCTATGTTGCAATCAAAGAGGAATTGGCGACACAAGAAATTAAAAAGAGAGTGGAGCGCCGAGTCAATAAGCAGGTTTCAAAACAGCAGAAGGATTACTACCTTCGTGAGCAAATCAAGGCGATTCAAAAAGAATTGGGCGAAGACGATTCGTTCACCGACGAAATCGACTCGTTCCGAACGAAGTTAGCGGAGCTGGATCTATCGGAGACGACCGCGCAAAAAATCAGCAAAGAAATCGACAAGCTGTCACGGATGGCATCTTCTTCCGCAGAAGCGGTCGTGACGAGAAATTATATCGAGACCTTGCTTGATTTGCCGTGGAATGAAGCGACCGAAGACAACAATGATTTGAATAAATCGACCGAGATTTTGGAAGCGGAGCATTACGGCTTGGAGAAAGTAAAAGAGCGCATCATCGAATTCTTGGCGGTTCGACAGTTGAGCAAAGATATGAAAGCGCCGATTATCTGCTTGCTCGGGCCTCCGGGTGTCGGAAAAACATCGATTGCAAAATCCATCGCCAATGCGATGAATCGAAAATTCGTTCGCGTCTCGCTCGGCGGAGTGCGCGATGAGGCGGAGATTCGCGGGCATCGAAGAACTTATATCGGAGCGATTCCCGGAAGAATAATTAACTCCATCAAAGAGGTGAAGGTAAAAAATCCGGTATTTTTGCTGGATGAAATCGACAAAATGGCATCCGATTTCAGAGGAGACCCTGCTTCCGCAATGTTGGAAGTGCTTGACCCGGAGCAAAACAAAGAATTCGTTGATCATTATTTGGAAGTGCCTTTTGATTTGTCCAATGTCGTGTTCATTACGACGGCAAACAACGCATCGACGATTCCGGCGCCGCTTTTAGACAGAATGGATTTAATCGAACTTTCGGGATATACTGAGCTTGAAAAACTTGAGATTGCAAAAAGATACTTGGTTTCCAAGCAGGAAAAGGAAAATGGTTTGACACCGGAGTTCTTGAAATTCGACGATAATGTACTCAAATACATCATCAACAATTACACGAGAGAATCCGGCGTGAGACGATTGGAGCGCCAGATTGGAAAAATCGCTCGAAAAGTTGCGGTTAAAAAAGTAAAGAGTCCGAAATTGCGTCCGCAGAAAATTACAATCAAGGATGTCAAAGAATATTTGGGCAAAGAGATTAAACGCAATGATGCGAAAGTCGGTGAGAGCCGAATCGGTGAAGCGGTCGGAATGGCATGGACACAGGTGGGCGGCGAAACGCTCAGCATCGAAGTTTCCGTCATGGATGGAAATGGAAAAGTCGAATTGACCGGTAAACTCGGCGATGTGATGAAAGAATCTGCAAGGGCGGCGATAACTTATATTCGAACCATCGCACCGAAGTATAAGATCAATACCGATTTCTACAAGACCAAAGACATCCATGTGCATATTCCGGAAGGCGCAATTCCGAAAGACGGTCCGTCCGCGGGAATTACTTTGGCGACGGCGGTGCTTTCCGCATTGAGCGATATTCCGGTAAAATCATCGGTGGCGATGACGGGCGAAATCACATTGCGCGGAAAAGTCCTACCGGTCGGCGGAATCAAAGAGAAAGTTCTGGCTGCATATCGTGCAGGCATTACAACCATTATTTTGCCGGTGGATAACAAGCCGGATTATGATGAAATTCCCGAAGAAGTGCAATCAAAAATTAAATTCCACTTTGCAAGCGATATGACGCAGGTGCTCAAAGTCGTATTGGATAAAAAAGGAAAATAAAAGAGTGGAGTAGTTCATTCTTTATAATATCAGGGCATTCGGATAGGAAATCCAAAAGCCAATTTCATACGAAACCTTATTAAAAAGAATAGTTGTCAACAATTTGTATTTTGAATAACCGTTCTTTGTTTCTCACCTTGTAGGGAACGGTGACCCCACCGTTCCGCCGTTCCATTGGAACGGAATAATTATGATTTCATCTATAGTTTATTAGGTTGTAGTATCGATTGGTGGCTGCCGATTTCCGTTTCCGTTTGCTGTACTTAAAAACCAAGGGGTTAAATCAAAATCGAATGTTCATTTTTTAAATATGTATCAAGGATATTAAATAGTTTAGAAACGGCTGAGAATCTCCGGGAGATTCAATTCGTTTTATAAAAACAGATAAGAAAAATCGTGAGAGAGAATCGTTTAGCAAATAGAATGGTGATTACAAAAAGCAGAGATTGGTCTGAAAATTTTTGCTAAGTTTTGAGAAGAGGTGTTATATGAAAAAGATAATCATAGCATTGTTCTGCATTTTTCTTGTCGGTTGTGGCGTGGAAAAGAATTTAGAAAATAAAAAAAATCATTCTTCGAGTTCCCAATCGAAGTATGAGTTTACAGCAGATAAGGATTTGTCGAAATTCATTTCCGATGATTTGTTGGAAAAGGTGATGGAGGGGGAGCTTGGAGCGGTTTCTCCTGAAATATGTTATCTGAATGAAAAGTATATTGCAATTTTAAATTATAATGGACTGCTGATTTATGATATTGTGGCCGGAAAATTTGAAACGGCTATTGATATTTTAGGATTGGGTTTTAAGCAGATTCAAGGGAGTGAAGCCCTGGAGGTAAGAGGAAATGAAGAGTATCTTTTGTTGTCGGTGATAGGAAAAAACGCCGGATATGTCTATTCTTTTGAAGAAAATGCTTTACAAAAATCCGAAGAACTAAATCTTATTCCGACAAAAGCGCTGGAATTTTTATCCGAGGAAGAAGCTAAAAAAATTGTAGGGGATTCATCCATTAAACCGGGTGAAGAGCAGGTTGTGCGCATGGATAATCTGGTGGCGGTGTTCAAGCTCAACTACGATGAGATAAAAAAATCGACGATAAGTATATTTGATAAAGAAAATAAGAAAATAAAAGAGTTTGGCTTGGATAGCCGCGCATAGTTTGGAAGAATACGGTTTAAGAATGCTATGCAAATGAAAAGCCGGCTGAATTTGTGCAGGAAGGATTGAGTGTCGATAGGTGCTTAATCCTTTTTTACTGACATTTTTCAGATCGACTAAATAATATTGATAGTGTAAAATAGTTGTGAGAGTTTTAGAAAAGAAATAGAGATTAGCGCCAATGTGGTAAAATAGATTTTAACACAAAAATCATCTTACAAAGGAGAAATCTCTATGGAAACCATTATACAACAATATGCTACCTGTGGTACAAAAAATACTAAAAAGAATCCAGTTGGAGCTTGTCAATAGAAAAACTCCGCAACAACTTGACACGACCATCAATAACTTGGGTTGTAAAAAAACGAATAATATGCTATAATCTAGCCAAGCAAATGTTAGCCGTTTCTCATAGGACGGGGTATAAAAATATGAGATGTAATGTAGCCACTTGCCGATGGTGTGGGATATAAGTAATTCGGTGCGTAAATGTAGCCACTTGCTATATAGGTGGGGTATAAATAATATAGTGCGTAAATCTCTCTAATCGAAATGATAGAGGGATTTTTTTGGAGGACTGTATGGAGGTAAAACAAGGATATTCTTACCATATAAAAGATTGTTTCTTTTCTGATGTGTCAGATTCCTTTCTAATGAGCAACAAGGAAGATGGAAATTATAGACCGCATTACTATGCAATTGAGGATTCAAAGAATAAGGATATTTTTGGATGATACCGATTAGCTCCAAAGTAGAAAAATACAAAAAGATTGTTGATTCTAAGATAAAGAGAAACGGTAAGTGCAGCACGATTGTAATCGGGATATTTGCCGGAGAAGAAAATGCGTTTTTGATACAAAATGCCTTTCCTATCAAAGCAGTTTATTTGGATCATGTGCATACGATAGAAGGAAGCCCGATTACAGTACACAAAAAATTGGACAAAGAACTTCGGACAAAGCTTAAGGAAGTCATTGCTATGAAGAAAAGAGGAATCAATCTGTTTTTTACAGATGTGGATATGATTTTAGAACTTATGAAACAGGTTGAAATAGGTAGTAAATTTTAGAACTTGCTCGCACTTATTCAAGTTGAAAAAATTTCGCCTTGAATAAGTGTAAGCAAGTAAAATCAAAAAATCTTGACCTTAAAAAAGCAATTTCGAAAAGAAGAAATGTATTCAATACTTGGCACAAGGGTGGAAAATATATTATGAATGGACCTAAACACCATTTTTTTGGATGCCGCACCTTATGAAAAGTTTTGGAATGTTTCGAGATATGATTTACCAAAGTTAAATGAAAGCATAATCGATAATCAGGAGAGATATAATAAAAATGAAAATGCTAAAGAAGCAAGGAAGTTTTTCATCAAATTATGGAAAGGAATTTTAGAATAATGAAAAGAAATTACATCCCCATAATTGATATGATAACTATAATGTTGATTATACTTCATCTTCAATCCTTGGTAGCTCTTATAATCGAAGATTATGATGTACTTCACATCTATGATTTTTTTCAATATATAGTTATTCATAATATTCACGGAGCAATGAAACTTATTTTTCAACTTGGATTACAAGATTTATATTGGTGGTTTAGTTTTTTTATTTATATACTCAACATATTAATTATAATCAAAAAAACAAAAAAAATAATCCATATTAAAGCTTTTTTCAAAAACTATAAAGACTGCTTTATAATCACAAATCTTTTCTTTGTTTTTTTAAAAAGCTGCGAGTATTATATTTTCTGGACATATAAATTGAGCGTATAAGTATACTAAGTTTAACTGGTCTTTTTGTATAAAAATATGTGCTGACAGAATTATATGTTATTATAGTATTTTACTTGTTATTTATACAAACATCTTCTCCTGTCATCCGCAAGCAAAAAGTCTATGCTATTTTACATGTGGATGACAGGCTTGTTTTTATCTTATTTTCAACTTTAATTCAAGCCTTATGTAACCCTCTATTTTAACCAACATATCTCTACAATTCATCCTTTTTATTTAGAGTGAATAACCCTTTTATATTTAATAAATCTATAAGCTGATATTTAGACTTGTATTTTATAGACTATATCATCTACAGTTACACTCTGTTGCTGTATCATTTTCCTATGTCTTTGCTTTAGATGAGTATTATCTATTATAGTATGATAGATAAAAAATATTCCCTATACAACCATAATCACCTAACATATCAAGGCTTTTCCCAATTGTTGTAAAAAGGTGGTAAACTTAGCGATACAGCTATTAGATATGTTTAGAAATTCAATAGTTGTGGGGATATTTTGTTTATTTTAGTATAAAAGTATTTTTTCGGCATTGAAGGCGATATCTTGAATTTTGTCAGCGATTTGGATATAATAGAGTAGAGTTTGTTCTTATTGGAAATGTTTTTGTCGGAAAGTTTTTCAGTCGGCAAATTTTTGAGGAACGAAGTGATGAAGTCGAATGAAAGTGCGGTGTATTTATGAAAATAAGAGACATACAAATGAATATGAGTGCGGTGAAAAAGGAGCAGTATCCCGATGACAAAATGCCTCAGATTGCATTTGTAGGGCGCTCCAATGTTGGAAAGTCTTCAATGATAAACACCTTGCTCAATCGAAAAAATATGGCGAGGGTTTCGCAGACGCCCGGTAAGACGAGAACGATTAACTTTTTCAAAATCAATGAAGAATTCTATCTCGTGGATTTGCCGGGATACGGCTATGCGAAATTGTCCAAACAGGAAAAAGAATCCTGGGGCAAGGTGATGGAAGATTATTTTGTGCATTGTCAGGACTTGGTTCATGTATTTGTGCTCGTGGATATTCGCCATGAGCCGAAGGACAGCGACAAGCAGATGGTGGAATACATTCGCTATCACAATTTGCCGCTTTCGGTCATTGCGACCAAGTCCGACAAACTGACTCGCAATGAGCAGAACAAATCGCTCAAAGTAATTTCTCAGACGCTTGCCGTTCCCATGAGTGAAATTTTTATGCTCAGTTCGCTCAAAAAGACGGGACAGGATGAAATCTGGGAGAGAATTATAGCGATTTATGCCGAAAACGGATTTGAAATAACACAGGAATAGGAGAGGGAGAGAGTGATGCGTGCAGATCAAAAATTTATGGTGCTGGGATTTATACTCTCTCTTTTTTTGGGAACAAGTTTTGTCATTTTGATGAACAGTCCGATTCAGGCGAATCGAAATTCGTTTATCGCGCGTGAAATCGTGTCACAAATCAATGAGGAAAAGCTGGCTTTGCAAAAAAACGAGAAGCGAATCAATGTTTTGTCGAACGAGCATAAAGAGATTGAAAAACAGAAGCAACCGCCCGAGGAGCTGCTCTCTGAAGAGCAGGCGAAAGCGTATGCGATGTATAAGATTCAATTCGCGCGTGAAAATATTACGGGCGAGGGAGTCATTTTATTGTTTGAGCCGGACGACCCGCAGAAGAATCTCGCCTTTACTTTTGATTCCAATCGTCTGCTGCTTAAAATCGTGAATTTGGCAAAGCGAAAAGGCGGAGAATTTGTCGCCATCAACAATCAGCCGATACTCAACAATACGGGCATCGTGTTGGCGGGCAATCATATCAATATCAACAATGTACCGATTACGCCGCCCTATGAGGTCAAAATCATCGGCAATGAGAAGACGCTCTATCGTTTTTTTACGGAAGAAAGTGTGTTTATGCTTTCCTTTGACAAAAACTACGGCACGCATACGAGTATTTCGCGCTCGCGAAAAATTGAAATTCCAAAAACGCATTTTTCTCGAGAAATTGAATTTATACAGGAGGGAAAGTGATTTTATTAGAAATCCCGAGTGCTTATCAAAACGGATACGAGTTTTTGCTTTTTGAGCAGGACTCGGAAATCAATTTGTCAAGTCCTTTGGCGGAAATATCGGTCTATCGTATGGACTCGATTTTTGAAAAAATTTTGCCGCGGCTTTTGGTCTGCGTGAAAAAGAAAGCATCGTTTGACTTAAACGAGCGGGAAATTGAAAAAATGTTGGAGCGGGAATTGCTCTTTCAAAAAGATGAAGTGGAAATACAATTTACTTATATAATAGAAGGAATTCAATCCGAATTATGATACAGATTTCAAATATCAAAGTGTTGTTGGACGAGGACAAGGAGCAAGTCATCGCCAAAACCATCAAAAAACTGACCGGCAAAGTGCATGACTACAAAATCGTGCGGGAATCCATCGATGCCCGTCGGGGAATCGTATTCGTCTATACGATTTATGTCGATGTCAAGCCGTCGCAGGTCTTAAAATCCTCCCGAATCGATTATTCCGTCGTCGAGGAGAAAAAGCCGACGCCGATTGTTTACGGCGAGCAAAAGCTTCAACACAGACCCGTCATCATCGGTTTTGGACCGGCGGGAATGTTTGCTGCGCTGGAGCTTGCGCGAAACGGATATCGTCCCGTCGTGTATGAGCGAGGCAGCGATGTGGATAAAAGAACCAAGGATGTCGAACTGTTTTGGAAGATGGGCAAACTCAATCCCGAATCCAATGTGCAATTCGGCGAAGGCGGCGCAGGAACTTTCTCGGACGGCAAGCTGACGACGCGAATCAAAGACCCCAATGCGCGCAAAGTGTTGGAGGCATTGTATGAATTCGGTGCTCCGGAAGAAATTTTGTATGCGAGCAAGCCGCATATCGGAACCGATATTTTGGTGAATGTCGTCAAAAATATTCGTGAAGAAATCAAAAGATTGGGTGGAGAAATTCATTTCGATGCCAAATTGGAAGATATTGAGATACAAAATAAAAAAATTCGCTCCATTGTTGTGAACGGCGAAAGGATTGAGTCGGATGTCATCGTGCTGGCGATTGGTCACAGCGCGAGAGAAACCTATCGTTTGCTCTATGAGCGGGCGGTCGAAATCCGCAAAAAGCCTTTTGCGGTCGGATTTCGAGTTGAGCATCCGCAAGTCGTCATCGACAAGGCGCAGTTTAAGGAGAATTTTGCGCATCCGAAGCTTAAAGCGTCGGAATATCATTTGACACATACAGCGGAAACGGGGCGCGGCTGCTATACTTTCTGCATGTGTCCGGGCGGTCGCGTGATTGCTTCCGCATCGTCGGAGAATCAGGTCGTCGTCAACGGAATGAGCTATCATGCCAGAGATTTGCAAAATGCGAATTCCGCAATTTTGTGCTCCGTACTGCCGGAGGATTTCGGCGAGCATCCGTTGTCCGCGATGGAATTTCAGGAGGCGATTGAGCGCAAATCTTTTGAAATGGGCGGCGAAAATTATTTTGCACCGATACAAAGAGTCGGCGACTATCTGCGCAAACAGCCGACTACGGAGCTTGGTGAAGTCATCCCGAGCTATGAGCCGGGCTATCGTTTTGCACGATTGGACGGTATTTATCCGGATTTTATTTATGAAAGTTTGGCGGAAAGCATCGCTGCGATGGGCGAAAAGCTCAAAGGATTCAGCATGGAGGATGCAATTTTGACCGGTGTCGAAACGAGAACTTCCGCACCGATTCGAATCGTGCGCGGCGATGAATTGGAGTCGGTGAGCACGCAGGGATTGTATCCATGCGGCGAAGGAGCGGGCTATGCCGGAGGAATTGTAAGTGCGGCAGTCGATGGTATCAAAGTGGCATTGTCGATCATGAAAAAATTTTGCAGATAGGTATTTATTATTGCGTTCAGGTGTGATACGATAACATCGAAAACAAAATGGAGGGTTTATGGATTACGGATCGATTATTTTATCAGCAGCATCCGGATTGGGTTTGTTTTTGTACGGAATGAATCTGATGGGAGCGGGCTTGCAAAAAGCGGCGGGAGAAAAATTGAAAGCCATCGTGGGATTGCTCACGAAGAACAAGTATATTGCAGTGGTTGTCGGTATTGTGGTAACGGCGGTTATCCAAAGTTCATCCGCAACAACCGTCATGGTCATCGGATTTGTCAACGCGGGAATTATGTCGCTGAATCAGGCGATCGGCGTCATCATGGGAGCCAATGTCGGTACGACGGTCACCGCGCAATTGGTGTCCTTCAATCTGGAGGCGATTGCACCGATTTCTGTGGCGCTCGGGATGATAGCCTATATTGTGAACAAAGGCTCCAAGACAAAGGACTATGCGGAAATTCTGATTGGTTTCGGAATTCTCTTTGTCGGAATGGTCTATATGAAAGATGCGGTCAAGCCGCTTCGGGAAATCAAAGCATTTCAGGATATGTTGATTTCTTTCGGCTCCAATCCGATTTTGGGAATCTTTGTCGGTTTTCTGTTGACCTTACTTTTGCAAAGCTCGTCGGCGTCCATCGGTATTTTGGTGGCACTTGCAGTCGAAGGGGCACTTCCGCTTGCGTCCGCATTGCCGATACTTTACGGAGATAATATCGGTACTTGTACGACCGCGCTTTTATCGAGTATCGGAGCGAGCAAAAATGCGCAGCGGGCGGCGGTGATGCATTTGACTTTCAATGTGATCGGAACTTTGGTTTTCGTGTTGTTCTTAAATAAGCCGATTATCTATGTCGTAACGGCGCTCAATCCGACCGAAGTCGCGAGACAGATTGCGAATGCGCATACGCTTTTTAATATTACGAATGTATTTATTCAATTGCCGTTCTCGGCGTTCATTGTAAAATTTGCGGAGCGCGTCATTCCGCAGAAGGAAGAGGTGAAAAAGGATCAAACCATCACCAAGCTCGACCTTCGTATGCTCAGTACGCCGTCGATTGCGCTGGAGAATGCTTATCGTGAATGTTTGAATATGGGAAATGTCGCATTGACTTCGCTTCAAAAATCCGTTTCGGGATTCTTGGAGAAAAACAGTGCGGATTTGGCGGAAACCTTCCGCTTGGAAAAAGACATCAATCAGATGGAAAGAGAGATTATCGAATACTTGGTTGCCGTTTCCAACACCGATATTTCATTGGACGACCGACTTATCGTTGACGGACTTTTCAACACCATCAACGACATCGAGCGAATCGGCGACCATGCGGAAAATATCGCGGAGCTCGGCGAAAGCTATATCGAGCAGAATCTGAATTTCTCCGCGGAATCGCAGGTGGAACTTGCGGTAATGACCGAGAAAGTTTTTGATTCGGTGATTTCGGCGATGGATGCGATGCGTACGGGCGACATCGATATCGCCAATCGTGTTTTGGAGATGGAAAATCAGGTGGACGATTTGGAAAAGGCAAATCGTGCGGCGCATATCTATCGACTCAACCACAATATGTGTCGAACCGAGTCCGGTGTACTTTTCCTTGACCTTATCAGTAATTTGGAGCGAATTTCGGACCATGCCGCCAATATTGCGGAATCGGTTCTCAGCGCATCTGAATAATCGACGATTGATAGACACCGGATCGGATTGGTTCGGTGTTTTGCGATTTTAAGAAGTGACATTTGACATTGGAGAAAGAGAAAGAGATGAAAAAAGGCGATTGGATTATGATTATAATTTTGGTGCTCTTTGCACTGGCTTTGAGCTATTGGACGAGTGTCGGCAAAGCAGCTTCCGTCAATCGAGTGCAAATTATTCAAGACGGCAAAGTGATTGAGGAATATGCCGTCGATTCGAATTTCAGCAAGACGGTGGAAGTGAAAAAGAGCGCTTTTCACAACAGCATACGCATTGAGAACGGTGAAGTCAAAATGATTTCCGCAAATTGTCCCGACCAGCTTTGCGTGCATTCTCATCCCATCAGCAAAAACGGCGAGATGATTGTATGCCTTCCGCATCGACTCTATGTCAAACTCATCAATCAGCAGGAAAAAGATGTCGATGTGATTGCCAACTGATATTGAAACTGACAAAAGGAACGAATATGAAGAAAACGAAAAAAATAGTATTTATGTCAATGATGCTTTCTTATTCTCTCATTCTATATTTTATCGAAGCGGCATTACCGAGTCTTTATTTTATTGCGCCGGGTGCCAAGCTCGGACTTGCAAATATCATTTCGCTGATTTTGTTATACATCAGCGGATTTTGGACGGCGCTTGTCGTTTTGATTTTGCGCATCGTGATGGCATCCATCTTCGGCGGCGGTTTCTCTTCCTTTATATACAGCTTTTGCGGCGGAATCTTCGCGATTTTGGCGATGGGAACGCTCAAGAAAATGAATATCCAATCTCTCTCCGAAATCGGCGTCAGCGTTGCCGGAGCGGTTTTCTTCAACATCGGGCAACTTTTCGCGGCATCGCTGATGATTGAGAATCTATCCATCTTTGTTTATCTGCCGGTGATGATTTATGTTTCGATTGCGACCGGTATTTTTGTCGGCTTCGTGTCGAAATTTGTAATACAAAAGCTCGAAAAGTCCTTGAGAATGAAATCTTGACTACTTTAGTTGGATTTAGTATAATGAATTGTAAATGTTTAAATTTAGGAGGTTTGTTTTGAAGCTTTCGACAAAAGGAAGATATGGTCTAAAAGCAATGTACGAACTGGCGACTCAGTACGAAAACAACACACCGATAGCGATAAAAACCATCGCGCACAAGACGGGCTTTTCAGATCAATATCTTGAGCAGATATTCTCGGCGCTGAAAAAAGCAAATTTAATCGTCAGCGTACGGGGAGCGCAGGGAGGATATTTATTATCCAGAAGCCCAAAAGAAATCTCGGTCGGCGATATCATTCGCTCGTTGGATGGTCCGATTGAGCCGGCGATTTGTGTTTCCGAAAACGACGAATTTTGTTGTACGGAAGAGGGCTGCGTCACAAGGGTTGTCTGGAAAAAACTGAAAGACAGCATAGATGATTGTTTGAATTCAATATCGCTCGGCGATATGTTGGAAAATAAAATATTGTAAGGAGAATGTTTATGAAGGCATATTTTGATAACTCGGCGACGACGAATGTCAAAAAAGAAGTTGTAAAGGAAATGATGGAAGTCATCGAAAATTATTATGGCAATCCGTCCAGCGTGCACAGTTTCGGTCAGGAAGCAAAACCGATTTTGGATACGGCGCGCATGCGGGTGGCAAAGTTGTTGAATGCGAATGATAAGGAAATTTATTTTACAGCGGGAGGTTCGGAGTCGGATAACTGGGCTATCAAAGGAGCCGCTTTTGCCAATCGTGCAAAAGGAAATCATATCATCACTTCAAAGATAGAGCATCATGCGGTGCTTCATACCTGCGAATACTTGGAGAAGAGTCATGGTTTTGAAGTGACTTATTTGGATGTGGATGACAAAGGATTCATTTCGCTCGACGAACTTCGACAAGCGATTCGTCCGCAGACGATCTTGATAAGCATCATGTTCGCCAATAATGAAATCGGAACGATTCAGCCCATCAAAGAAATTGCTGAAATTGCGAAGGAGCACAAGATTCTGTTCCACACCGACGCGGTGCAGGCATTGGGCAATGTGCCAATCGATGTCAAAGAGCTCGGCGTGGATATGATGTCCGTATCCGGTCATAAAATTTATGCACCGAAAGGCATCGGCGCATTGTATATTCGAAACGGCGTAAAAATTGACAATCTGATTCATGGTGGTGCGCAAGAGCGAAAGAAAAGAGCAGGAACGGAAAATACACCATATATCGCAGCTTTCGGAAAGGCATGCGAGATTGCAAATGAAACGATGGACGCGCATATAGCAAAAACGAAAAGTTTGCGCGACCGTTTGATAAAAGGTGTGCTGGAGAGAATTCCGCATACCATCGTGACCGGCGATTTGGAAAAAAGATTGCCGACGATAGCAAGTTTTTGTTTCCGCTTCATCGAAGGAGAAGCATTGCTGTTAAGTTGCGACATGGTCGGGATTGCCGGCTCAAGCGGCTCGGCTTGTACCTCGGGAGCACTCGACCCATCCCATGTGCTGATGGCAATCGGATTGACCCATGAGATTGCACATGGCTCGTTGCGACTCAGTCTCTCGGATTACAATACCGAAGAAGAAGTTGATTATGTGTTGGAAAAATTGCCGGTGATTGTGCAAAGGCTGCGCGATATGTCACCGCTTTACGAAACATTTTTGAAAGAGGAGAATAAATAATGTACACTAAGGAAGTTATGGATCATTTCGCCAATCCGCGAAATATGGGAGAAATTGAAAATCCGTCCGGCGTCGGCGAAGTCGGCAATCCGAAATGCGGCGATATTATGAAAATCTACTTGGATATTGAAAATGACATTATAAAAGATGTCAAATTCAAAACCTTCGGATGCGGCTCCGCGATTGCAAGCTCGAGCATGACTACCGAATTGGTAAAAGGAAAATCCATTTACGATGCGCTCAAAATAACGAACAAACAAGTAGCGGATGCACTCGGCGGATTGCCGCCGGTAAAGATGCATTGCTCCGTTTTGGCGGAACAGGCAATTCGTTTGGCAATTCGTGATTATGCGATTCAAAACGGAATTGAAATCGACGGATTGACCAATGTGGAAATCGACACCGACCACGACCATCATCATGACCATGAGGATGAAGATTAAATTTAGAAACAGACCGCTTTGATATCAAGGCGGTTTTTTTGTGCTCCAGCTTTTTTTTTTTGTACTTCGGATAGTTTTTTGATTTTGAAATTGTAAAAAAAGAGCTGTTGCAAGACGGTTTTTTTATCGTATAAATTTTTTGGACAAATTTGATTTTATATTGGTTGACAGATGAATCAATTACAGATAATATTTTAGTAAAAGTAGGAAAAGCGTTGAGTTTTTGGATTCAAATTCTATAACCTTTTAATTTTTTGCGGGGCGGTTTTGTTGAATGTCGGAGGAGATTATGAAATATAAAAAGTATATTTTGTTGTTTGGATTGATAGCTTTATTTTTAATCGGTAAGGTCGTTTTATTTTCCGCAAATGAAAAAGCCGATTCGAGTCAAAGTCATCCGAATATCGTTGTTACAACTCCTTTTCCAACCGGAGAGGTCACAGACAATGCAGTGGATGTGGAATATGAAGCGCATGCGAGCAAGGGAGCAAAAATCACGGAAGTAAGTTATATCATCAATGGAAAGAAGGAAGAATATATTTATTTGGCGGGAGGAGACGGCATTTCGCCAAAAGGAAAACTTGGTGAAGCGAGAGTGCTGTTATTGCCGGAAAAAAATCAAATTGTGTTTAAGGTACTGGACTCTTCGGGGAAGAGCGCGATCTTCGAAGTAAAAGAGCAACCGATTTTTCAATGGGGAGGACGAGCACCGAAAGCAGAGCCGCATGAATTGTCTCAAACACCGGGAGGCGCTTATTATATCAATAATCGAATTTCATTAGGAGCTCGTCGTAATGTTTCATACGATGAGATACAAAAAATTGTTGATGAAATCGGAGGAGAGATTATTTCGCATTCCGGTTTAACGGACAGCTATGAAGTTCGGTTGCCAAAAAAATATACATTGGATGATATCGATGAATATTGTTACAACTTGCTGGGGATATACCCGAAAGAGCTTGAAACGGCAAATCCGATTTTGCTTTATCAACTGGGAGCATAAAAGAAATGCCGAACAAAAATTTGTGATATAATAAAAAGTATCCCTTTTTTGATTTCTGTTAGATGTCAGAAAAGGAAAAATGAAGCTTTAGGAGACATATTATATATTGGTGTTAGTAGAATGATAATTAGGGGATGAGTATTATGGAGAAAAAAAATAATTGGAGCAGAGAAGAAACGATAGTTGCTTTTTATGTTTATTGCATCGTTCCGTTTACAAAAAGCAGTAAGACAAATTCTGTTATTATTCGATATGCGGATGTACTCGGAAGGACTCCATCTGCTTTAAATATGAAAATTGGAAATCTTGGAAGACTTGATCCTGAATTAAAAAAGAAAAACATCGTAGGGCTGTCACACGGTGCAAAGATGGAAAAACTTGTGTGGGAGGAATTTAACAGCGACAGAGAGAAACTCATTTTTGAAGCTGAAAAAATTATTGAAAGTATAACCGATAAGTCGATTGAGAATACTTACCTGCAGTCCGATGAAATTGATTATTCCAGTGAGGACAAAATCAGGCTGATTAAGACAAGAATAAATCAGAATTTTTTTCGTACATCGGTATTGTCCGCCTATAATAATACTTGCGCTATAACAAACACACAAATTAATGAGTTTTTAGTTGCAAGTCATATAAAACCTTGGGCAATAGACAAAAGTAATAGACTTAATCCACATAATGGCATTTGTCTTAATTCTATTCATGATAAAGCGTTTGATAGAGGTTTAATTACAATAGATAAGAACTATAGAGTAATTATTTCCGGGAGATTAAAAGAATATTACACAAATGAATTTATTGAAAATGTATTTAAAAAATATGAAGGGCAAAAAATTTTAATTCCTGATAAATTTGAGCCATCTGTGGAATTTTTGGAATACCATAATGAATTGATATTCAAGGGGGTTTAATATGTATTTGCCGCATTTATGTATAGTCGACAATTTTTTAGAGGATGATGTTAAGTTATACTTCCCAATCATTAAAATTCTGAGAGATAATATTGGAGAAGAAATTAAAGGATGTGTAGAAAAAGAAATAATATCGATATATATTAATGGATTAATAGTAAAAGAGTTGACAGCTAATGAATTTGAAATTGAGACCGAAATTTTATTAAAAGAGATAGGGGATAAAACATCAAAAGGAGCATTTTCCATAGAGAAAACACAAAACTTTATGGACAAAATTTTGTGTTACAAACTATCCGCACCGGCAGCCGACAAAAGTGATATAACTATTAAAATCATCGATATCAACACGGGATTCAGTCCGACTGTCGGATTTTCGATAAAATCTGAATTAGGCTCTTCTCCGACTTTATTGAATGCGGGAAAAACGACAAATTTTATTTACAAAATAATTCACGAACATTCGAATTTGGTTCTGGAAGCCAATGAGATTTACAAGGTTACGGCATCCGGAAAAAATCATACCGATGTAAAGGGACGAATAAATAAAATAATTTCAGAAAAAGGAGAACTGCAATATTTCGGGATGAGTAATGCGGTTTTTAATGACAATCTTGTGTTGGTTGACAGCAGCATGGATAAGATTATAGCCGAAACCCTCCTATATTTCTATAGAGACGGAATCTATAATTGTGAAGAAATGGTAAAGAAGCTTGAAGTTGAGAATCCGATGCAATATGGGAATGTGAATGCTTACAGATATAAGTTCAAAAAATTTTTAACGGCCGTGGCGTTAGGGATGAAGCCGGCGACGATTTGGGACGGAGTGGATGAAGCAACCGGCGGATATATAATTGTTACGAAAGAAGGAGATGTTTTAGCGTACCATATTTACAATAGGAACTATTTTGAAGAATACTTGTTGAAGAACACCAAGTATGAAACCGCATCAACATCAAGACACGATTTCGGAGAAATATATACGGAAAATGGAGAAGATTATATAAAGCTAAATTTGCAAGTGAGATTCAGGTAATGAAAAAGTACGGACCTATGACCCGAAGCGAAAATATGTCAAGGGTCAAAAGCAAAAATACTCAACCCGAGATTTACTTGAGAAAGATTTTATGGAAGAAGGGTTTCAGATATAGGTTGAATTATAAGAGTTTGCCGGGAAAACCCGATATTTATATATCCAAATATAAAACGGCGATATTTATAAACGGTTGTTTTTGGCATATGCATGAAAACTGCAAATACTCATCCATACCTAAAAATAATCATGAATTTTGGAAGAAAAAGCTTGAAAGTAATGTTGAGAGAGACAAGAAGAACTATAAGGAGCTTGCAAATTTGGGAATCAAAGTTATTGTAGTTTGGACATGTGAGATTAAAAAGATGGTTAAAGATGAGATGATGGTGGAAAGATTGATTGATTCAATTATATGTTGATAACATACAGAGTTTTCCAAGTGTGCTTATCTCTATTTTGATAAAAGCCTGCATATTAAGGAAGAAAAAATTGTATGTTTTCAAAAGAGGCTTGCGAAAAGTAAAAAATTGATTTATAATCACAATAGGCGTTGAAGAGGCTAAGTAGTTTGCGACCATCAGAGAGGGAGGACGGTGAAAGCTCCCATTGCATACGAAGCTACCTTGGAGCTCCTTTTAATCAAAGGCGTTGATTGCGTTATAATCATAGAGAGGTTTCTGTTGAGCGGGTTGATTTTGAAATGATTTTGTTTTCCCTTTGCAAACAGGAACAAATAAGGTGGTACCGCGGATAATTCGCCCTTGTGAGAAATTCTCACAAGGGTTTTTTAATATGGAGGAGAAAGATGAAAGTTAGTGAAATCAGAAAGGCGTATTTGGATTTTTTTGAGAAGCATGGACATTATGTGCAGGAAAGTTTTCCGCTCGTTCCGATCAATGATGAGAGTTTGCTGCTCATCAATGCGGGGATGGCGCCGCTCAAAAATTATTTTTTAGGAATTGAAACGCCGCCGAGCAAACGCATGGTGAGCTGTCAAAAATGTATTCGTACAGGCGATATCGATAATGTAGGAAAAACTGCGCGCCACGCGACTTTTTTTGAAATGCTCGGGAATTTTTCTTTCGGCGATTATTTTAAGAAAGAGGCGATTGCTTGGGCATGGGAATTTGTGACCGAGTATTTGAAATTGGATAAAGATAAATTGTGGGTGACTGTTTATTTGGAGGACGACGAGGCGCTTGAGATTTGGGCAAAGGAGCAAAATATTCCGCGCGAGCGCATTGTCAAACTCGGCAAAGACGACAACTTCTGGGAAATCGGAACGGGAACGGGGCCGTCGGGACCTTGCTCCGAAATTTATATCGATAGGGGCAATCATTTTAATTGTGACAATCCGGATTGTAAACCGGGTTGTGATTGCGACCGTTTCTTAGAGTTTTGGAATCTTGTGTTCACTCAATTTGACAAAGATTTGGATGGAAATTACAATCCGTTGGACTTCCCGAATATCGATACGGGGATGGGATTGGAGCGAATCGCCTGCATTATGCAAAATGTTGACAGCATTTTTGACATCGATACGATGGTGAAGATTCGCGAAAAGGTCAGCGAGCTTTCCGGCGTCGCTTACGGACAGAGTGAGAAAACCGATATTTCGATTCGTATTATCACCGACCATACGAGAGCGACAACCTTCCTGCTCAACGACGGCGTTATTCCGTCCAATGAAGGAAGAGGATATATTTTGCGAAGATTGCTTCGACGAGCGGCTCGACATGGTAAATTGTTGGGGCTTCATCATGACTTTTTGACGGATATCGCAAAAGTGGTCATTTCGGAATACGGCGACGCATATCCGGAGCTTCGTGAAAAAGAAGAATATATATACAAGCTGATTAAAATAGAAGAGAAAAAATTCCAAGAGACCATCGACCAAGGCTTGAATATTTTGGAGCAACAAATCGACGAGCTCGACAAAAAGGGCGAAAAAATGCTTTCGGGTTCGGAGGCGTTCAAGTTGTATGACACTTTCGGTTTCCCGCTTGAAATCACGATGGAGATTTTGGCGGAGCAGGGCAAGACCTTAGACATCGAGTCGTTCAATCAGTTGATGGAAGTTCAACGCGAGACAGCAAGAAAGGCAAGAACCGCAAGCGAAGGAGAAGGCTGGAAGAAAAGTGCGCTCGATATGTTGCCGGCGGAACTTTCTACGGAATTTGTCGGCTATGACAAAATGAAAGTTCAGACGAAGGTTCAATATATCGTGAAAAATGAAGAAGCGGTGGAGAGTCTTGTCAAAGGCGATAAGGCAACCGTCATTTTGGAGCAGTCCGTATTTTATGGAGAAGGCGGCGGTCAGGTCGGCGACAAAGGAAGATTTCTGTCGGACAATTTTGAGGCGACGGTTTTTGACACGCAGAAAACGGCGAACGGTTTGGTGCTTCACTTCGTTGAAGTGACGAGAGGAGAGCTCAAACTTCACGATGAAGTCAAGGCGATTGTGGAAGATAATCGTCGGAAGGATATTATGAAAAACCACAGTGCGACGCATTTGATGCACAAGGCGCTCAAAATCGTGCTCGGCGACCATGTTTCGCAGGCGGGATCTTATGTCGATGACAAACGATTGCGTTTTGACTTCAACCACTTTGAAGCGGTGACGGCGGAGCAAATTGCTGAAATCGAAAGAATCGTCAACGAAGAAATTTTCAACGAATTGCCGATTCATGTGGAGAATATGCCGATTGACGATGCGAAAAAACTCGGCGCGGCTGCGCAATTCGGCGAAAAATACGGTGATATCGTTCGCGTCGTAAGCATGGGCGATTTTTCCATCGAGCTTTGCGGAGGAACGCATATCGAGAATACGATTGAGATTATGATGTTCAAAATCGTTGCGGAAAGCAGCGTTGCGTCGGGCGTTCGACGAGTCGAAGCGATTACGGGACGCAATGTGTTGAACTATTTGTACGAAAAAGAATTGAAAATTGATAAAATAGCTGATATACTAAAGAGTAACCAAGCCTCTGTCGAAATAAGAGCGGAACAAATTGTAAAAGAACTCAAGGCAAGCAAGAAGGAAGTCGAAAAGCTGAAACTTGAGCAATCGTCGCAAGAGGCGAACAAGTCGATGGAAAGTGCAATCGATGTAAAAGGAATCAAAGTGATTATCGACAAGATTGATGATGCACCGATTGATTCACTTCGCAACATCGCACAGGGAATCATCGACAAATATGACGATGCGTTGGTGCTGCTCGGAAGCATCAGCGATGAGAAAATCGGTTATGTATGTGCGGCGGGAAAAACTGCAGTTTCCAAAGGAGCGCATGCGGGAAATATTGTAAAAGCGGTTGCGAGTGTTGCAGGTGGCGGCGGCGGTGGAAAACCGACCTTTGCACAAGCCGGCGGAAAGGATATTTCCAAATTTGACGACTCACTCAGAGAAGCACAGACAGTAATTGAAAATATGATAAAATAAGAAAAGAGGTATAACATGGACAAGCTGGAATACACGATGACTTTTCAGGCTCAAAAAGATAATTCCGAATCTGAAAAAGAAATTATGAAAAAAGTATATGCGGCACTTGAAGAAAAAGGCTATAATGCCATCAACCAGCTTGTAGGTTATTTTCTTTCGGGAGACCCAAGCTATATTACAAGTCATAATAATGCGCGTAGCTTGATTCGAAGATTTGAGCGAGATGAGCTTTTGGAAGTGATTTTGAAAAGCTATATTGAAAATAATTAGATGAAAAAAATCGGATTGGATGTAGGAAATAAACGAATCGGGGTGGCAATCAGTGACGAACTTTCGATGTTTGCACACCCCTTGTATACTATTGCTCGAAAAGGTATCGAGCGTGATTTGGAGGCCATTAAAAATCTTGTCGAAGAGCATCAGGTCGATGAGGTTGTTATTGGCTTGCCCAAAAATATGGACGGTAGTGTAGGATTTCAAGGGGAAAAGACTTTGGCTTTTGCAGAGCGTTTGCAATTACAGCTCAAAGATGTTAAAATAACCTTTTGGGATGAGCGATTGTCCACGAAAACGGCGAAGGATATAATGCTTAAAAATGGTATTAAGCAAGAAGATAAAAAGAAAATAGTAGATACAATTGCGGCGGTGGTTATTTTGGATAATTACCTGAGCTCTGTACGGAAAGGATTATAATGGACAAGTTTGAAAACTTTGATGATGTAATCGTGCTGTTGGACGAAGAAGGCAATGAAGTGGAATTTGAATTGGTAATGTCTTTGGAAGCGAATGACACGACTTATTCCATTTTGGCACCTTTGGACGAAGACGATGACGAGGCGTATATTTTTAGAGTTGAAGAAGATGAAAATGGTGAAATGATTTTAGAAGCGATTGATGACGATGACGAATATGAAATGGTCGTTGCAACTTATGAAACTTTGATAAATTAGTATGATGTGAATCACCGGTATCTTTGTGGTATTGGTGATTTTTTAGATATGGAGGAAAGATGGCAAAGAAAACATCGAAAATAAAAGTGATACCGCTGGGCGGTATGCAAGAAGTCGGCAAGAATATGACGGCGATTGAATTTAAAGACGAAATCATTATCGTCGATGCGGGATTAGGATTCCCGGAAGATGATATGCTCGGAATCGACATTGTAATTCCGGATATATCCTATTTACTCAAAAACAGAGAAAATGTAAAAGGTATGATTGTGACGCACGGTCACGAGGACCATATCGGAGCGATTCCGTATGTGCTCAAGAAATTGAACATTCCGGTTTATGCATCCAAATTGACATTGGGTTTGATTGAAAACAAATTGAAAGAGCATAAGATTTTTGATGCGCAGCTTGTGGAAGTGGCAATCGGTTCTTCCGTCAAGGTGGGCAAATTTACAGTGGATTTTATTCGCGTGAATCACAGTATTCCGGAAGCATCGGCATTGGCGATTCATACGACTGCCGGCGTGATTTTCCATTCGGGCGATTTCAAAATCGACCACACACCGATTGACGGCGAGTATATGGATTTCCAAAAAATCGCGGAAATCGGGAAAAAAGGCGTTTTGTTGATGCTCTGTGAAAGTACGAATGTCGAAAGACCGGGTTTTTCACCGTCTGAAAAAGTGGTGGGCAAAGCCTTCGACAATATTTTTGCGGATGCGAAAAAGAATCGAATCATCGTGGCGACATTCTCATCGAATATCCATCGATTGCAACAGGTTTTCAGCGCGGCGGAAAAAGTCGGCAGAAAGGTCGTTATCTCCGGACGCTCGATGGAAAACACAACCACTTTGGCTCACAGCTTGGGCTATATCAACATTCCGCCGGGAATGCTTGTGGATATCAATGACATTTCTCAATACGGCGATCACGAAATCGTAATTATCACAACCGGCTCTCAGGGCGAGTCGATGGCGGCATTGTCGCGCATCGCGGCGGGAGAGCATCGTAAGATTTCGATTAAGAAGGGCGATGTGGTGGTGATGTCGTCGCATCCGATTCCGGGAAATGAAAAGATGGTTTCGAAAGTAATCAACCAGCTTTTTGAAAGAGGAGCGGAAGTGATTTATGACAGCTTCAAAGACATCCATGTTTCAGGACATGCCTTCCGAGAAGAAATCAAAATGATGCACAGTATGGTGCGTCCGAAATTCTTTATGCCGGTTCATGGAGAGTATCGTCATTTGGAGCAGCATGCGCGATTGGCGGTCGAGCTCGGCATGGATGAGGAAGATATTTTCAAATTGGCGAACGGTCAAGTGTTGGAAGTGGATAAAAATAAAGCGGCGATTGCCGGGAGAGTGCCGTCGGGCAATATCATGGTTGACGGATTGGGCGTGGGCGATGTCGGAAATATCGTGCTTCGCGACCGCAAACATCTCTCCGAGGACGGCTTGATTGTCGTCGTGCTTTCGATGTCCAAAGAGGACGGCACCGTAGTTTCGGGACCGGATTTGATTTCGCGCGGATTCGTCTATGTGCGCGAGTCGGAAGATTTGATGGAAGAGGCGAAGGAAATTGTGATTTCCGGACTTCGACGCAGCGAGCAGAATCAAATCAAGGACTGGTCTTATATCAAAAATATGATTCGAGAGGATTTGAAACGCTTCTTGTTTGAAAAGACAAAACGAAATCCGATGATTTTACCGATTATTATGGATGTATAATTTGTAGACTTGAAAAGAGGAACGAATGATTGATGAGATTTTTGACAAATTAGTTATTCTGCCGGGCATTGTCATCGCGATGGCATTTCATGAATTCGCACATGCTTTGGCGGCATATTGGATGGGCGATGATACGGCGGAGAGAATGGGAAGATTGACGCTCAATCCGGCAAGTCACATCGATCCGATCGGTTTGATATGTTTGTTGGTTGGACGATTCGGATGGGCGAGACCCGTTCCGTTTAACGAAAATAATTTCGAGAATCGCAATTTAGGTGTCTTTGTCGTATCGATTGCGGGGGTGACGATGAATATTTTGATTGCCATCGTCTCTTTCCTTTTGCTCAAATGGACGGCGGGTTTGCTCAATAATGATGTATATAATGAAGTGATTTTCAACATCGCATGGATCAATATCGGTTTTGCGGCATTCAATCTGTTGCCGATTCCGCCGCTGGACGGCTCCAAAATTTTGGCGTCCTTTTTACCGGCGAGACAAAGACAGGTGTTCTATCAGTATGAAAGATATGGAATGCTTTTGATGATTGCATTGATTGCTACGGGCGCGACACGATTTTTCTTGGAGCCGCTTGTAACGGGAATTTTTGAATTCATTTCATTCGTGGTAGGTATTTAGTCATGGAATACAAAATTGACACCATTGATTTTCAAGGGCCGTTGGATTTGTTGTTGGAACTGATTCGCAGCAACAAATGTGAAATCAAGGATATTTTTATCAAAAATATCATCGAGCAATATTTAGAGGTGATTGAAACCGTCAGCAAAAATAATTGCGAGATTGCATCGGAATTTATTACGATGGCAAGCACTTTGATTGAGTTGAAATCCCGATATTTCATTTATATCAATGACCGATTGGAAGATGAGGAAGAGCCGGGCAAGGAATTGTTCGAGCTTTTGGAAGAGTATAAGCGATTCAAGGAGATTGCCGCCGTACTCGGCGAGCAGTATGAAAAAACCGAAGTCGCTTATACGAACAAGGCGGCGGAGGTGCTGATTGAAGAAGAGGTGGATTTTTCAAATTTCACCATCATCGACATCTTTGCGGTCTATTCCCGATTCGCGAAAGAAATCAAAAAACCGTCGCGAACGAATTTGGTCAGCTTCAAAAAAATCTCGGTCGAAGATAAGATTGCGGAAATTGAAGAAATTTTGATGTCGATGTCCAAAGTGTATTTTGACAAAATTGTCAACGGACAGGTCAAGGATGATGTGGTGGCGAGTCTGCTCGGTGTGCTCGAGCTTTCGAAAGCGCAGCGAGTTCAGCTGAGTCAGCGCAAGATATTCGACAATATTTTGATAGAGAGGGCATTTGATGGAAAATCAGAAGCTTATTAGCATAATCGAATCCATTTTATTTGTAGCGTCCGACCCGGTATCCGTCAAGGACATGGTAAAAGTTTTTGCGGAGCGGGAAGAAGTTTCCGCCAAGACGATTCGCTCGGCCTGTGAAGAATTGGCGAAGCGCTATGAAGAATCCGGCAGCGGTCTGCGATTGCTTCAGGTGGAAGATGCTTTTCAAATTATCGCCAACACCGAGAACAATTTTTACATCGAGCAGATTACGGTGAAAAAGAAAAAGAAGACTCTATCTCAGGCGGCGCTTGAGGTGGTGAGCATCATCGCCTACAAACAGCCGATTACAAAAATTGAGATTGAGGAGATTCGCGGAGTGAAATCCGACCGCGTAATCAGCAATTTGCTCGAACTGGATTTGATTGCTGAAAAAGGAAGATTGGATCGTATCGGTCGTCCGATTCTGTATGGAACGACGGATACTTTTTTGCGTGAGTTTGGCATCGACAAAATCAAAAATCTGCCAAAGGTAGCGATGACGGAGAACGAAAATGAGCAAGGATAATCAACTTTTTTTTACGATACTGTATATTTTTTGCGGCATCATGCTGTTGCGCTCGATTCAAAAAGCATTTTTTACGAAGTTGGAGCAGCCGTCCGACTATATGAAGCGCGCAAATTATGCCGTTTCTTTTTTTAAGGCGAGAAATTATGCCAACAATCTTTTGCAGAAAGCTTTGGATCGTTTTGACAATCTGACGGAGGAAGAATTGTCTTTCATTCATTTTCAAATGGGATACAATTATTTCGACAAGCGGAATTTTGAGCAGGCGGCAAAGCATTTTGAGCTTTCGTGGCCATTTTTGAAAAAAGCGAAGATTTCCTATAACAAAGGTTATGCGAGCCTCGTCGTTGCCTTTTACAATATCGGACAGAAGGAAAAGGCGCGCGAGATTTATCATTATCTGCGAAAGAAAGAAAGTTATGACCCGCGTTTTGCGGCATTGGAGTATTTGGAGCGGAGTATTTTTAAATAGACGGAGGGTGAATGAATAAATTAAGGAGTTTTCTCGGAAGGGTCGATAAGCCCGGGAGATATTTGGGAAATGAATATAATTCGATTATAAAGAACCTTGACGATGTAAAGGTTCGTTTTGCATTTTGTTTTCCGGATGTGTATGAAATCGGCATGAGCCATCTGGGATTGCATATTTTGCATGGCGTGCTCAATTCGTTGGACTATGTTTGGTGTGAGCGCGCTTTTTCCGTCGGCGTGGATATGGAGGAGCTGCTTCGGGAAAATAATATGAATTTGTTTTCATTGGAGAGCAAAACGCCTTTGCATGAATTTGATTTTGTCGGCGTGACTTTGCAATATGAAATGTCGTACACCAATATTTTGAATATGCTCGACCTTGGGGGAATCAGCATTTTTTCAAAGGACAGAAAAGAAGAAGAGCCTTTGGTCGTCTTCGGGGGACCATGCGCTTACAATGTCGAGCCTTTGGCGGATTTTGCGGATATCGTGTTGCTCGGTGAAGGGGAGGAATCTTTGCCCGAGCTGACGGATTTGTATCGCAAGCGCAAAGAGAGCGGAAACTACAGCCGCAAAGAATTTTTGTCGGAGGTTGCAAAAAATATCAAGGGTGCTTATGTGCCTTCGCTCTATGAAGTGCAATACAAGGATGGCGTTTTTGAGAGTATTCATCCGATTGAAGAAGGAGTACCCGCCGTCATTGAAAAAAGAATCGTTCATGATTTGAACGAAGGATTTATTTTGGACAAGATGATGGTGCCTCATATCGACATCGTTCATTCGCGAATTATGCTGGAGCTGTTTCGAGGTTGTACGCGCGGCTGTCGTTTTTGTCAGGCGGGCATCGTCTATCGTCCGGTGCGCGAGCGTAAGATGGAGACCTTGCTCAAGGCGGCGGATTCTTTGGTAAAGTCCACCGGCTATGAAGAGATGTCGCTGACTTCGCTCAGCACGAGTGATTATTCGAATCTGGAAGTGCTTTTGGACAGTCTCAACTCGGAATATTCCAAGGAAAAATTGAGTTTGTCCCTGCCGTCGCTTCGGGTGGATAATTTTTCCATCGAGATGGCGGAAAAAATTCAAACCGTTCGTCGCTCCGGATTGACACTTGCACCGGAAGCCGGCTCGCAGCGTTTGCGCGATGTCATCAACAAGGGCGTGACGAAGGAGGACTTGGTTCAGGCGACGACCAAAGCTTTTGAAAGCGGATGGCGCAATGTCAAATTATATTTTATGACGGGATTGCCGACCGAGACCTTCGAAGATTTGGACGGGATTGCCGATTTGGCATATACGGTCATCGACACATACAAAAAAGTGAACGGTACGAAAAATATCAACAATTTCAATGTGACCATCAGCACCTCGGTGTTCGTGCCGAAGCCCAATACGCCATTCCAATGGTTCGGTCAGGATTCGCAGGAGTTGATGACGCAAAAGCAACAATATCTCAAAGAAAAATTGCGTCACCGAAATATCACCTACAATTATCATGACAACAAGACGAGCTTTTTGGAGGCGGTGATTGCGCGAGGCGACAGACGAATCGGACAGGTGATTTACGAGGCATTTCGAAACGGCTGTAAATTTGACAGTTGGGGAGAGCATTTCAAATATGAAGAATGGATGAAGGCTTTTGAAAAAGTCGGCATCGACCCGAGCGAATTTGCCAACAAAGAGAGAGACATTGACGAACCGTTGCCTTGGGACCATCTCTCCTGTGGCGTCAGCAAAAGATTTTTGCAAAGAGAATTGGATTTGGCATATAAGGAAGTGGAATCGGGCGATTGCCGCTTAGGATGTATCGCTTGCGGAATCAATCAGGGACTTGGAAAGGGATTGTGCGGATGATTATAAGATGTAAATACGCTAAGCTCGGCGAAATATCCTTTATCTCCCATTTGGATTTGCTTCGGATTTTTATTCGTGCGTTGCGACGGGAGAATATCAATGTCAACTACAGTCAGGGATTTCATCCCCATCCGAAAATGTCTTTTTCACCGGCTTTGAGTCTCGGTGTCGAAAGCATTTGCGAATATGTTGATATCGATATCGCGGATGAGATAGGAATGGAAGAATTTCAAAACCGATTGAATCATGCCTTGCCGCGCGGAGTTGAAATCACGCATTGTGAAGAAGTTTCAAAACTCGGCGGGATGACCGTTTTGTCATCGCACAGCCAATATGAATTTCATGTCGAGCATTTGGATGAGAAGATGAATCAGGCGCTTGAAAAAGTTCTCGGCAGTGAAGAAATCGTGATTGAGAAAAGAAATAAAAAAGGAAAGATGTTGGCAATCAATGTGCGCGACCGCATCGTCGATGCCTTCGTCAAAGACGGCAAAATCTATGCCACCTTGCTCAACTCCACGAACGGAGCGATGAAGCCGGCGGAGTTTATGCAAATTTTGTCCAAAGAGTATGGCGAAGAAATTGTGCCGGAGCGCATCATTAAAATCAATCTTTATTCTTTTGACGGAAAGGAATATCGGCTTGTCTAAGCTACTCATTGAGCAAAGCAGTCAATGCTGCAAATTGGCGGTGGTTGAAAAGGACATGCGCCATCTTCAAATTATTTGGAGCAACCAATGGCCGCAAAAAGACAGGATTTATCGAGCGAGAGTTCTTCGATACAATCTGATTATGCAATCGGCGCTTTTGGATGCGGGCGATTGCGAGCTATATTTGAAAACGAAGGAAAAGCAAAAGGTCGGCGATGAATTGCTCGTGCAAATCACGAGCGAGGAATCCGGCAAAAGAGCGAGAGCCACGACGGATATTACGCTGGGTGGCGAATTTGTCGTGCTGCTGCTTCAAGGTAAGGGAGTCAAATGCTCGAAAAAAACGGCGAATAATAAGTCGGTTCAAAAACTGGCGGAGAAGCTTAGCGTGGAATTTGAAAATGAAATCAAAGACTTCGGAATTTTACTGCGCAGTAAGTCGGACATCGGGCATTTGGAAGAGATAGAAAACGAAATTCGCGCGCTTGCGGCAAAAATTCCCGCTCTGCTCAGCGAAGGAATCGGACTCAAATACGATGCCTTTGACAAAGAGAAGAGCATCGCCGAATTGGTGGAGCGATACCATGTGACCGAAGTGCTGTCCAATGAGCATCGCATTTCCGACGGATTGAAAAAATATTTTCGCGAAAAAAACATCGAGCACCACTATGACAGAACTTTTGTGTTGGACGGACAGGGCATCGTGATGAGCCAATTTCTAAAAACGGAGCATGTATTTGAAGAATGTTCTCTGCATGTCAATTTTTTGGAAGCGCTCTGCGTTATCGATGTGAACGCGCCCTTTCTTCGATACGATGCACTTCGCGAGCAGAAAATTTTGCAGACGAATCAAATCGCCTTTGAAAAATCCATGCAGATTATAGAGCAGCTCGGTCTGTCGGGCATCGTGATGATTGACTTTATCACGATGAAGAAAAAAGAGCAGGCGATATTTGAAGAGTTCATCGCCAAAATGCTATATAATAGGAAGAAACACATCACGAGTTGTCAGATGACCGAAAGCTCTCTTTTGCAACTCATTGTTTCGCGAACCAAACAAAATATCATCACTTCGATTGCTCAGACCTGCCCGAGCTGTCAAGGCAGCGGGAAAATTCTTTCCAATGCGATGATGCTGGATGATTTTGAAATTCGATTGCTCGGAAGCGGAATCGATTTTGAAAATCGGATGTTGCAAATTGAAGTGCCGATGCATTTTGACGAAGATGATATCGCCAATCTGAAAAAAATATTGGAAAAATATAATATCCGATTCGAAATCAATGCACAAGCAAAAAATGAAATCGGATTTCGATATGCAAAAGAGCATCCGTAAATTTTCTTCCGATTTTTTGATATAAATTCGGATTTTTGACCGCGGATGCCGTTTTCTTGTAAAAAATTTTAATAAATTTGCCAACATTGGAGCAAAGATATAGAAAAAAAGATTAAAAAAGATTATAATAAGAGAGTGAACAAAATTGAGACAGCCATTAACAGGAGAATGTTATGAGCAAAGAAAAATTGATTATTCCACAAAATTATTCCAGCAGCTTGAGCCTGATGGAAACCGAAGTGGCAATTAAGGTACTTAAAGACAAATTCGAAAAAGAATTATCACGAAAACTCAATTTGACGCGCGTTTCCGCTCCTTTGTTCGTGAAAAAGTCCACCGGACTCAATGACGACCTCAACGGTGTGGAGCGACCCGTCGGATTCGATATGCTCGATACGGGATATTATGCGGAAATCGTGCAATCGCTCGCGAAATGGAAGCGGATGGCATTGGGCAATTACGGCGTCGAAGTGGGCAAGGGCATCTACACCGATATGAATGCCGTTCGCCGAGACGAAGAATTGGACAATATTCATTCGATTTATGTTG
Organism: Peptostreptococcaceae bacterium; assembly: GCA_030532905.1. Classification (GTDB taxonomy): domain Bacteria; phylum Bacillota; class Clostridia; order Peptostreptococcales; family Filifactoraceae; genus JAUNKE01. The sequence continues at coordinate 35,398 of JAUNKE010000007.1, forward strand.
ACCAATGGGATTGGGAAAAAGTAATTTTGGAAGAAGACCGAACCATCGATACGCTGATGTCGATTGTGCGGGATATTTATGAAGTGTTCAAAATCACTTCCTACAAGATGAATTACGAATTTCCGCAAATCAATTCGGAATTGCCGAAGGAAATATTTTTTATCACATCGCAGGATTTACTCGACCTTTACCCGAACCTGACTCCGAAAGAGCGCGAATATGCAATCGCCAAAGAACATGGCGCCGTATTCATTATGCAAATCGGAAAATTGCTCTCCAACGGCGAAATGCACGACGGACGGGCGGCGGACTACGACGATTGGGAGCTCAACGGCGATATTTTGTTTTATTATGATGTGCTCGATATTGCGCTGGAACTTTCCTCGATGGGAATTCGTGTGGATAAGGAAGCCTTGCTCAAGCAAATCAAAATTCGTGAGCAGGAGCACAAGTTGGAATTTGATTTTCAAAAGAGCGTGCTGGAAGGCAGAGTGCCTTTTACCGTAGGCGGCGGAATCGGGCAGTCGCGAATCTGTATGTTTTTCCTACGCAAAGCACATATCGGCGAAGTGCAGGCGTCGATTTGGGATGACGAAACAATCGCTATCTGCAAAGAGCACAATATCAATTTATTATAAGAGGGATGGAATGTTTAAACAAAACGCAAAAGTTGTTAATGAAATGGGAATTCATGCGAAGGCGGCATCCCATATTATAAAAATTGCCACCGGATACAAATCAAATATTTTTATCGAATATGAAAACAAGCTCATCAACGCGAAGAGCATCGTCAGCATTTTGGCGGCGGCGATTCCGGAGGGCAGCATCGTCACGATTTCGGCGGAAGGAGTTGATGAGCAGGAAGCGGTCAAACAATTGGTTCATACGATAGAAGAAGATTATTAAAAGGTTGGTTATGTGAAAAGGAGAGCTTATGAATTACGAAAAAATCATTACTGGAATCAAGTCGGTTCGCGAGTTTACGAACAAAAAGGTCGATTTTAATTTGCTTTCAATGATTATCAGCGACCTTGCATCCATCGAGAAGCTCAATGACACACAGCTTGATTTTGTAATTATAGAAGACGGAAAGAAATTTGCAAAAGAATTTGACGGCAAAATCGGATACTACGGCAAGATGATTCCGGCGCCGAGTTATATTTTGGTCTTTGGAGAAAACACCGAAGAAGCGAAAATCAATGCGGGCTTTTGCTTGGAATGGGTTCGATTCGCACTTTGGAAGGCGCAAATCGGTTCTTGCTGGATAAGCACGATGGAAGATGTGGATTATCCGACGCTGTTTTCCAAGAAAAACGGCGAAACTTTGCTCGCGTGCATCGGCGTGGGCGAGGAGTATTCCGGATTCTTCAGAAAGAATACGAATCAAAAATCCGAGCGGAAAGGTGTGGCGGAATTCGTCTATACGGATGCTTGGGGAAGCGAAGTGACTTGGGATGAGCTTCAACAGCTCGGGCTGGAAGAAATTTTCTATCTCACCAAACTTGCGCCGTCTTGGGGAAATGAGCAGCCGTGGAAATTTTTAATTGAGAAAAACGAATGTAAATTATTCATCAATCGCAAAGAAGGTAAGAAATTTGATATTGAGATAGGCATCGTATCGCTATTTTTTGTCAAAGCTTGCGAAAGTAATGATTATCGAGTCAAAGCGAGCTTTCCGCCGGAGGAAACCGCGGAAAGATACGGCGATTATGTCTGTCAGGTGATTTTTACATTGTAGGGGACAGCCGTCCCTTTTTTTATAGGAGAAAACATGGAACAACTAAATGAGCAACAGTCGCAGGCAGTCACGACCATCGATGGCCCATTGCAAATCTTGGCGGGTGCCGGCTCGGGAAAGACCAAGGTGATTATCAATCGGATTGCCCATATCATCAATTCCGGTGAATCGCCCGCGAATATTTTGGCATTGACCTTTACCAACAAGGCGGCAAACGAAATGAAAACCAGATTGTACGATTTGATGGGCGAGCCTCATTTCAATATGTGGATTGGAACTTTCCACTCCATCTGTCTGCGAATTTTGCGAACGCATATCGATAAAATCGGTTACACGCGCGATTTTGTCATCTACGATTATTACGACCAGCAGACCTTGGTCAAGGAATGTATGAAAACGCTCAATGTCAATTCGGAAACGATGAAGCCGGTCTATTTTTTGAGCATCATTTCATCGGCGAAGGATGAATTGTTTTCGCCGCGGCGCTATGAAGAAAAATTTGCCATCGACACGCGCAGCAAGACGGCGGCTAAAGTCTATAAAATGTATCAGGAGAGGCTCAAAAAAAATAATGCGGTCGATTTTGACGATATGATTTTTTTGACCATCAAAATTTTAAAAGAAAATCCCGAAGTGCTGAGTTTTTATCAGGACAAATTCAAATATATCATGGTGGATGAGTATCAGGACACCAACCATTCACAATATGTACTCATCTCTCTGCTCGCGGCGAAGTACCGAAATATCTGCGTCGTGGGCGACGACGACCAGGCGATTTACGGCTGGCGGGGCGCGGATATTCGAAATATCTTGGATTTTGCGAAAGACTATCCGGATGCGACCATCGTCAAACTGGAGCAAAATTATCGCTCCACTCAAAATATCTTGAGCGCGGCGCATAAGGTCATTGAGAAAAATACCGGCAGAAAACAAAAAAAGCTGTGGACGCAAAAGACCAATGATACGAAAATCGAGCTGATTAAGTCGCAGGACGATCGGTTGGAAGCCAAGAATGTGGCGCGTGAAATCAAGAAGCTCAAATCCGATTTTCAAAATAAAGATATTGCGATTTTGTATCGAATCAATGCGCAGTCGCGACTGTTGGAGGAAGAACTCATCAATGCGCGCGTGCCTTACAATATCTATGGCGGGCTCAAATTCTACGAGCGCAAGGAAATCAAAGATCTTTTGGCATATCTGCGAATCATTTCCAATCCGTCCGACGACATTTCGCTCAAACGAATCATCAATGTACCGAAGCGAAGCATCGGGCTCAAAACGCTCGAGAAAATTGAAATTCAAGCGAATCAAAAAGGCGAATCGCTGTTCAGCGCGCTGCTTGATTTTGAAAGTCTGGATATTTCGACCAAGGCGAAGAATTCAATTCGCGTATTCATTTTGCTGATCAGCTCGCTCAAATCGATGAGCGAAGTGATTTCCATCGATGAGCTGATTGAAAAAATCGTGATGAACTCCGGATACATCAATGAGCTGATGGAAGAGGGCGAGATTGAATATCAAAGCCGCATGGAGAATATCAACGAATTGAAATCCGTAGCGAATGAATTTGTGCACAGCAGCGAAGACAAATCGCTCGAAGCATTTTTGTCCACCGTGGCATTGACGAGCGACATCGATGTGTATGAAGAAGGCGAAGATGTCGTTACGCTGATGACGCTGCACAGCTCGAAAGGACTTGAATTTCCGGTCGTCTTCATTACGGGAATGGAGGAGGGAATCTTTCCTTCCGCAAAATCGTTGATGAGCGATATTCAAATTGAAGAGGAGCGTCGTCTGTGCTATGTGGGCATGACGCGAGCGAAAGAAAAGCTCTATCTTTCCTATGCGCTCGGACGAAATTATTTCGGCAAATACAGCGCGCAGCTCGTATCTCGCTTCATCAAGGATGTACCGCAGGAGCTGATTAACGGCAAGGTGGACAGACAGAGCAATCAATACGGCGGTTATTCGCTCGTGGATAAATACAAAAAGAAAAGAGAAATGGTCGCGCAAATCGATAACAAGCCGAAGTCGGTTGACAGTTTTGACATGGGGGATGAGATTATCCATCCGGTTTACGGCAAAGGAAAGATTGTCGCCAAGAGCGATTCCGCGTACACCATCGTATTCGGCAAAACAGGCATCAAAAAAATTGATATAAATTTTGGCAAAATGACCAAAGCACAGGAGGAAAAATGATAAACAATTTATTGAATCTGATTGAGGAATCCAAATCCGTCTATCATGCGGAAAAAGCATTGTCCGTTTATTTGGAGAAGAATAAGTTTAAAAAACTGGATATTGAAAAACCGTTCAACTTGAAAAAAGGCGGCAAATTCTATATTGCAAAAGACGGCGCGGTACTTGCTTTTCGTATAGACACAACCGATTTGTTCAAAATCGTCGTATCACATACGGATTCGCCGACACTCAAAATAAAATCCAATCCGGATATCGATGCCAACGGCTATCACTTATTGAATATGGAAGTGTATGGCGGACCGATTCTGAATACTTGGTTTGACAAGCCGCTTTCGATTGCCGGAGTCGTACAATATCTTGAAAAAGATAAAATGGTGGAGAAACTTGTGGATTTCAATCGTCCGATTTGTACGATTGCGAACTTGGCAATTCACATGAACCGCGAAGTCAACAATGGTGTGAAAATCGACAAGCAAAAAGATCTCAAACCGGTTCTTCAAGTTTACGGTGAGGAAGCGGACAAAGAAAAATTTGCGGATATTTTGGCGAAAGAGCTCGGCATCGACAAGGAGAGCATCCTGTCCTATGAATTGAATTTATACAATGTTCATCCACCGATTCTTTTCGGATTGGAAAATGAATTTGTGCAATCCGCAAGATTGGATAATCTGTCGATGGCGATTTCATCCATCGAGGGCTTGGTCAAGAGCAAAAAAGGAGTCGGCATCAGTATGGCGGCATGCCTCAACAATGAAGAAATCGGCTCTCAGACTTTGAGCGGCGGAGATTCCAACTTCTTGGGCAATATGCTTGAGCGAATCGCCATCAATTTGGGCATGAATCGAGAGGATTATCTGATTGCGCTTGAAAAATCCTTTGCGATTTCTGCGGATTTGGCACATGCCGTTCATCCGAATTTCTCCGACAAAGCCGATTTGACCAATCGTCCGGTGATAAACAAAGGATTTGTAATCAAAAATTCTTCCAACAAACGCTATGCGACGGATTCCAAATCGGAAGGCTATCTCGTGAAATTGGCGAAGAAAAACAAAATCGATTATCAAACCTTCTTCAACAATTCCAACGAAGTCGGCGGCTCATCGCTCGGCCCGATCGTTTCAGCAAAACTCCCGATGCGCACCATCGATATCGGAAATCCGATTTTGGCGATGCACTCGGAGCGTGAGACCGGCGGAGTGAAAGACTATGAAGGCATTATCAAATTATTTACCGCATTTTATGGAGACAAATAATGACAGCAGATTTTGCAAATTTTATGCAAAGCAAATTTGACATCAGTGAGGAGATTTTGACAATGGCGGCGGAAACCGATAAGGAGCTGCTGCCATTGTTCGATGAAATCCAAAAAATTCAAGAGTATAATATTTTTAAAGTCACCCATGCGATGCAAAAAGCGCGACTGTCGGACAGTCATTTCGCATGGAATACGGGATACGGCTACAATGATGCCGGTCGTGAAAAAACCGAAGAGATTTTTGCAAATATCTTCGGCGCGGAAGATGCCATCGTTCGAGCGAGCATTGCCAACGGAACGCATGCGCTGGCGCTTTGTCTTGAGGGAATTCTCAAATCGGGTTTCGAGCTCATCGCAATTTCGGGCAAGCCCTATGACACTTTGGACAAGACCATCGGCATTTCGCCATCCTATCATTCGTTGATGGAAAAGGGAGTCGATTACAAGCAAATCGAGCTTTTACCGAATGGCGATTTCGATTTGAATACCATCAAAGAGACGATTCAGGCATCCCGAAAAAAGAAGATGATTTATATTCAGCGCTCGAAAGGATATTTTCGACGAAGAGCATTGACCATCAAAGACATTGAATATATCGTAAAAGAAATTCGTCAGCTGGATTCCGAAGCCGTCATCATGGTGGATAATTGCTATGGCGAATTTATGGAATACCAAGAGCCTACCGAAGTCGGAGTGGATTTGATGGCGGGCTCGCTGATAAAAAATCCGGGAGGCGGTTTTGCCGTATCGGGCGGCTATATCGCGGGACGGAGCGATTTGGTAAATCTTGTTGCGGAGCGCATGACCGCACCGGGCATCGGGAAGGAATGCGGATTGACCTTCGGCACGACGAGAATTATGTTGCAGGGACTTTTCATTGCGCCGATGATTGTCGCCAATGCGAAAAAAGGAGCGATTTTCTGTGCCAAACTTTTTGAAAAATCCGGCTACGAAGCATTTCCGAAATTCGATGAAGAAAGAAGCGACATTATTCAGTCCATCGCGATGAATTCCGAGCAGGAGATTATCGCATTTTGTCAAGGAATTCAAAAAGCGGCGCCGGTGGATTCTTTTGTTTCGCCGGAGCCTTGGGCGATGCCGGGATATGACAGCGAAGTCATTATGGCGGCGGGCGCCTTTGTGCAAGGCTCATCCATCGAGCTCAGCGCCGATGCACCGATACGCGAGCCGTACACCGTATATTTTCAAGGCGGTTTGACATACGAGCATTCCAAACTCGGAGCGATGCTCGCTTTACAGGAAATCAGAAGGAGGGGAGAAAATGTTCATCGATAACAAGGCAATGTGCAATCTTGTTTTTTGTATTCCCAAAAAGGAGAGAACGGTTCAAAGTTTGAGCAAATTGCTCAAGGAGCATCCGGAGATACAATTCGTTTCCTATGTCGGATTCGACTTCGGAGGAAACGGAACGGATGAGCGAATTCCGATATCGTTGTTCTTGGACGATATCGAGAGACAGCTTGAGCTTGGTGTACAGACCGACGGCTCCAGCGTTACCTTGCCGGGCATTGCGACGCTGGATGACGCCAGAGTGATTATCCTGCCCGACCGCTCGGTCGATTGGTATGTCGATTACAATTACAACAGCATCGATATTCATGGGAATTATGTAGGGACATTGATTATTCCTTCTTTTTTGATTCACAACAACCGCATGGTTTGCTCACGCTCGATTTTGAAAAGGGCGGCGGAGCGGCTGAAAAAAGAAAGCATTCGATATATCCAAGAGAAAAAAGACTTCAAAGACGAAATCGGAATCACCGATGAGGAACAGGTCGAAGAAATTTTGCTCACCTCGGCAACGGAGCTTGAGTTTTGGGTAAAATCGCCGGAAGATATCGCCGACGAAGAAAAACTATCCGTTTCTCAAACGCTCAAAGAGCAATATTGGAAACGCACCGAAGGAAATGTTCGCTCGGCGATGGAAAAAACTTTGGAGATTATGGAAAAATACGGTTTCGAGCCGGAGATGGGACATAAGGAAGTCGGTGGAGTAACTTCGCAAATCAGTCCGAACGGAACGCAGGTTCATGTCATGGAGCAGTTGGAAATCGACTGGAAATATTCTGCCGAAATCAAAGCCGCCGATGTGGAAATCATCGTGCGAAATTTGGTCAAAGAAGTGTTCAATCGATACAATCTGGAAGTGACTTTTTCCGCAAAACCGATTGAGAATGTGGCGGGCAGCGGAAAGCACACTCATATCGGAGTGGCGGCGCGATTAAGCTCCGGACGAGTCGTCAATCTCTTTACACATAAGGATTATCGAAACAATTTTGCGAGCAGTTTTGCGCTTTCTTCACTCATGGGCATACTCAAAAACTATGAAGTCATCAATCCTTTTGTAGCGCCGTCCATCGATTCGCTCAATCGACTCAAGCCGCATTTTGAAGCGCCGATTTGTATCGTATCTTCATTGGGGCGCTCGGTCGATATTCCGTCGCGCAATCGCTCGATTTTGATTGGACTTATCAAAGATATGGAATCTCCGATGGCGACGAGATTCGAATTGCGCTCACCGAATCCGCTGACCAATGTCTATTTGGTATTGGCGGCGAGCTATCAGGCGATGGTTGACGGAATTCAAAACGCCGGCATGAAGATGAACTTGGAGCAGTTGGTCAAGGAGTTCTCCAAAGAATACGGAGAGGACGCGTTATATCTTGAAAAAAATCGAAAATATCGCAGCGAAGAAAATGTTTTTGATTTTTACACCGAGCAGGAGCGTAACGAGCGATTCGGCAAACCGCCTGCAACCGTCTATGACAACATCATCAATTTGGAAAATCATCCCGACAAACTCGAAGTGCTTATGCAGGAAAATGTCTTTACCGAAAAGATTTTGAATTCCTACAAGACCTATATTCTCAACACTTGGACTTATGAGCTTGCCCATCGAACCATCGACGACAATATCGAAATCGTGCGCAATTGCAAACAGGCGCATATCGATATGGACGATTTGTCGGATTTGGATATCGTCAACTGGACAAAAATCAATGCGATTCGTTGGGAACTGATGAAGGACGGATTGGAAAAGAAATCGGTCTTTGCGATGATTCGAGATGCCATTGAAGCGAAGGACTACAAAAAAGTATCCGAATTACAATTGATTATGAATGAAAAAATCCACGATTTGAAGTTGCATTACAGCCGCTACACCAAAAACTTGTTTTGAAAATCCCTTTCTGTATCTTTAAGACGGATTGGCCAATGATATAAAAATAAAACATGATTTAATTGAGGTCGATTGATGGAATTAGAATGGACATTATGCATGGAATGATTATCTAGCTTTACAAGAATAACTTACAAAAAATAAAAAGATAGCTATTTCAAAAAAGTAGCTATCTTTTTTGATGAAACAATCCGGCAAAAATCTTAAACGAAAGGTTGCTTTCTAGGACTTGGAATTTCGCTTGTAAATCTTGTTTTGAAATTTTTGTTGTGATATAATCAATGGGATTGTTGATGGGAACTACCTTCTCCTGAAAGGAGAACAAATGAAAATTATTCAGGTAGAAAATCCGAAAGAAAAAGCACAAATTGTTGCAGAAGTGTTATACGATTTACCGCAATGGTTCGGTTTGCCCGAAAGCACGAAAGCGTATATTGAAGAATCACGCGGCCTGCTGCTTTGGGCAGCGACGGATAAGGATGAGATAATCGGTTTTATCACGATTCAGGAAACGAGCAAAAGCACGATTGAAATTCATTGTATGGGTGTAAAAGAAAAATATCACCGACAGGGAATAGGCAAAATGCTTTTGAAGGAAGTATTGAATTATGCCAAAGATAAATATCGATTGATTCAAGTAAAAACCGTTGCACAAGGACATTATGATACCTATGATAAAACCAATGCATTCTATCATTCGGTTGGATTTTTGGATTTGGAAATCTTCCCGACGCTTTGGGATGAATGGAATCCATGTCAAGTCATGGTGATGTCGTTATAACATGCAAAAACTCCGTTAGCTGGCGGAGTTTTGTTTTTTTGACTTATCGTCGGGTCTCAATCGTACACCGATGACATCCACGCCGTCAAAAGTCCTAAGTAATTTAAGCTCTTGAGTCTCTTTGTCATATCGGTAAAAATTGCAAGGACTTGACCAATTAACATTAAGTTTGATAAGCGCGAAATATTCTTCGCCAACTTGGATTATCTGAAACTCGTGAATACCGGAAGAGTGATCGTCCGCCGCCTTAAAAATGCTCTCGATGGTTTCGTTGGTTTCTATGGGATTGCCATCCTTGTCCTGTAATGCAATTCTAACCAGCTTGCTATAAAAATCATTATCTTTGAAATAGCTGGTAAAACAACCATGTTCTGCATAGTATATTTTGATTTCATCACTTTCAAATTGTTCGATAGTTCTTGTTCCATGTTTATGAATTGCCACATATTTCAGTTCATTAGTTGTTTCATCTTTCGTAATTACATCGATTTGATGTATGCCGAGCGACATCGGAACGCAGGCACTCAATGATAGGACAAAGAAAACAAGCAGTAAAATGCGAATCAGATTTTTCATAAATACCTCCTGTCAATTTGAAAATCTTAGAATGTAATTTTTTCTAAAAAATGTCTTCATATACGAAATATCTGTCCAGAGATTCGTCATAGAGAATAATCAGATGGTTTTTGTCTTTTTGAAAGAAAAAGGACTTTATGTTTGCCGTTTGCGAAGGCATCGGCAAATCGGTTCTTGAAATCTGTTTTTCGTCCGCGATATATCGGTAACAGTCTTGTATGATACGCCAACCTCCTCTTTTCATCACCAAAGAATAGAGTCGTCGATCAAAAATCGTGCCGATGGTATCGCTTTGACTGCAATCAACCACGAATATTCTGTTTCCGTCACCGTGAAAGCCTATGGACTCGTGAAGTTCTTCGGTTCTTACATTTTCAGGAATAGAAATGCGCCATCGAATTGCCAACAAATCCGTTTCATCGGTGGAGAATTTTACAAATCCGTAGAGAATCACCCATATTCCGACGAAGAAAAGAATCGGAATTAGAAATGGAGCGAAAAAATTATCCAATAGATTTGCTTTCTCATATTTATTACTCATATAACATCCTAAACAAAATCGGACTCGGATATTTCGTTTAGAAATAAAAATTTATTGTTTTACAATAAAAATATCATAAGAAAAACAAAATGTCAACGATGAAAATTAAAATCGAGCAAGATAATGAAAAGTGATTTTAGAAAAATAATGGATAAAAAGTATAAAATCGAAAATCGGTTTTTCAAGACAAAATTGTTTTTGGAATCTATTATCGCAATCCAAAATTGCAAATGGAGAATACAAATCACAATCTAAAGCAAAATTTGTTTTCGGATTTCAAAATCCAAATTTCTAATTGTAAATTCGTTTTGGAATTTATTATCCAAATCCCGATTATAAATCTAAAGTCTAAGTTCAAATACAAAATGCAAAGAAAAATCTTCCAAAAGGCGATGAGAAAATCTGAAATGTTTTTGCTCACAAAGCTCAAAAGTATGTTATAATAAAATGTTGTAAATTTGATATAGTAAGGAAGATTTAGATGAAAAACAAAATAAGAAATGTAGCGATTATCGCCCATGTTGACCATGGTAAAACCACATTGGTGGATTGTTTGTTGAAACAGAGCGGGATTTTCAGAACCAATCAGGAAATCAGCGAGCGCGTCATGGATTCCAACGATTTGGAAAAGGAGCGCGGAATCACGATTCTTTCCAAAAATACGGCAGTAATGTATAAAGATTATAAAATAAATATTGTAGATACACCGGGACATGCGGATTTCGGCGGCGAGGTCGAGCGAATTCTCAAAATGGTGGACGGCGTTATTTTGGTCGTGGACGCATTTGAAGGTCCGATGCCGCAAACGAAGTTCGTTCTCAAAAACGCATTGGCACTCAGCCTGCCGACCATCGTATGTATCAACAAGGTGGATAGACCGGAAGCGAGACCGCAGGAGGTGGTCGATGAGGTCTTGGATTTATTTATTGAATTGGATGCGAATGAGGATCAGTTGGATTCGCCATTTATTTTTGCATCCGCCAAATCGGGTATTGCGGGACTTTCTGCAGATTCGCTCAAAGAGAATATGCAGGATTTGTTTGACACGATTATCGAAAATATTCCTCAGCCGCAGGGCGATGAGAACGGCTCGCCGCAGATGTTGATTTCGACGATTGACTACAATGATTACATCGGTCGAATCGGAATCGGCAAAATCGAGCGCGGGACGCTCAAGGTCGGCTCGGAACTTTATATTGCAAATTATGAAGACGAAAGTGTCGGCTACAAAGTCAAGATTGGAAAACTTTATGACTACATCGGTTTGAATCGTGTCGAAGTGGAATCTGCAGGCGTCGGCAGCATCGTGGCGGTGTCGGGAATTGAAAAAATAAATATCGGGGACACGATTACGGATACGGAAAGCAAAGAAGCTTTACCATTTGTCAAAATCTCGGAGCCGACGATTTCGATGACATTCTCGGTCAACGATTCACCATTTGCGGGTCGCGAAGGAAAATATGTTACTTCCAGACAAATCAAGGATCGTTTGCTCAAAGAGCTCAATACGAATATTTCGCTTCGGGTGGAAGAAACAAGCTCCGCCGATTCGTTCAAGGTGTCGGGACGAGGGGAACTCCACTTGACGATTTTGATGGAAACGATGCGACGGGAAGGATATGAATTCCAAGTATCCAAGCCGGAAGTTTTGTATCGAAAGGACGATGCCGGGAATCTGCTTGAGCCGATTGAGCGGGCAATCATCGATGTGCCGGACGAATTTATGGGCGCGGTTATTGAAAAACTCGGCTCACGAAAAGGCGAGATGGTGAACATGGGTCAGAGCAACGGCGGCTATGCGCGAGTGGAATTTTTGATTCCGACGCGAGGACTTATCGGCTACCGAGCGGAATTTTTGACCGATACGAAAGGAAACGGAATACTCAACACTTTGTTTGAAGGATATGAAAAATACAAGGGCGACATCAGCACGAGAAATGTCGGTTCTCTCGTCGCTTGGGAAACCGGAACGGCGGTAACCTACGGCTTACACAATGCGCAGGAGCGAGGCATACTTTTTATTTCGCCGGGACAGGAAGTGTATCAGGGAATGGTCGTCGGACAACATGCCAAAGCGGGCGATTTGGATGTCAATGTCAATAAGAGAAAGCAGGCGACCAATATGCGTGCATCGGGAGCGGACGAGGCACTTCGTTTGAGTCCGCCGAAAATTATGTCGCTGGAAGAAACGATTGAATTTATAGGGAATGACGAATTGGCGGAGCTTACTCCGAAATCGATACGCATACGCAAGAAAATTTTGGACAAAAACTTGCGTGCGAAATCCAGAAACAAATAAGGGCTTTCCCTTGACACTATCGAGTTAATTATGTATAATGACAAAAATTAAGAAGTCGTTGGATACGGAGGTAAAAATGGATAATAAGGAAATTTTGCTGACCAAAGAAGGCTATGACAAGATTGTCGAAGAGCTCGACTATCTCAAAGCCGTCAAGAGAGCGGAAGTTGCAGAGCGAATCAAAATCGCCATTTCGTTCGGAGATATCTCGGAGAATGCGGAGTATGATGAAGCGAAGAATGAGCAAGCGCAAATGGAAGAGCGAATTTATAAACTGGAGAATCAGTTGCGTGTTGCTCGAATCATCGAAGACGATGAAATCGACTATGACACCGTGACCGTCGGAGCGAGTGTCAAAATCGAAGTGAAGGATTCGTCGATGAAGAAAGCATCCGTCGAAGAATATACTATCGTCGGTTCTACGGAGGCGGATCCGTCGATGGATAGAATTTCAAACGAATCGCCAATCGGTTCCGCATTGCTTGGCAAAAAAGTGGGAGATAAAGTTACCGTTCAGATTCCGATGGGAACCGCAAAGATAAAAATACTTGAAATCGCAAGATAGAAACGGAGAGAGGTTATGGAGTTAAATCATAATGAACTGGTACAGGTTCGAATCGATAAGTTAAACAAGTTGAAAGCGGATGGCAAAGACCCGTTTCTCAACGAGCGTTTTGATTTTACCCATCATTCAATCGACATTCTCAATGATTTTGAAACGCTTGAAGGCAAAGATGTGGCAATCGCCGGCAGAATTATGTTGCTTCGCGAGCATGGAAAGGCGAGTTTTGCAACGCTGCAGGATTCCGTCGGTCGAATTCAAATCTATGTAAGACAGGATATGATCGGTGAAGAATCGTATCAGGATTTTACAACTTTCGACATGGGCGACATCATCGGCGTTCACGGAAAAGTATTTAAGACGCAAAAAGGTGAAATTTCGGTAAAGGCGGAGAAGGTGGTTTTGCTTACCAAATCGTTGCAGCCGTTGCCGGACAAACATTCCGGTTTGAAGGATCAGGATATTCGCTATCGTCAGCGATATGTGGATTTGATTGTCAATCCGGAAGTGAAGCAGGCATTTTTGACAAGAAATAAAGCGATTAAAGCGATGCGTGATTATTTGGATCAGCGCGGATTTATTGAAATGGACACGCCGATTCTCAATACGATTGCCGGCGGCGCGAATGCGAGACCATTTGTGACGCATCACAATACATTGGACATCGATATGTATCTTCGAATCGCCAACGAATTGTATCTTAAACGATTGATTGTCGGCGGATTTGAAAAGGTGTACGAGATGGGAAGAATGTTCCGAAACGAAGGAATGTCCATCAAACACAATCCGGAATACACCGCGATGGAGTTATATTGGGCTTATGTGGACTATCAAGCGATTATGGAGTTGACCGAAAACATCGTGGCTCACATGGCGAAGGAAGCAACCGGTAGTATGGTTGTCAATTATCAAGGCAAAGAAATCAACTTTGCACCGCCGTGGAAAAGAATTTCGATGATTGATGCGGTAAAACAGTACACCGGTGTCGATTTCAATAATATCCAAAGCGATGAAGAAGCGATTGCGGTTGCAAAAGAAAAAGGAATCGAGCTTACACCGGCGACGATGAGCAGAGGACATATCATCAGCTTGATGTTTGAAGAATTCTGCGAAGAACATCTTCACGAGCCGACCTTTGTTACGCATCATCCGGTGGAAATTTCTCCATTATCCAAGCGAAATCCGCAGGACCCGAGATTGACCAACCGATTTGAAGCTTTCGTCAACACTTGGGAAATCGCCAATGCGTTCTCGGAGCTCAATGACCCGATTGACCAGCGATATCGATTTGAAGAGCAGATGAAGCAAAAAGAGCTCGGCGATGATGAAGCGCATGAGATGGATGAAGACTTCCTCAATGCAATCGAAGTCGGATTGCCGCCAACCGGTGGACTTGGAATCGGAATCGACCGATTGATTATGTTGCTGACCAACTCATCATCCATTCGAGATGTCATTCCGTTCCCGACGATGAAGCCCATAGGCAAGAAAGATGAGGAAAATCAAGGCTTGTAGGATTTCGTGAAACAAAAAGACAACAAAAAGAC
>JAUNKE010000007.1:50107-50466 GCA_030532905.1 Peptostreptococcaceae bacterium
CAACATTTTTGACACGAATAATACTTGATAATATGGGATAATGAGTTCTTCGTCTAAAAAACCACTTGAATTTTCGTCATTATGGTAGTTTTTATATAGAAAAATACCATACCAAAAAAGCGAATTCATGGTCAAAATAAGCAATGTTAAAGCGGTGTGAATTCAATTCATACCGCTTTTTCAAAACATGATTATTCAAGAGGTGCATAAAATGACATGGATCATTAAAATAATTTTGTTTCCAATCAGCTTATCGTTAAGTATCCTCACTGCATTTCTGACATTTTTGCTCAGTATAGGGACTGCGATACTGTACTTGCTCATGCTGATGTGTGTATTTGTGGCGATAGGCTCGTTCT
>JAUNKE010000008.1 GCA_030532905.1 Peptostreptococcaceae bacterium
GCGCTTTGTTCGCCATTGATGGCTTATCTTCATTTTCTTTTAAGATATACGCTTTGATCATTCGATCTTTTTTCGGCTGCGGCTGTACAATTTCATCTCCGAATACTAAATGTGCTTTCTGCGGATTAGGCTTCCCTCCAATAAATCCATTCATCACATCCGCTTCAAATTCAACATCTAGTTTGGTAACTTCTTCATCTAAGGTAAAAGTATATGACGAAGTATATCCCGGGGTTTTTGCAGGCTGTGCTGCAATTTCTTTTAATTGACCTTTGATTTTTACACTAAACTTAATGATATTTCCGTTTATATTTTGTACTACAAGTGGTTTGAATTCAACAGTGTATTCAAATTTGCCTTCTTTGTTTACGATCTTAGCATTTGGATTGATTGCCTGATTTGCAACAGATGCTTCCTCTGTGCCAAATTTGTGGATCTGTACTTTAACTGTCTTTTCATTTGGATTTTGATTTGGCGGTTGAGCATTTCCTGTCGCTGTTCCTTCAACCGTATATTCTAGCGCCAAAGCCCATCCAAATACACCTTTAATATGAAGTTTCTTTATTAGAGTGTAGTTATCTCCAGCCTTCATTGAAGGATCTTGGAATGTCTGATTCAGTCCTTCTTTGGCATTATTTTTAGAGATTGTTTTAGAAAGCTCCTGACCATTCTTCATAATGATCGTTTCAACTTCCCATTTTACACTTTTTTTGTTTAAGATCTCTTGGATCGCAACATCTCTGTCCAGGCTTCTATCCACTTTGTGATAATCTCTACCTTCACCCAGTAGATATTTTAAGAACTCTTCTTTAGTTTTAAACTCTTCTTTTCCGCCATAGTAAGCGCTATCACCTTGATCCCAATAATATAGCTCTAGAATGTCAAACTCTTGAGCAAGTTGGATATTTCCGCCGGAAATAGTCAAAGTGCTTGCGATACTTCCTTTTTGTGGATAATAGCTCTCTTTATTTTTCTCAAAGTCAACTCCAAGTCGCTTCATCTTGCTTTCATCTTCTTTGTTCACGACCGGACTCAAATAGTTTTTATTGACTTCAAACTTTGTAAGCATGCCTCCGCCACTCTCTAAAGCCCCTATCATCTCTTCTACCGGAAGCTCTCTTAGATTATTCATCGAAAGGTCTAAGCGAACCTGAGTAATGGAAGCCAGTTTTACCATATTGGTGTATAGAGCAGTCGGAATATATTCTACTCGATTGCTCTCAAGATCCAAAGTCTCCAATCGTTTTAACTGACCAAAGCTTTCAGGGACTCTCTTAATCTCATTGTGCTGAGCATTGATGAGTTTTAGTTTTCTTAAATTCCCCAAACTTGAAGGTAAGCTTGTTAACTTATTATGATGCAGATGAGCCTCTACCAAGTTTTTGCTGCCTGCAAAGAATTCGTCAGGGATCTCTGTTAGACTGTTTTCCTGTAAATAAAGATATTTTAATGAAGATAGATTTCTTAGCATTCCTGCCGGTACGGATGTTACTCCTGAGTTCATGAAAGATACACTCTCAAGCTCAACGTTCTTATCAAATATCCCTTCCGGCAATGCGCCCAATCTGTTTCCGTCAAAGTCGATATAATCTAAGTTTACTAATTTGTCGAAAGTGCCCGGCTTGATCTCTCGGATCTCATTTCCTCCAAGGTAGATCGCCTGCAATCCTGTCGCATTTTGGAATACATCTTGTGGAAGATCTTTAATCTTAGATCCGTTGATGTTCAATACTTTTACCTTAGGACCTAAATGCTTCAACATGCTGATATCATCAGTCTTAACACCTTCAAGATCGATAACGTTGTTGCGCATTTCTCCTGCTACTAAAGTTCGGATACCCGTTGCATCTCTTAGTTCTTGCTCGCTGATCTGCCCATCTTGATTTGTATCGACATTGTTTTTGATCAAACCTTCGACCAAGCGCTTATGACCTTCTTGAGCATTTTTCTTTACATCTTCAGGGAATTTAAAATCTGTCCAACCTTTGATAACTTCCTCATTGAATACGATCTCAGCTTTTTTGTAATTTTCATTGTCAAATTGACCAACCTCACCTTGATTTCCGCCCATCGGACCGCTACCAAGGATCGCTACAACATGTCTTCCGGTTAGATCGCTAACATCAAAAGTGTATTCTGCAGAAGATTTCTCTCCCTTAAATCCATGTGTGATATTCGTTGGTTTAATACTTGCAAATTGACCATTTGTCTTAATAGCAAAGTCAAGCATCAAGTCCGCAGCTGTATGGTTTAACAATGTGATTGTTTTAGTATTTCCGGATACTACTAATTTTGCACGAACATCAAAGAATCCGCCAAATGTGGAGATCTCTGTTGTACTGCCTGCTTTATATGCTTGGTAGGTCAGCGTATATGTTCCTTCTTTAAGTTCATCGCCTATTTTGATATCAGGCACTTTCGGTACGTCCACCACATTCTTTTTGATTTGGGAGCCATCATTAAAGCTGATAACGATTCCCATTGCGTCAATATTTTGAACTGCAAAAACTTTGTCGAGAATATCTTGTCTTGTTATTTTAATCGATTTTCCGCTTACAACAAGATCCGTCGATTTCATTTCAAAATCTTGTCCATCTAGTTGGATCTTTGTAATTTTATGGTTCCAGAAAGGAGATATATCCTTTTCGAAGAAGATCCAGAATTCCTTCTCTTCTTTCTTTGCTTTCATCAACTCGATAACATGACCTTTTGCCTCTCCCTCTTGTGGTGGCTGAGGCGGTTGTGGCGGTGGAGTCGGTGTTGAGTCACCTGTATTGGTCAATACGGAGTCATCCGTAAAGGTAACTTTTACAACGATCGGAGTTTTGCTTCTTGCAGCTGTTGCAACCCCTTCATCCGAAGTTGTGATATATCCGTCATAACTACCCTTAAATATGGATGCCGCAAATGAAGTTCCATTGACTTCAATCGTTTTTATCTGCTTGTGTAGCGCTACAGAATCAACGATTCCGGTTATTCCTTTGAAAGCGATCTGAAGATCGTTTGCCGAATATCCTGTCCCAAAGCCTACCGAAGTAATTTCATTTTTACTTGCAATCGTATCGCTTGGTGCAGGTGGAGTTACGGTTCCGTAAGTCAACACACTGTTATCAGCGAAAGTGATTTTAACAGCTATGGATTTTTGAGCTTTTATCGCTGCTGTTACACCTTCATTTGTGGTCTCAAGATTTCTATCGGAATTCGGGAAGAATATTTTCGGATTATTTTCGAATACCGTGCCGTTAATTTCAACTTTCTTGATGCCATGCGCTTCTGTCGGATTTAATTTTGGTTCAAAAACGAAATGCACTTGTTTTTTATTCCAACCTTGATCGGTCAAAATTTCTTTGATCTTATACTTCTTCGCGATCTCTCCTCCCGGTTGTACCGGCGGTGGAGTCGGTTGTGCTTGTTTCTTTACATAGTATTCTAATTTAGAATCATCGTTAAAGATAACAGTCAGTGTCCAACCTGTGGTAGCTTTCTCTTTTGCTTTAGTCACAAAATCCTGTTTTTTGATGATCAGTACTTTGTTGTCGCCTGCTTGTGCCAAATCAGATGCTTGTACCGCGAAAGTATCATCATTCACTTTGACTTGCTTAACCAAGCCTAATTGAGAGTTCAGCAATCCGTTATTCAAAGTGACGCGAACTTCTTTCGGATCGTCTTTCACTTCTACGCCTTTGATCTCGAATTTTTTTGCAAAATTGCCCGGCTCATCAAAATCATCGTTCCAGTCAAGCAATAAAATCGCATCAAATGGCTGATTGTATCCCGCTTTTTCGGTTTTCAAGGTATATTGAACCTTGATCTTTGTATCCGTTTCACTGCCTTTTGGCTGAATTTTTTCTGCCGGGATCAACATTTTGTAGGAATCATACATACTGTCTGCTACAGGTTCTGCGTCTATTTTCGCCTCTCCCTCTTTATTGTACAAGAAAGTTTTGATCCCTACAGTGTCCTCACCAATGGAGACTGCGCCCAATCGGATAACGACTTCATAGAACTTTTTGCCTTGAGTTTCTGTCGATTTTATCGGTTTTACTTTGATCTCTCTGATCGCTTTGTTTGCCGGAGAAACTTTTTGCTCTCCTTCTTCAAGCATATAACCTTTGACTTCGCGCTCTTTTTCATCTTCCTGAGGCGGTTGTACCGGTCCGCCGTCTTTCTTATATTTCAATACAGAGTCATCGTTAAACCAAATCTCAATCTCAAGCTCATTCAGGTGTTTTTTGGCTTGCGCCACCACCCCTGGGGTGCTGTCTGTCAGCTCTTTTTCTCTTATATAACTTCCTGAAAGAGCCATTTCATTCTTAGACATTTCAAAACTTTTTCCATTGATCACCAAACGTTTGATTTCTCTTTCGTGTTTAGCTTTATCAAAGTTTTGATTCAGTGTAATTTTTAAATCGCCATTCTCCACTGTAGCTTCTTTGATGCTGTATTTATTTCCGATACCGTCTTTCGGCTGAGGCGACGGCGGTTGAACGTCTTCGCCTTCAAATCGAAAGTCGTTATTCCAGTCAAGAATAAGAATTGCAGACTCTTTCACCGGAGCTTTTCCTGCTATTTCGATTACATAGTCTACATTTATCTCATTGTCTTTTGTAGAATTTGTATTTTCAAGGAATCTCGGCGGATAGGCAATCAAAAATGCCCCATCTTCAGCCTTTTTAGCCTCTCTATTATTTCCCGGCATGGTTTCATAAGAAATACTCTTTACTTGTCCTGTAGCACCATGAACCGAAACTTCATTAAATTTCAACGGGATATCAATAAATTGTTGTCCCATTGCGTTAACATCTGATGCTTTTGTTGTAATCTCGTGGATCAAAGCATCATTTGCCGTTGACTTCGCTTTTTTATTATCTGTTTTTACAAGATAACCCTTAACTTTTCTCACCATTTGAACCGGTGGCTTCGGCTTCTTTGTTACCGGTGGCGGTGCAGGATCTGTATCAAAATTTCTTGGTGTATAACCAGGGTCTTGATACTGAGCAACAGAACCGTCATCAAAAGTAATTTCTACTTTATGGAGTTCCCTTTTCTTAAAATCGCCTACCGCTCTTTCCCCTTCCGGATATGCCGCAGCGATACCAAGCTTCTTCCCTTCAAATAAGAAAAAGTTCTTGTAACCATTCCCTTCTTCTTCGAGTGCATAGCTCACTTCATCGATCAAAATCTGTGTTATTCTGGTTTTGATGATATTATCAAGACTTGCCTCGCCATCATAACCTAATCGCATGACAATGGTCTCTTTTGTCCCATCCATTCCCGGAAGATCTTCTCCCAGCGTATCAAGAACGATGTCCTTGATCTTAAGCCTATCCACTATTTTTTCTTCCTCTCCCAGCGGTAATGTTTGAGTATCTAGCGCGACCGCTTTAAAAACAGCCCCCGCAATCTCCTCAGCTTTCTCCGCCGATTTATCGCTCATATTCTGAGCATCCAACGGCACATCATTGTGAACCCGGTCGATATTCGAATCTTGATTCCCATTTATCTCATTCGCATAACTTGCAAAAGAGTTCGGGAATACAGTCGTACATAAAATCGACACTAAAAGTAACATTGATGTACACTTTTTGATAAAATTACCCACGTTTACCTCCTCAAAAAATTATATTTATAGTATCAGCTTGCTGCTGTGATACCCTGTTTAATAATCTTAAATGTGATTATTTGCTTTCGTCCCTTCTCTCTATATTACAACATAAGGTTTGCCTTCAAACATCGTTGTGCGCAAAGGGATTTGATAGAGCGATGAAATATTTTCTTCGTTGATTACTTCTTCCGGTTTGCCGTAAAAGAGCAGTTCGCCATTTTTTAATCCGACAAGGTAATCGGAATATTGTAAGGCTTGATTGATATCATGTAATACCATCACAATACTCAATCCGAAATCTTGATTCAGCGATTTTATCAGTTCCAACAATTCCACTTGATAGCGAACATCAAGATAAGTTGTCGGCTCGTCCAAAAAAATCATTTCACTTTTTTGAGCCAATGCCATCGCAATCCAAACGCGCTGCCTTTGCCCTCCCGATAAAGAAACCACCGGCTCCGAAGCAATTTCTTTCAAATTGGTAACCTCAAGACTCCATTCAATCGCTTCGTCATCTTCTTTTGTTGCTTGCTGCATCATTTTTATATGCGGAGTTCGACCATAACTGACTAATTCTCGAACAGTAATATTTCCGGTAACCCTGTTTTGCTGATGTACAATGGCAATTTTTTTTGCGAAGTCCCTTCTTTTGAGATGAAAAATATTTTCTTCATCTAACATAATCAATCCTCTTTGAGGTCTTAAATTTCGAGTACACAATTTGAACAAGGTCGTTTTTCCGCTGCCGTTTGCGCCTAATAATGTAGTAATTTTCCCTTTTTCAAAAGACAGGCTCAAATTGTTTAAAATCTGTTTTTTCCCATAGCTGAAGTTCAGATGTCTAATTTCCATAACTCTTCCCTCCTATCTTCAACAAGAGGATAAAAAACGGTCCGCCTACCATCGCCATAATTACGGCAGCCGGTATCTCATAAGGATATGCTATCGTTCTTCCTATCGTATCACTAAGCAAAAGAATCCATGCTCCGAAAAATGCGGAAAAAGGAATCAACACTTTGTGATTGGAGCCCACAATCAATCGACCGATATGCGGAACAAGGAGTCCTAAGAAACCTATGATACCGACAATTGATGTTGTAACAGAAGCCAGTATTATGGCAATCAGCGCCACCAAAAACCGATCTCTGTTCACATTGACTCCCAATCCTCGAGCTGTTTGGTCGTCCAAGCTAAGCAAATTGCAAGTTCTTGCCGTAAATAAAGAAATGAATAATCCTATACCGACATAGGCAAGCAAAAGCCATACATCCATCCAGCTTTTTTGAACAATGTTCCCTTGAACAATTGATTGTGTAATGCTCGCTCCCGCTCCGCTCATAGCCGCCAAACCTTGTGCAATTCCCATAAAGGTCATATTCAACGCGACGCCCACGAGTATCAAACGAGTCGGAATAACTCCGCCATCCCATGCCAAAGAATAAATCAAAAGATAGGCTACCAAACCTCCGATAACGGAAATAAGCGGTATACTGAAATACAATGCCGGAAATAAACCGGTTATAATTACTCCGACAAGCGCCGCTGCGGAAGATATCCCTATAATTCCGGGATCAGTCAGCGGATTTTTCATCACCGCCTGAAGCATAGTTCCCGATACTGCCAGCGCTGCTCCTCCAAGCATCGCTATGATGATTCTCGGAAAGCGAACATCATATATGGTTGCAACATCCGGATCATATTCAACAAATAGACCTCGTATCATACGCATTGGACCAATCGGTAAACTTCCCAAGTTAACGGATAAGAAAAACAACCCTAGAAGCAGCAAAGCAATTATTAGGAAAGCCATTGCAATTTGAATGTATGATTTGGGTTTATTGATTGAACTATTTTTCATAAAGAAATTCCTCCAAATCCTCCAGCGCCTCCGGATAATTAAATTTTGCGCTCATGCCGAATTTGCTATGATCCAAATCGAACACTTTATCTTCCTGAACAGCTTTAAAATGTTTCCAATTGTTATTCTCTTTAAATTCCTTTGCAAACATCTCCATCACATCATCCGGCAACGCATGAGCGGTTCTCAAAATGATATCCGGTTCCCTTTTCAGCATATCTTCGATATTAACATTCAAAAAAGGTCTGCTCTGCTCATCCGAATACACATTGATACCGCCCGCCAATTTCACAAGACTCCCTGCATAAGAATGCTCCGTAGCGACCACATACGATCCGGGTAATCCCATTAAAATTAGGACTTTTTTCTTTTCTTTACCTTTATTTCTTGATTGAAAAGACTGCATATAGTCTTCATATTCCTTGATTAAAATAGACGCTTCTTTTTCTCTGTTTAAGAGTTTCCCTAAGTCTTCAATACTTTTATACATTCCGGGAATATTGTTCAGGTTGATAAATCCGTACTCCACATTCGCTTGGTCATATTTCGGTTTTAAGTCCGCCACGAGACTTACGGGACTGAAAACATAACTCGGCTCCAACGACCTTATTATTTCAATGTCCGGATTCATAGCGGAACCTACTCTTGTTGCATTTTTATAAGCATCCGGCACCGCATCCACATCACTCGCCGGTATTCCAACCAAATCAACTTTAAGCTTTTCCATCAAAAATACGGTAGCCATCGATGTTACCACGATTCTTTTATCGGTTTGCGGCCATTCTTTTGTATTATCAACCGTTGCAGTTGATTTTGAGATCGTATCTACAGAACTTGAACCGTTTTTTTGATCAACACAGCCACTAAAAACAAACAGACCTACAACTAACCAAGTAACAAGATTTATAACGCGACTATTTTTTCTTACTGAAGCCATATAATTTTGCCTCCCTGTAGTCATTGGTTCTTCTTAAAATAAAATAATAAATCATTCCACCAATACCGGTAAATAAAACAAGACCGGACAAGATTCCTAACACAACAAATACCGAACCGATAGCAAGCGTCGTTATCGGTCCGTACGAACTATCTCTATTTTGAATATCCGCTCCATCCATATTATGAGCACTCTCATGGTCTCCTTCCAGCAAAGGATCTCCCTTCATTAGAAGCCCTTGGTTCTCATCCACGAGTATTGAGACCTTGTTCTCATCTTCAGCGCTTTTTTTCTCCTCAGCTGCATTTTTCATATTATTTACAGATTCGTCCTGTGGAATTTCCTCATCCTGATTATCAGCCGGATTCTCATTCTCCGGTTGCTCTTCTTTTTCAACCGCTTGATTTGATTGCTGGATATTTTCTTCTTTTTTGGACGGGTCAACCGATACCACAAAATCCGTATTTCCTTCTACCAAATCGTTCACCTTACCGTAGAAAATGACCGGTCTTCCCATCGCTTTCACATAAGCTTCCAAACGAATAATGCTGTTCTTACTTGGCATCGGAATTCTAAAATCAACCGTATTCGAGCCTCTTTTCATTTCTTTTGGGCTAACCGATTGAAAACCGCTCTCACCCGACTTCTGTATGCTGACCTTGTACGATTCAATTTGATCCATCATATGCAACCGGAAAGAGCCGAAAATTTTCCCATTGGAATCCACTTCGACTAATGCTTGAGGATCGAGAACGGATTCCGTCATGCCTTGCCCGATGGCAACATCGTTGCCGCTGTCTTCCACAACACCGGTAACGGGATGTGCATAATGTGCCGTTACGGATGCAATTTCTATTGAATCTGCAAAAGCATATTGCATCGATAAAACCCCACAGAATACAAGCAACGATACAGCAAAATGAATCAATCGATTTGATATAATGCGCTTTTTTTCCTTATTCATAATTAAATCTCTCATTTACACTTTTTACAACTCTTAACGAACTTCTCCACCTTTTGATTGAACTGAATAAATTTCAAGATATCGACTCCTATCCACCTCTTCCATGAGCAACGGCAAAAACTTTCTCCAAAGAATCAGTCCGATGAGCAACATTGAAAAATATATTATAACAATGACGCCGATAATCCCCTTGTGCTCTTCTGTAGCCGGATAAATTGTAGAGTTCTCTCTGTTAGAATCGGAATATAAATTATTATTTTGATTATTTCCTTCCGAACTCCGAGTTCTATTCTCTGCTCTATCTTCAACCTCGCGGTTTTCATCCGATCTTTCTTTTGCCGAAGAAATATTTTTAGGTTTTGATTCTTCCGGTTTAACAATGGCTTTTGGTTTCGGTTTCTCCGCTTTTATAATTGACGAAGAAGAATTTTGGAGAGAGCCTTCATTTTTCTGATTGCCTGTTGCATCATCAGCTCTTTTTTCATCGTCGCTAGAGAAGGATACCTGTTTATCCGGTTTCTTCACTAGAGCAAAAGTACCGAACTGAGCACCGCGAATCAAAATTCCGCCCTCAGTTTTTTCAAAAGGAATCTCTTCAAAACCGGCGTCTTTTTTATGAAACACATTTGTCACATCCTCTTCCTGTTGGAAAAGAAGCGTAGCATTCTCCGTCAAAGAAAATGCCAATGCATTTTTATCGATGTCACTTGTTTTGTCAAAAGGCACTTCTACAACCGCTTGAACTCCATGAATATCAAAACCTTTCACCTGATCCAAAATATCTACTTTTAATCCGTTTTTCTCTAATACACTTCTGGATATAGAGGAAATTTTGATATCTCCTGATATTCCGGCAGGTTCTTCAATCAAAATATTGTTTTGCAACAATTGTTTCGGTATCGGATGATTGCTCTCCGCATTTCCGGTAAGATAATAGGGTCCCTCGTTTGATTTTTTTTCTGATAAAGTATCCCATTCAACTTTCAATCTTGCTTTTATCGGATCAACTCCCATTGCCGGAACCTTCGGATCTACCAGAAGCGAATACAAAGGCTTTTTCTCTTTCAACGGAACAACAAATACTTCCGGTCTTTTTAAAGTTTCATTTGGGATTTCGATATTGTAAGCATGGCTCTCCGCCAATCTATAACTTTTGGATTCCTCATTTGCGTAAAATATTCTGGTCACCGATGTAGTCAGATCTCCTACGCTTAGAGTTTTCATTTTCAAATATATTTTCATTTGTCCATCTTCAACCAGAAGATCTGCTGTCTTCTCCATCCCTTGACTGCCCATCGAAACTTTGTCTTCATAGGCATGCCAAAGAGCAACATCCACTTCATAAATTCCATTTTTCGGAGAAGTTTCTGTCGCAAATGAAAAAATCGGTAAAAGCAGACTAACTGTTATCACAAAGATTATATATTTCTTCACGCTAACCTCCAACATTTCTTATCCAAAATATATTAGCACATGCTAACTCTTTTTACAAATATTTTATGCTTTTTCCATACTTTAATATAAAATTTCAACTTTAATCCACAAAAGTATAGTGAAATCAATACTTATGAATCTCCGTTTCAAGTTTGAAAATTAAACTCTAATAAACAAGAGCTAAACTATGCACAATTACATATCTGTTTTATGTTGATTTTTAACCTATTTCTTCTCTTTTCGTTTATAAAGATGCACTAAATTTTTTCTCTCTAAAAGTGTATATAATAGTTGTAGAACGAAACCTTTGTAAGGTTTTTGAATTTTTTAGTTCTTCTCCAATTTGTAATTGTGTCATTGTAATACTTTGGTCAAAATTCAAATAATATATTTCTTGAGATTCAAAAATAAATTTTTGCGTGTTTTTGAATGATGTCATTTTCCTTATATTTGACGAATATTTTAAGAGGATTCCTAACTTATATATTCTATTACATTTTAGTATTACAAATCGGATTAACACGAAAAATGAAGTTATGGAACGAGAATTCAATTTCTTGAATGGTATATAAAATATCAGCGAATAAATTCTACGAAATACAAAAAATAATTCCAAGAAATAAAATAGAGAATCAAATTATGTTGGTAGTTCAAACTAAAAATCAACCAACTATAATGAGATTCTCTCGAGTAGATAAGACTTGCAAAATCATGTCTAATTTGATAACATATATTTAGGAATGGAGGTGCTAACTTGAAAATTCAGGAATCCGCAGAAAATTATTTGGAAACCATACTAGTGTTAAAACTTCGAAATGGCTATGTTCGTTCGATTGATATTGCCAATGAGCTGGGTTTTTCAAAGCCAAGTGTAAGTAATGCAATGAAAGCACTCCGTCAAAAAAATCTTATCAAGGTAGATACCGGCGGACTTATTGAACTTACGGAAGAAGGACACCAAATAGCAGAATCTGTTTATGAGCGTCATGTTTTAATTGGTGAATATCTGATTGCAATTGGTGTTACTCCGGAAGTTGCTATGGCTGATGCTTGTCGAATTGAGCATGTAATCAGCACAGAAACATTTGATAAAATTAAAGAGCATGTGAAACAGCGGCGATCATAAGCCGACTACAAGACCTCGATTGAGGTCTTTTTTTGCTGTTTTTTTTCATAAAATCGCTTTTTATACTTGACCAAAGCGTAGTCCGATATTTTTTTATATGTGCTGTGATTGAAAATTGCTCCGGCAACACCGACCACAGGGAGCCCTTGTATAAATTTTGCCACAAGCAATTCTTGAGAAAGAGATTTTGCAGTTGTTTTTATTTCGCTATCAAGCGAGCCATGCCATTTTTGACTATCAATTGTTCTGCCATATCGATCCAATTCATCACTTAGAATCAGACGCTGTGTATCTGTTGCAAGAGCTGCCCGTATTAACTTCAGAATATAAATTTGTTCTTCGTATAGATTATAATTGAAACCGTAACTCCAAGCAATTTCATAAATCCCTTTTAATAAAACTCCGGTGAAGATAGGAATATCCGGCAAGCCGATTCCAAGAAAACCCAATCCCAAGCCTTCCAAAAGTGCGATTCTTTTCCCCCATCGTCTGCTTTTCTTTGCAGGTTTATCCATTCTTTTAATAACGCTTCGGCTAGGTGCTCCATCCATCATAAAATCACTCACGATATGTTCAATCTGAATTTTTTCTTTGCTGTAAGTCTTTTCGATAATCGAAGTACCTTTTTCAAAAACCATATAAAAAGCTTTCTCAAAGAGCAAATTGATTTTTTCTTCCACTTTTTTCGGTATGCGTTTTTCCAAATTATCCAGCACAGGCTCCAGGTTTGATTTTATAACTCCTTTTTTCTTTCTTAGAACCCGATCTTCCACTCTCTTATTTTTTATCAACTGATTTTGAATCCATTTCATATTTATTCTCCAATTCCATTCTCAAAAATTTATTCCCATAGTTTAAGCCGAACTCTCAAAACAATTGACGGCACTTTGATTTTACTTATTATCACAATTCACTCAAGCGAAAAAACTCCGTTTCTCCTCTGTTAAATGAAGTTTATGCTCAAATCATACCATATATATCAGTAAAGATACAAGAAAAATGATGGAGATACCCCCATACATTCATTTGATAAAAAGACGCAAAACAATTTCGTAAGAACATGAAAACAAATTTGATTTCAACAATCCAAATTAGAATCAAGCAAGAAACTATCTTTGGATTTCAATACCTTAAACCGCGCTCTTATCAGGCAAACAAAGTTTCAATATTATACACTATTTCCGGACTCTTTTATTATTGGCCACCATAGTATTATTCCGGAAATTTTATGTCAAGAAAAAAAGCATCGCGGATAAGCAATCTTTACATCGTATAGATTATAAAGTTGCTGATTGTTTCGATGCTTTTCTCTTTGAAATCCGAATCCGTAATTTACGGATGAACTCTATGTTTACAAAAATATTTTCAAGAGCAATTGAATGCTCTTTCAGCATGAAGAATAAGCGTTAAGATTGTTCAAAATCCTTCCTACGCAAAACTCTTCTCAGATAAAAAACCCGCATATTTCAACAAATCTATCTCCGACCAACCCAACTGGTGTCTGTAATTGTTCAGAATAATAAACTGCTCATAATCTATCACTTTTTCAAAATACAACTTTTCCACCAAATCATTTTTATACGGTCTTTGCTCGGTTTTCGAAAACAGTTCTTCCAATCCGGATTGAATCAACTCTCTACTTGCAAAAACAGCAGTAATTTTAATACTATAATTGTTTCGCAGGATACTTTGAGCATAGATTGGACTTTCTTCACAAAAAGCAAAAACATAGCCTTCACTCGTTTTCAATAAAGGTAAAGCCAATAGTTCCCGCAAAGTTTTTTCCTCAAAAACGCTACGATAGGATTGAATCGGGTAATATGCCAATGTATTTTGGTCAACATATTGCACATGCTTGATAGATGCTAAGGTTTTCAATAATTGAGTTTCCATCAAAAGATTCGACTGAACGAGATAATCTCCCAGTCGAATTCGCTTTTTCCTGCTCTCCTCGATGGCGCGAGCTAATGTCGCCTTATCCAAATAACTCTTTTCTAAAAGAATATCTCCTAAAGAGCGATGATATCTCTCCAAAATATATTTTTCTAAAAAGGAATGGTCGGTCTTATCCCATACAAGCTTCTTCGATGAATTCGGTGCAGCAATTCTTTTAGTCGCTTTCTTTTGGTTTCCGAACCATTTTTGTCTAAATGCGGATAGAGTAGCTGCTAAATTGATAAAATTCCCCCACAATAATCGTATTGGCAAGAACGGTGGCAACAAGCAGGCAAAAAACACCGATCGCATTCCGTAAACATTGTAAATTGCGATTCCGCGATAAGTTTGTCTGGCAATCATCATAAAGGTGACAAAAATACACAATTTCCAAGCCAGTGATTCTTTCGGATACATCGGCGGCAAGTCAAAAAACAGAGAGGCAATAAAATATGCCAGTACCGGATATCCAATCAGCACTAAAAGATTTCCATATTTTGCTTTCTGATCCTTGTATAGAGAATATCGTCCCGCCAAGGAAACATTTTTTACTTTGACTACATCTTTTACTCCTAGAGATTGCATAGTTATTCCAAGAATCCATCTTGCTTTTTGTTTAACCGCCGTCTTAAAGCTGTTAGGAAACATTGAGCGTGTTGCAACAAATTCCGTAATCTGTCTGTTCTTATAATCTACACGATTAACTCCCTCGAGGACAAAATACATTTGTATTCCTTTTGAAAATAATGTCCAAGATAATAGATAATCTTCGGTCAAACTGTTCACCGGTAATATTCCATGGCTGCCATGCTTATCCAAAATCTCTCTTGACAAAACAAAACCGGTTCCCGCCGAAGGTACTAACGCCCCCATGCTGTGACGATTGACCATCGTATAGAAATGTGTTTCTGCAAACTCATCCGCATAAGTAGATGAGGTTAGAAATTTAAAGAAGTTACGAAATGTCGGCATCGGCACCAATGGAAAGACCGGAAATTGAAGTGCCTTGTGATAGTCGATAAGATAATTTGTCATCTTAAATTCATAAGGATGAACGACATCTTCCGCATCGTGCACGGTAATGGAAGCAAAACGCCAATTCTTCTCCCTCTCAAAATTACGAACCTGATGAATCGTGTGGTTGATATTTTGAGCCTTTGATGTAGGGCCAGGCCTCGTATTAACGATAACATATACATTGCTATGCCTTGATGCCAGTTCATACGCAACAGCCAATGTCCTTTCATCATTCGGATAGACTCCTAAAAAAATGTGATACATAGATTTCGGGTAAATCGCCGACGCAATAATATTATCTACCACATCCCCCAAAACATTATCCTCTTTCCAAGCTCCAATAACAACCGCCAATAATTTTGGCGGAATTTCATCCAGTTTTGACATCTCCAGAATCGGTCGTGGGTGTTTTAATCTCCTGAAAAAAGTTACAACATCCCAAATAATATCGTCAAAACCTACCACAATATACATCACAACCACCACAAGCCCAATCAATTGTAATGTATTGTAAGAAATCAATTTGTCCAAACTTCTACCTCCTTTTGAAACTGAATTTTCTCATGTCAACCCATACTGATCTCCCATCTGTTTATGAGTCCATTCCGTCTTATAATCAAATCGATTGTTCCTGTGTTATAAGACAAATAAAGAATTACAAATTGACAGTTATATTATACTCCAATCACTTTATATAAACAACACTTTTGATAAACTTGTAAATTCAAATTTCATACAGCGAAAGTTGTTTCACGAAGTACTGGGTTGCTAATATCGAGAAATTTCTTCACATTTTCACTTTAATTTTGGCAAAGGCTTGAATCTGCTATTGCAAATTAAGACAATTTTTTCAAAAAGGCTTGACAATATTTTCTACCATGCTATAATTATCTGCATAATAATAAAAGCATTGAAGAGAAGAGTACGCAAAAAGAAACATTATCAGAGAGCCTGAGCAGGTGAAAGCAGGCAATGGGATATTTTGCAGAATATGGTCTTGGAGCTTAATGGCTGAATAGTTAGGTCATTACGGGATTGCCCGTTACAGCAACACAGTATAAGATTATATCCGTACTGATTGAGGTTAAGATAGTGATATTTTAACGAATAAAGGTGGTAACACGAAGTCCTCGTCCTTTAGTAATAAAGGGTGAGGCTTTTTTATATTCTGAGGTGAAATTGTGATTACATTAAACAATATTACAGTGCAATTCAATACAAAAAAAGAGAGAGCAAATTTTTTCGGTGTTAAAAAATCTTGTGATAGGAAATTCGCAAAGGAAGAGCATACGGAACAAAAAAGCTTTACAACTTCTCCCGACAAAAATTCTCATGAACGAATCGTCACAGCTGTTGACAATGTGAGTTTGACAGTTGAAAAGGGAGATATATACGGTATTGTCGGATTCAGCGGAGCCGGAAAAAGCACATTGATACGAACCGTAAATTTGCTGCAAAGACCAACTCGTGGAGAAGTTATAATTGACAGGGAAGATATTACAAAACTGGATGAAAAATCATTACGAGAGCGCAGAAAAAAAATAGGAATGATATTTCAGCATTTTAATCTGCTAAAATCCAAATCCGTTTTTGAAAATATCTACTTTCCATTGAAGCAAATGTCAATGAACAAAAATGCGAAGGCGGAAAAAGTGAGAAGTCTGTTGAAACTGGTCGGGCTCTCGGAGAAAGAAAATGCCTATCCTTCTCAATTATCCGGCGGTCAAAAACAGAGAGTGGCAATTGCGAGAGCACTTGCAAGTGATCCTGAAATATTACTTTGTGATGAAGCAACTTCCGCTCTTGACCCTCAAACAACCGATGAGGTTTTAAAGCTTCTGAAAGAACTGAACCAAAAACTAAACTTAACTATTCTTATTATTACACATGAGATGCAGGTCGTCAAAGAAGTGTGTAGCAAGGTTGCCGTAATGGAAAACGGAAAAATAATTGAAAGAGGAAGCATCGTCGAGGTGTTCAGTAATCCGCAGATGCCACTTACCCGCGCTTTCATAAATACAGCGACCCAAATTGATTCAGCATTGGAAAAAGTACTGAACCACAAATCGATACTTCATCTTTCCGAAGACGACATCTTAGCCCGAATCACTTATGTCGGTGAAAGTACAAGTCAACCGATTATTTCCACTTTGCAAAGCAATTTCAATGTTATGACCAATATTCTCTCCGGCAATATCGAATTCTTACAAGATATCCCTGTCGGCTCTTTGGTTGTCAGTTTTTCAGGAAAAACAAACGACAAAAAATCTGCTCTTCAATATCTGAAAGAACAAAATGTCGGTGTGGAAATCATAGACAAGTCTCTTCGCGAAGTATCTTTGCGACGAAGTCATCAAGAGATTCGAAAGTCTGAACAATCTTTGAAACACATGAAAAGCGGAGAAGAGGATTTGAAATTTGAAAACCCGGTCTTAGCACAGATGATGAATAATGGAGGTGAAATATGAGCACCATAACTCAAACTCTATTTTCGTTTTTTGCAAATGCAATAGAGATAAAAGATATGTTTTTTGAAGAAACTTTAGCTACGATTTATATGGTGGCAATCACTTCTTTGTTTTCAGGCATTTTCGGCATCATCATCGGCATTTCTCTCGCGGTAACGGAGGAAAACTCAATTTTAGAGAACCAAAAACTTCATAACATTTTAGATAAGATAGTCAATATCGGACGCTCCATTCCTTTTGTCATCATGCTGGCTATTATAGCGCCTGTTACAAGATTGATAGTTGGAACCACCATAGGAAACACCGCCGCCATTGTACCATTGGTTGCCGGCACCGTTCCGTTTTTTGCCCGTCAGGTTCAAAATGCTTTGTCGGAAGTCGATAAAGGAGTTATTGAAGCGGCACAATCCATGGGATTCTCTCCGCTCGCCATCATAACAAATGTATATTTGTCGGAAGCAAAAGAAGGTTTGATAAGAGCTGCAGCGGTTACAATAATCAGTTTAATAGGGCTAACCGCAATGGCGGGAGCTATCGGAGCGGGCGGACTGGGAAAGGTTGCCATCAGTTTCGGATACAATCGATTCAAAGACGATATCACCCTTGTCGCTACACTTTTGATATTAGTGCTCGTCTTTATCGTTCAATCCGTTTCCAATCTTTTAATTCGCTTCATCAAACATTAGAGACAACATTATTGTCGCACTCATTTTTTCGCTACGCGAAATGAGATAAATTCAATGGATTCTATCCGGAAAGGGAACAACATGAAAAAAACAATTAAGCTATGTATCACTTTGCTTGCCGCATTATTTATTTTGACATCTTGCGGAACAAAAACAGATTCAAACCCAACAAATGATTCTTCCAATCAAAAATCAGAGCCGACGAAAATAAAAATCGGTGTTGTCGGAACCAACGAAGAAGAAATTTGGAAATTCGTCAAAGAAAAAGTGGCTAAAGATAATATCGAATTGGATATTGTCGTCTTTACCGATTACAATCAACCGAATGACGCTTTGGCAAATGGAGATATCGATTTGAATGCTTTCCAGCACTATATCTTCTTGGACAGCTATAACAAAGAGAGAAATTCCGACTTGACCGTTATCGGAGAAACCTTTATTTCTCCACTTGGAATCTATTCACAAAAGATACAAGATGTATCCGAAATAAAAGAAGGGGATACCATTGCCATTCCGAACGACCCAACCAACGGCGGACGCGCTTTATTGCTTCTTCAATCAGCGGAACTTATCAAGGTGGATCCCGCGAAAGGCGATACACCTACAGTAAATGATATTATTGAAAATCCGCTCAATCTTAAAATTTCAGAATTGGACGCTTCTCAAACCGCTCGTTCTCTACCGGATGTTGCGGCTGCCATCATCAACGGCGGAATTGCGGTGGATGCCGAGTTGAATCCTCCATCGGATGCAATTTTCCTGGAGAAACTGACTTCAACATCAAAACCTTATATCAACATTATCGTATCTCGTGCAGGTGATAAAGACATTGATTCTTATAAAAAAGTTGTAGAAGCATTCCGTCAAGACGATACGGCAAAAGTTATCGAAGATGTTACAAAAGGAGCTTGTATTCCCGTTTGGAAATTGGATTAGTATTCAGGCATTATAAAAACCAACAAAAAGGTGGACTTTGCGTCCACCTTTTTGTTGGTAAAAATCTCAATATGATAGTTGTCTTTATTTTTGACTTCAAAACGATTAAACCTTCAACAACGGTTTTACACCATTATACAACAACATCGTTGCAATCGAAATCACAATTCCTTTAAACAAATTAAACGGTGTTATTCCGTATAAAACCAAAGTGGGAACATCGTGAATCTTCCCTGTCACAGCAGAACCCATCGCGATAATAGAATCAATCGGCATCACTTTCGATAATGCAGGAATCAAAATAAAATTATTAAATCCCATAGCGACAGCCGTCATTACAATCGTTGCGCTCAAACATGCAATCAATGCCGTTTTTTTATCCTTTTTTGTACGATAAATAATCCCGGCTGTAAAAACGAAAGATGCTCCTACCAAAAAATTACCAAGCTCCCCAACACCGAAAGTTCTCGTGCTTGTCATCACCTTCAAAATATTTTTCACCAGCTCAATGAGTACTCCTGCTAAAGGTCCCATCGCAAAAGCACCGATTAGAGCCGGAATATCACTGAAATCCATTTTCAAAAATGACGGAGCAAATGGCAGCGGCATTTCAAACAGCATCACAATATATGCGATTGCGGATAGAATTGCCGTTTTGGTTAAGTAATTTGCTTTTGACAATTGAATGGTCCTTTCTCTATTATATCCTGTTTTGATTTGTGTTTGCATGATAGCCTCCTTTGTAGTCTTCGGATATGCCACAAAAAAAGAGCCCAGATTTCAGGGCTCCGATTTTTGAGTTCAACAATCCGACCTAAAGGGTCGATAATGCATATCTTCTCTCATCCAGACTTTACTGTCGGTACTTGAATTTCACAAGTTCAGCCATAGGCTCGTGGACTGTAACCACCGGTCGGGAATTTCACCCTGCCCCGAAGACAAATATTTGTTTATATCATAACTCCATTTTGAGTTTTTGTAAATGGTTTTCGTAAAAATAATTTATTCGTTTCGCAAACTTTCCAAAGCGGAAAGTTTCATCGCACGATTTGCCGGTAAATAACCTGCTAAAATCCCGATACTCGTAGAAAAAGCCAAGCTCCCTAAAGCAAGGAACCAAGGAATAATCGAAATTTTTGCTCCCTCTTCCATTCCCATACTCGCTAAGAACAATTCTCCTAAAAAAAGATTTGCTAAATACGAAAGTGTAAAACTCACCGCCAATCCGACAAGCCCGCCGAAAAAACCGATGGATGCCGCTTCAATCAAAAATAATTTTCGAATGTCTTTTATATTTGCTCCAATCACCTTCATGATTCCGATTTCTTTTGTTCGTTCATAAATCGACATAATCATCGTATTCGTGATTCCAAGCGCCGCAACCAATAAAGATATCGCACCGATTCCACCAAGCACAGCTTGAATAATATTCATTTGCTGTTTCAGCTGGTCAATTTCGTCGATCAGCGAGAAAGTCATATAGCCCAGATCCTTCAGCGCCTTTGTAACCTCAACAACCTTGCTTGTTTCTTCTACATAAACTTTCGCCTGCTCATAGTCGGAATTGTTGCGGCCGCCGAAAGACTCTTTTCGCCCTTCTTCCTTCGCTCGCTCTTTTATCAAGTTTTTTACATCATCAATATTCATTATGATGCTGTAACTGTATTCTCCGTTTTCACTTTTTAGCAAGCCGATTCCTTTTGCATCATAGATGGTATAGTTAATCGGATTTCCATTCTCGTCTTTAGGCTTATCATTTTCGTTAAATAGACCGGGGCGTTCGCCATAACTGCTGTCCGCCGTTAGTTTTATATTAGCGTTTACAATCTTAACCGGTACTTTTTCTTCTTCATAGTGACGATTTTTCCCCATCGGATTGTATAGCCATTTTGCTGCGGATTTTCCAAAAACCACACCCATTTTGTCACTTTTTTTCAAAACTCGTCCCTCTTCCATTTCAGGATTCGTTTTTTCAAAAAAGTCCGCGCTCAAACCGATAATCCGAACATCACTGATATATTTTCCAACCGCCACTTTCATATTTGTTGAAATTTCCGGCGTGATAGCGGTCACATAAGGAATTTTTTCAATCTCTTTGATGCTCTTATCGTTTAACTTCGCCTCTTTCTTTTTTTGTTTCCCCGGCTCGACAAAACCTCCACCCGCATACAATTCAATCGTGTGTAAGTTTCCCCAAGTTTTGATACGATCCTCAAATCCTTGACTCAAACCGAAACCAAGAGACATCATCACGGTAATAGCCGCCGTTCCGATGACTACTCCCGTAATGGCGAGAATACTTCTGGTTTTTCTGCGCAAGAGATTTTTCAATCCCATAAGAAGTATATCTGAAAAATTCATATCTCACCTGCCTATTCATTTCCAATATCAAGGCTGTCATCAAATTTCTTTTTTCTTATTTTCTTAATCACGATGCCGGCAACAACGATAGCAGTAACCACGCCTGCTCCAATCAAAACCTTTTTCATCTTTCCGCCTTTTTCCGGCTCGGGAATTTCATTAATCATTTCGTTTTCAGGTGGTGCAATAGGTTCTTCGACCATAAAAGTAAACGGCTTATCCATTTTGACTTCTTTTCCGTTGGAGTCCTCAAAAGTAATCAACAATTTCCCTTTTACTTCACCGGTTTTATCCGCAACAAAAGTAAAATCGTAACTTCCCGATTTGCCCGGCTCAAACTTACCGATAAAAGACTTCGGATTTTGAGTAAATTTCAATTGTTCACTTTCCGCCGTGATTACCAAATTGTTGAGCGTACTTTTTCCCATATTATAATATTGCACACTGATATTGGAATCTTCACCTTGAAAAATCGGATCAATCGGATTCACATCATCAATGACGATTTTTCGTTGCTGAATCACCGGAACCGAAATAATATCCTTGACAGTTACCGGATTTCCTTTGCTGTCTTCATAGCTCATATCGACATTGATGGATACGGTTTTTTCCGGGGCATCCGGTTTCGTCATCAGTTCGATAGTTTTTCGAATCGAAGCATTTGCTCCGATTTTATCAATATAAAAAGAGTTGCTGGAGTTGTGCGGAATAAAAATTCCTTCATCAGCAGTCAGCGAAACTTTGATATTTCTCAAAGTCTGACTCGAGTTCGTATTTTTGAGTACCAATGACAACGGAAAAACTTCATTCGCAACAACGGATGAACCGCCGTAAGTGTAATTCGTGATAATGATTTGCGGTACGGTTTTCGTTTTATTATCCCCATTGACAAACACGCCGGCGTATTGGCTGATTCCAATCGGCTCTTTATCCGTCGTTTCCGCAGTTATTTTTATCGGATAGTTCTGTGATTGAACTTCTGCATTTCCGGCAGCAAACAGTTGAATGTCGAATGCTTTGGATTCTCCGCCGGCAAGTGTAATAATATAAATATTTTTGGATTTATTCACAATCGGTGCTGTCGGCTCAACCGTTACCTTGATATTCTTCGCCGTTTCGGAAGAATTATTTCTTACCGCAAACTTCAAACTGAAGGTTTGGTCCATCGCTACCGACTGCGGATTTTGGATATTGATAATCTCAAGCTTATCCACCTGAGATGTCCCTGCATTCACCGTTACATATTCCGTAATTGCAAAAGTCGCTTCTTTTCCGGTCGGGTCTGTTCCTTTGACCGTAAAGGTAATCGGAATATTTCCTCCGGTATGCGTCGAATCAATATGCACCGGAAAACTTGCGATTCCGGTTTCATTTCGCTCAATATTTCCTATTCTTTGCTCCAGAGAAGCATTTTTCAAAGTCATTTTTTCACCGGGTGTAATGCTCGCAACCACATTGCTGAATCGCGCATTTCCGTTATTTGTGACTTTCAACTGAATACTGTTGGTTGTTCCGCTGTTTAATCCACCCGATGGAGCAATTACTTCCAATTTGGATTGCACATTAAAATTCGGCTCATTGTTCGATGGATTCGGTAAATTCGGTTTCCCTTCGTTTTCATCGATGGATGGTTCTACCTTGAGTGTACTTGTATCATAAGCAATATAATTGCTCCAAGTTGCACTCACTTCAAATCTGTAGTCCTGCCCCAAAGTTGCACCGGTAATATCAATCGTCCAAAGAAATTCTTTTGTTTCTTTCCCATCAAGAGAAGTTTTAATTGAACCCGATGGCTTAATCCCATTTGCTCCAGAGGGCATTTGACCTGAGTCCACTCTAACTGTAATATCTGTAATTGGTTTATCCGTTGTATTTGTAACGGTAGCTTTTAAAGTTGCTTCTGTTTGACCTTGAGTATATCCACTGGTAAATTGTGCATCCACTCGTATATGACTATTATCTGCATAACTTTCCATAGGAGCAAAAAGCCCTACGATTACCATCATTGTCATTAGCGCTGACAAAATTTTGTTTTTCATATTATCCCTCTCTGAATCTTCTATTTGTTATTGATTTTAGTTTCGTATTTTAATTTTAAGTTTTTCATTATAATTTTTCTTCCTGTTCCGATTCTATTCTTTCTTCTACAAGCTATTCGCTCAATGGTATAGCTTTTCAATCTCATTCTCTTGAAACATTCTTCCTGAACCATTTTTTAACTGTCGGCTATTTCTTCATGCGGATTAAATTCTTCTCTGCTCTGGATATTGATGATATTTCCGTCCTTGACCGTCACGATACGGTCGGCATATTGCGCAATCGAATTATCATGCGTGACCAATATCATCGTCTGCTCTTTAGCATGAACTCTATCAATAATCAGATTCATAACCATTTCCGTCGTTTTGGAATCCAAATTTCCGGTCGGTTCATCGGCAAAAATAATTTTCGGGTCAACGGCAATTGCTCTTGCAATACCGACTCTTTGCTGTTGTCCTCCCGACATTTGATTCGGCTTTCGATTTTCATAACCTTTCAATCCGACTTCATCTAAGGCAATTTTCGCCCTCTGTATTCTTCTTTTTTTATCCATCCCTCTAAGCACCAACGGATATTCCACATTCTCCAGTGCTGTAAGCATCGGTAATAAGTTGTAAGCCTGAAAAATAAATCCGATGTTTTTTTGTCGAAACATCGTAACCTGTTCTTCCGTCAACTTATGGAGCGGTACGCCTCCGATAATAATTTCTCCTTTGGTCGGTTTTTCAAGCCCGGCTACCATATTCAAAAAAGTTGATTTACCGGAACCTGATTTTCCCAGAAAACAAATTATTTCACCTCGAAAAATATCGAGACTGATATCATCTAATGCAACTACTCGTTCTTCCCCCATACGATACACTTTTCGTACATGTTTAATTTCTATTAGAGGTTTTTCCTGTGTTGAAATAATAATCCCTCCTTCCACCTAATCTATTATATCCTAACAGATTCAAAAATTGGTTACAAAAAAGTTAAATTTTTGAAGTAAATTCAAGCGTTATATCGTATTCCAAAAGTTATTTATGTGAAACGATTCAATTTTTCCAAACCGCTGATTTGCCGACATAAATTTTAATGCTTACTAATCCAATAAGATAATTGTCGTCCGCTGTAAGTTATTCAAGATAAGAAACTGTGCGAGCGTTCAAAAGATATTTGCCTTAAATCAACTTAGACTTGAAGACATCTTCTCTTCAATGTGATAATACCTAATTTGTATAAAGAAATTTCATTTCCAAATCTTAATAAACAAAAAAATTCAAAACGATAAATTGTGTAGCTTCCTATTATATAGGAGACTCAAGAAAAATTTTTTGAAAAGAAGTTTGGATGGATTTAATCTCAAGATTTCCATATTGTCATCCGGTTTTGTAATTTTAGTTTTGAATTTTGATTTTTATTTGTAGGTTTTGATATGGATTTCATATTTGCTTTTTTAATTTCTCCATCGCAATTTGAATTTTGTTTTGCCTACAAAAAAGCATGACCTTCGCCATGCTCTTGTTTACAAATCTCTTTCAAACTTTTTGATTTTATAATCCTATATTTTCACCAAATCGTATTCTCGATTTCCCATTCCGATTTGTTCGGCATATTCAATAATATGCTCGGCACGAACATGCGGATGAATTTCGTCGAAAGGATTGTGTCCACCGACGGATTCTTTGACCAAATCCATGCAGGCTTGCTCCAAGGCAACGGGATCAAGACTCGCCAATACACCGATATCATTTGTAATCGGTCTTCCGGAAAATCCCGCACAATCACACATCGGAGTAATATTGGTGACAAAAGTGATGAATCCGACTTTTCCTTTTTTATTTTGAATCGAGCCGAAAGCATATTCCGCCATCTTCTCCACAAAAACATCACTTTCGGTTTCCCATTCAACATCGATTGCTCTGGTTGGACAAACCGTGACGCACTCGCCACATCCGTAACAGATATCATGATTGATGACGGCTACCTTATCGACCATTTCAATCGCCTTCACTCGACACCCGGAGTAACAACGGCGACATCCGATGCATTCATCCGGATTGACGGTCGGCAACACATCGGAATGCTGCATCTGTTTTCCGGGCGCTGTTGCACAACCCATCGCCAAATTTTTGAGCACACCGCCGAATCCCGCCATACCATGTCCTTTGAAATGAGAAATAACCACCATCGCATCGGCATTATAAATTTCTCCGCCAATTTTTACATCTTCGTAATGCTTCAAATTTACTTTGACATCTACGGAGTTTTTACTGTAAAGTCCATCCGCAATCACAATCGGTGCGCCGACAACGGAATAAGAAAATCCGTTTTCAATCGCGGATTGGATATGATC
Organism: Peptostreptococcaceae bacterium; assembly: GCA_030532905.1. Lineage (GTDB taxonomy): Bacteria > Bacillota > Clostridia > Peptostreptococcales > Filifactoraceae > JAUNKE01. Next base: position 25,706 of record JAUNKE010000008.1, read on the forward strand.
CACCGTATTGGTTCTGCTTCCGGAATACAGAGTATTCGTATCCGTTAAAAACGGTTTGCCTCCATATTCTTTGACTTTATCGACCACCTGTCTTACATTGACCGGATGCAAATAAGTGATATTTCCTTTTTCTCCGAAATGAAGTTTAACCGCCACCAAATTATTTTCTTCAATGAGATTTCCAAATCCGGCTTTATCACAAAGCCTTTTGATTTTTACGGATAGATTATCATTCTTGCCGATGGAATAATAATCCGTAAAATATACTTTCGATTTTTCCATGTTACTTCTCCTTACATAACCGATGTTTCATGTGAAACCTTAAAGTACTTTATATCTGCTGAAAATATATTTTATCTCTTTGACTGTCCATTCACGATTTGGAAACTTTTCATTTGCCTGAATCATGATGGTCTCATAATCCACTCCGTTGGTTCGTGAATCCACAACAAAATCAATTTGTTCTTGCGTATATTTTTTCTTTCGTCCCGCTCCTCTTTCATTTTTTATATATTTCGGTGCGGTATCCATGATTTCGATATAGCGCTCCAAACTTGAAATCGTCGCTTCATGTTTTTTGTTTTGTTCGTCCATCGCCTGAAAGCGATCCAACAAACTGTTGATGTGATTTTGAAAATCAACCAGTCGCTGCTCCAGCTTGCTCGATAGTTCTTTTAATCTCGTAATTTCTTCGTCTTTTTGTTTATTTTCATCTCGAAGTTTTTGTTCGCTTTCACGAAGCTCCGTCAACTCATTTTGTTTTGATTTATATTCCGTAACGAGTACATTGTGTTTTTCAACAACTTCTTCCGCAAATTTCTTAAGCTCTGAATAATCGGATACGATTGCTTTTAAACTCTCGTTCTCATCCAAGAGCTCATTTATTCGCTCGCTGCTCATCTTCTGCGCTCTTGCATTCAATTTATCCATATTTCCTCCCTCATTCAAATATTACAAGCCCACTCTCATCACTCATCTGTGAACCGACTCTTACCGGCGCTCTGTCAAATTGGCCATGATAATCCGAGCCGCCGGTGAGGAACAGATTGTATTTTTTCGCATACTCTCTAATTATTTTTTTATATTCTTCGCTATTGGAACGGTGATTGAGCTCAATACCGTTTAATCCGTACTTCACCACTCTATCCACCGTATCGATGTTGTTTTGCTGGTTCGGATGAGCTATTACCGCATATCCTCCGGCCTCCCGAATCGACTGAACCGCTTTTTTAACATCGACATACTCCACCCCATAGACAAATTTTCCGTCGTTCTTAAAATATTTTTCATTCACCTGCGGAAAAAAAGCTTCCGTCTGTCCGGTATTAAATAAAAATTCATACCAGTGAAACTTGAAAATATATCCTCGCGCATATTCATACAATTCATCATAATCAATTTGATAACCGAGCGACTGCAACGCCAGAACTTCTTTGTATGCTTTGTCGTTGCGGCTGCGTTTTATCGGGTCACAGATTTTTCGAATCGGATAGTCATCCTGAATATTATAACCGAGTACATGAACTTTTTTTCCGGATTCGTAATCTTTTGCAGAAATCTCCAACGATTTGATGATTTTTAAGCCCGCTTTCTCCGCTTTCATTTTCTTCTCATCGTATCCTAACAAATTATCATGATCCGTTATCGCAATATGTGTCAACCCCTCTTTCACACATTCCGAAATCAATTCGTCCACTGAATCATATCCATCTGAATATCTCGTATGCATGTGCAAATCCGCTTTTATCATTTTTCTCCTAATCTATCGGAAGCTTTTTGTATTCTTCCCCTTCTCAACTCTCTAAAAAATCGGCTCATGATATATGAGCAAACCGGCTCATCATATACGACAGCATCAGTCTTACAAGGAATCGTATTGTCCGAAATAATGGGCACTTTGCTGATGACCGCACCTCTTTCGACATCCCTCGCGCCGATATGAATTGTCTGTATTCGAGCGTTTATAATGGCACCGACACACATCGTGCAAGGCTCCAATGTCACATAGAGATTGCATCCGTCCAAGCGCCAAACGCCCAAAAATTCATTTGCCCGCTCCAGCGCAAGCATTTCCGCATGAGCGCTCGACTTTTGCAAAGACTCCACTTCATTATGCGCGCGCGCGATTATTTGTCCGTCCTTCTCAATGACGCATCCGACCGGCACTTCTCCTTTTTTGTAAGCTTTATATGCTTCCATAATCGCTTCTTTCATAAAGAAATTCATTATTCATCCTTGCCCTTTTGCTTCTGCTCTTTCAAATAAGCCAAAATAAACGGCATAATCTCTCCATCGATTACCTGTGTAATATTTCCGATTTCAAATCCCGTTCGATGATCTTTCACTAGAGTATAGGGCTGAAAAACATAACTTCTGATTTGACTTCCCCAGCCGATTTGGCTGTATTCTCCCTGCAAATCTTCAATCTTTTCTTTGTTTTCCTGCTCCTTGAGCTCCACTAATTTTCCTTTAAGCATCTTCATCGCCATATCTTTGTTAATTAGCTGTGAGCGCTCACTCTGGCTCTGAACGACGATATTCGTCGGCAAATGCGTGATTCGAACGGCCGATTCCGTCTTATTGACATGCTGTCCGCCGGCGCCGCTCGCCCGATAAGTGTCGATGCGTAAATCCTGCGGCCGAATTTCCACCTCGGTCGAATCATCCAGCTCCGGAATAATATCCACCGATGCAAAAGAAGTATGGCGTTTGCCAGACGGGTCAAATGGTGAAATGCGAACAATTCGGTGAACTCCCTTTTCCGCTTTCAAAAATCCGTACGCATTTTTGCCCTCGATTTGCAGCGTAACCGACTTGATTCCGGCTGCCGGATCCGCATTGATATCGAGCTGATTAGCCTTAAAGCCGTTGTCCGAAGCAAAACGCAAATACATTCGCAGCAACATCTGAGCCCAATCCTGCGCATCCAACCCGCCAGAACCGGCATGAATGGACAGAATCACATTCAAATTATCATAAGGCCCATCCAACATCGTTTCCAATTTCAGCTCATCAATTTTCCTAAGTTGCAATGCAATTTCTTTTTCCAAATCCTTTTCCATCGACTCATCTTCCTGAGCGATTAGAAAAAGCTCCTGCAAATCTTCGGCATCGCGCTCGGCTTGATAAAAAGATTCCAACACATCTTCAATCTCCTTCGAGCGCTTCATCAAATCTTTACTCTTCTTTGCATCCTGCCAAATATTCGGATCCGCTTGAATCTCCTGCAGGATTTCTATTTTTTCATCTTCCAATGCTTCTAAGTCAAAGAGAACCTCGCACTTCGTCGATGCCGCGCAAGATTTCTTCAATCTTATTTCGGTGCTCTACAATATTCAGCATCTTATTCTCCCTTGCCATGACAATTCTTATATTTTTTACCGCTTCCGCAAGGACATGGGTCATTACGCTTCGGCTTATTTTCTCTCACAGCCTGCTGCGGTTTTTGCTCCATCGCATTATCGATAGTCTCTCTGGTATTATCAATATTCACCACCTGCTTACGCTCCACGCGCTGTGGTTGTTCTTCTCGAATCTGGAAGTTCATCAAATAGCGAACGGTGTCTTCCTGAATACTCTCATTCATTGAGTCAAACATATCAAAACCTTCCTGCTGATATGCAATGACCGGATTCTCCTGCGCAATGGATCGAAGTCCGATACCCTTTCTCAACTGATCCATCGCATCGATATGATCCATCCATTTGCTATCCACGACTTGAAGCAAAATCACTCGCTCAAGCTCTCTGAATTCTTCTTCCGGAAGCATTTTTTGTTTCAACTCGTAAATCTGCTCAACCGCTGACTTGATATTCTTTTTGAACTCAGAAACATCTTTTATTTCCGACTCGTCTTCCACATTGATGCCCAAAGAGAATAAATATTTCAATCGATCATTCAATCCTTCCAAGTCAATCTCTCCATTTTCAGGAAGATATTTATTCAATGCTTTTTCCGCAAGCGAATCAATCATTGCGATAATTTCAGATTGAAGATTCTCTCCTTCCAGAACTCTACGACGCTCATTATAGATAATTTCTCTTTGCTTATTCATAACATCGTCGTATTGAAGAACGGTCTTACGAATTCCAAAGTTCTTGCCTTCCACACGCTTTTGCGCATTCTCAATCGATTTTGAAAGAACACCCGCCTCAATCGCATCGTCCTCTTCCATTCCGATTTTCTCAACGACGGATTGAATACGCTCCGAGCCGAACAATCGCATCAACTCGTCTTCAAGCGAAATAAAGAATCTCGTTTCGCCCGGGTCACCCTGTCGCCCGGAACGACCTCTAAGCTGGTTGTCGATTCGTCTGGACTCATGTCTTTCCGTACCGATGATTGCCAAGCCGCCCACTTCAACAACTTTCTTTTGCTCCGGCTCCAATTCTTTTTTCTTTTCCGCTAAAATTTCTTGATATTTAGTTCGAGCATCCAGCACTTCCTGATCGTCCGTCGCTCCGAATCCGCTTGCCAAAGCAATCAAATGATCCTCGTAGCCGAGTTTCTTCATTTCACGATTCGTCATAAATTCCGGATTTCCACCCAAAATAATGTCCGTACCACGACCCGCCATATTCGTCGCAATCGTAACCTGACCGAATCGTCCCGCCTGCGCGACAATCTCCGCCTCTTTTTCATGGTTCTTCGCATTGAGAACCTCATGCTTGATTCCTTGTTTTTTAAGCAATCCCGAAAGCATTTCCGAATTTTCAATAGAGATTGTACCAATCAATATCGGCTGACCCGTTTTGTGAATTTCAGAAACGGATTCTACAACCGCTTTATACTTTGCACTTTCACTCTTATATACCGCATCGTTCAAATCCTGTCGCTGAATCGGTTTATTCGTTGGAATCTGAACGACATCCATCTTATAAATCGCTCGGAATTCATCCTCTTCCGTCTTCGCCGTACCCGTCATACCCGACAACTTCCGATACATTCGGAAGTAATTTTGGAATGTAATCGTTGCAAGCGTCTTGGATTCTCTTTGAACAACAAGACCTTCCTTCGCCTCAATCGCCTGATGCAATCCTTCCGAATAACGACGACCGAACATCAAACGACCCGTAAATTCGTCAACGATAACAATTTCGCCGTCTTTGACAACATAATCCACATCCAGTTTCATCAAAGTGTTCGCACGAAGCGCCTGATTCACATGGTGGTAGATTTCCATATTCTCAATATCCGTCATACTTTCAACGCCGAAGAATTTTTCCGCTTTTTCAAGTCCTTCATCCGTCAAAGTGGACGCATTTTCTTTTTCATCAATCTTATAATCCGTTTCGGCATTCAATCCTAAAATAAAAGTATTCGCCTGTGTGTAAAGCGATGTGGACTTATCACCCTGACCGGAAATGATAAGCGGCGTTCTCGCCTCATCGACCAAAATCGAGTCCACCTCATCGACAATCGCATAGTTGAGCGGTCGCTGCACCATCTGATGCTTAAAAATGACCATATTGTCTCGCAGATAGTCAAAACCGTATTCATTGTTGGTTCCGTAAGTAATATCCGCATTATAAGCCGCTCTTCGCTGGTCATTGTCCAGTCCGTGAATAATTACACCCGTTGTCAATCCGAGAAAGCTGTACAGTTTTCCCATCCACTCGGCGTCACGCTTCGCCAAATAATCGTTGACCGTAACGACATGAACTCCTTTTCCTTCAAGCGCATTCAAATAAACCGGCAAAGTCGCAACCAATGTCTTCCCTTCACCCGTTCTCATCTCCGCGATTTTTCCTTTGTGAAGTACAATCCCTCCGAGCAACTGAACATCATAATGTCTCATCCCCAAAGAACGCTTCGCCCCTTCACGACAAACCGCAAAAGCTTCAACCAACAATTCATCGGTCGTTGCGCCATTCGCAATTCGCTCCTTAAATTCCACCGTCTTTTGTCTAAGCTCTTCATCCGAAAGCTTTTCCATTTGAGGCTCGAGCTGATTGATAAGCTCCACCTCTTTGCCTAATTTGTTCAAATATCTTTTTGATAGAAAATTATCCAAAAATCCCAAACCAATTACCTCTCTTTATATAAAATTTATTAGTGAAAGCATCCGCAAAAAAACAAATATAATTCCTAAACGCTTGCAGAGAGAAAGCTTTGCACTTTAATATTCAAGCCATATCATTTCATTTCGTAAAAGACACATAGCTACAATTAATTTTATCACATCTTGACGAAAAAAGCCCGAAAAACATACAATTTTTTACAATTTTTTACCTGAATTTAGAATTAAAAATCCTTCGCACAAAAAATGAAACAAATTATAAAAATCCTTTCCGCCTCGCGATTTTCTTTCCTTGTAAATATGATTTATGATATAATTTTACTATCAATCTGCAAGGAGTGCCTATGAATATTCAAAATCTCAATTTAAATGAAAAACATTTTGCCGAAGCCACAGAAGTATTAAAGACTCATCAACAATCGATTGACCAATCGGGCGATACCGTTTTGGTTTTGGAAGATGAAACGAGAGTTCTTGTTATTTTTCGAATGAAGACCTATCTTCTTCAATACTTAGACAGACTTATCTAGTTGAAAGTCTCTTTTAATTTTCATGAAAAATGGCACACTCATAGGAGCAGCCATTTTTCACCCAGATTTATAATTTTTATTGCCTAATCGACTGAATATAAAAAAGCAGCTGCTGCAAAATAAAATTTTCATTCCGCAACAGCTCTACATTTACTGCTCTATTCTTCCTTGATAATCAATCCATAGTTTTGTAATATTCTTCCTTCAGTTTTTGGATAACTTTTTTTTCAATTCTTGAAATCGTCATTTGTGAAAGCTCCAATTCTTCCGCAATCACAACCTGCGTTTTATTTTCAAAAAATCGTCCAATCACTATCTTTTGCTCCGGTTCGCTCAACTTCTCGATAAACCGATTTACAAAATCTATGTTTTCAATGTCCGCAAAACTCTGGTCTTCCTTTCCCAGAATATCCGAAAAACTCATCGACGAATCATTGTCATTATTCTCTTTTATCAAGTCCAAGCTACGAATACTAAATAACTGCGACGCTTCCATCGCTTCCATTACTTCCTCATCCGTGGATTTAAGATATCTTGCGATGTCTTTCACTTTCGGCACATGACCAAGCTCCGACTGCAACGCTTCTTTTGCATCGTTTATCTTCAGTGCAAGCTCTTGAGTTTTTCTCGGAACTTTTATTGCCCAACCTTTATCACGAAAATATCTTTTGATTTCTCCTACGATGGTCGGCGTTGCAAAACTGGAAAATTCATATCCTTTGTTTATGTCAAATCGCTCCACCGCATAAATCAACGCCAACGATGCAATTTGAAAAATATCATCATATTCTATTCCCTTGCCGGTATATCTTTTTGATAACAGTTCAGCAATATATATATTTCTACTTACGATTTCATTTCTGACTTCGCGATCGTGCCCGCTCGCAAACAACGCAAAAAGTTCTTTTGTATCGTAATCCTTGAATTCTTGATTTACAAAAAGTTCCTTTTTATTTTTAGAACCATTTGACATCAATCAATCCTCTCTCCCCATTTCTTTTTTCATGTAAATGGTGGTTCCTTTATCCAACTCCGATTGAATCACTACATCATCCATCAACATTTTTATAATGTAGATGCCCAATCCGCCACATTCTCTCTCACCGCAAAACTCGGGGTCTTTCAAGCTTGAAAAATTGTAGCCTACGCCGGTATCTTTAATTTCAATTTCAATAAAGTTGCTTCCTTGTCCGAAAAACAAATCGAAGCTCGACACCTTTGAATGTTTGATAACATTCGTACACGCTTCTGAAACGGCAATTTTGACATCATCAATCTCTTCAATATTAAATCCTATACGATTTGCTATAGAAGATGCGGTCATTCTCACTACGGAAATATTTGCCGAATCCGTCGGTACTGTCATTTTAATTAGATTTTTTTGATCCATATTTATCACTTTTATACCCCCATGTTGAATGTATCCTCAAGACAGGTGATTCTAAATACCTTTCTTACGTTCTCTTGCGCATTAAGGATGGTAATTTTATTTCCCATTTGCTTTAATTTTTTATAGGTCTGCACTAATAGACCTATACCCGTTGAATCAATAAATCTAACATTTGCCATGTCAATAATGACATCTTTTTTTTGTTGAAAAGCTTCGTTGAGAGCTTTTTCCAAGACTTCGACCGTATTTAAGTCAATTTCACCATTTACATTGATTGTAAAATCATTGGCGCTATTCATTGCGTCAATATTTATATTTCCCATAAAATCTCCTAAAAAATTTTGAACTATTTATTTTGAGCTTCCTCAAATATCTTCTCCAAATCTTCCATATCATCGATGTCGTCACTGAAATCACGACCGGACGAATAAATATCATCGGTTTCATCGCCTTTTCCAAAAATACTCGCGATTCCCGCCGAAACGGAGCCCACAATTCCGGCAACATTCGTAACCTTATTTACATTGGCAACAATTCCGTCCACTTCCGTCGATATACTTGCCGCATTATTGATGATGGTTTCAATTTCACCATCCTTATCGGTCAATATTCGATCGATACGCTTGATGGAAGCACCGATATCTCGTATGGTTGTCGCTGTAAATATACAAAGTATCAAAATCCCTATGCCTATCAGCAGTATGCCTACTTCCCATATCATAGAAAGACTCCTTTCTGTCGCTAATTTTTCACCTTATCGACCAAATCTTCAACCGCATCTTTTACTTTGTCTTTTCCATCTCTCGCAGCGCGCTCAACCGCTTTTTTCGCTTTTTTAAATTTGCTTTTCGATTGATCCGCCGTATCTTCAACCACATCGCCGACTTTGTCTTTTCCGTCTCTTACCGTTCTTTCAACCGCTTTTTTCGCCTCGTTCAACTTATTATCCGAGTCATCCGTCAAATCTTCAATAAAATCTCCCGCCGTATTTTTTCCATCACGAACCGCCCGCTCAACAGTTTTCTTCGCAGCGCCGAATCCTTCTTCCACTTCATCCGCGACATCTTCAACAAAATCACCGACTTTGTCTTTTCCGTCTCGCATTGCACGAGCCGCCGCTTTTTTCGTTGCTTGAAAATCATCGTCTGCAAATTCAACGACATCCTCAGCAAAATTGCTTACTTTTTCTTTAATATTTCCATTCTCATCAAACTCTTTCGCATAGTATTTCGGCTCGACAAAATTCTTAACTTCCGTCTGTGTGATTTTCTTGATATTTCGGCTGATATTTTCTATAATCTCTTCTTTGTTGTCATAAGCATCTTTTGCTTTATCCTTGATATTTCCCAAATTGCCGCCGATATCTTCCATCAATTCATCACCCGGCTTCTTCGCTAATAGTAAACCGGCGAAAGTTCCAATGGCTGCCCCTACTACAAATGGTGCAACGATACTTTTTCTTGATGTTTTCACTTTTTTATTTCTAAATTTCATTTTTTGTTCCTTTCCAACTCCAAAAAACTACTTTAACATAATATGCCAAAACAATTAGGCAACAAATAAAGCTACGATATTTATATCATAAAGATTTCATTCTGTCTATTCTTTAATGTCCTCTTCTTCATCATTGATGGAACCCGCTTCAATTTTTTCGAAAGAAACGATCTTACTGTCCGCACTTCTCATCAATCGAACACCTTTGGTCGCTCGGCTCAAGCAAGGAATTTCACTCTCGCTCATACGAATCAAAGTTCCGTCTGAATTCACAATCATAATCTCGTCACCTTCAGACAACATTCGAGCACCGACCAAGAATCCGGTCTGTTCGGTCACATTATAAGTTTTGATTCCTTTACCGCCTCTTGTTTGAGTTCGATACTCATCCGTCGATGTCTTTTTACCATAACCGTTCTCGGTAATGACCAAAAGATTTTTACTTTCCTCCACCACTTCCATACTGATAACGGCATCATTTTCATCCAACCTCATCGCGATTACTCCCATTGACACTCTTCCGGTTTGACGAATATCTTTTTCGCTGAAAGTAATGGATTTTCCGTTTCTTGAAACGACCACCAAATTATCTTCACCGGTAGTAATCTTCGCCGAAATCATCTCATCATCTTCTCGAAGATTGATTGCGATAAGTCCGTTTCGAGAACTCTTTCTAAACTCCGATAACTCGGTTTTTTTGATGATTCCCAGCTTGGTACACATCACCAATTTTTCACTGTCTTCATTATTTTTGAGTGAAAGCAAGGTAGTAATTTTCTCGCCCGGCTCCAACGGTATCAGATTGATAATATTCGTTCCCTTGGAAGTTCGATTGGACTGTGGAATTTTATAGACCGGCATTCGATACAATCTTCCCTGATTCGTAAGGAAAATAGCCTTTGCATGATTGCTACTCGTTATCAATACCTCTACAAAATCCTCTTCTCTCGTAGTCATCGATGCGACACCTTTTCCACCGCGTTTTTGCGCCTTATAAGTGTCAATCGGCATTCTCTTGATATAACCGTTGTGAGTGAGTGTAATCGTCACATCCTCATCATCAATCATATCGATATCCTCAAGATCTTCCTCCGATTCGAGAATTTCGGTTCTTCTTCCATCATTATGCTTATTTTTTATTTCCAAAATTTCTTCTTTGATGACGCCCAACAATTTTTGTCTGTCCGCAAGAAGACCCAGATAATATTCAATTTTTTGAGCCAAATTTGATCGCTCATCTTCCAATTTTTCTCTCTCCAGACCTTGCAATCTTCTCATTCTCATATCCAAGATTGCCTGCGCCTGTACTTCGGAAAAATCAAATCGCTCCATCAATTTTTGCTGTGCATCGTCATAGGATGAACGGATAATCGCAATCACTTCATCGATATGGTCAATCGCTTTGAGCAAAGCTTCCAAAATATGAATTCGGTCTTGCGCTTTCTTTAAATCAAATTTCGTTCTTCGAGTGACAACATCCTCCTGATGCTTCAAATATTCCTTTATAATTTCCAAAAGCCCCAACACTTTCGGTTGCCCGTCAACGATGGCGAGCATATTGATTGGAAAACTCTGTTGCAACTGAGAATGTTTGAAAAGATTGTTCAAAACGATATTGACATTGACATCCCTTCTCGTCTCGACAACCACTCGGATTCCTTTTCGGTTGGATTCGTCACGCAAATCCGTAATCCCGTCGATTTTTCTGTCCTTCACAAGCTCGGCGATTTTTTCGACCATTCTCGCTTTATTTACCTGATACGGAATTTCCGTAATGACGATTCGATTTTTACCGCCTTGAATTTCTTCAATTTCCGTCTTGGCTCTTTGTACGACTCGACCTCTTCCGGTTCGATACGCATTGAGCATTCCGGAACGCCCCATAATATATGCGCCGGTTGGAAAATCCGGACCCTGAATATGCTTCATCAAATCTTCAACGGTCGCTTCTTCATTATCAATCAGCTCGACCACCGCATCGATAACCTCACCGAGATTATGGGGCGGAATCGAAGTCGCCATACCGACCGCGATACCGTTGGAGCCGTTCACCAAAAGATTCGGATATCGTGAAGGCAAAACCTTCGGCTCTTCTTCATTCTCGTCAAAGTTCGATCCCATATCGACGGTTTCTTTATTCAAATCGCGCAACATTTCCAATGCCATGTGAGTCATTCTTGCTTCCGTATATCGCATCGCTGCCGCTGAATCGCCGTCAATCGTTCCGAAGTTACCTTGACCGTCCACCAAAGGATATCGAATGGCAAATTTTTGTGCCATCTTCACCATCGTCTCATAAATAGGAGAATCGCCGTGAGGATGGTATTTACCCATTACATCTCCGACAACCGTTGCCGACTTACGATGCTTTTTGTCCGGAGTCAATCCTTGTTCACCCATCGAGTAGAGTATTCGTCGATGAACAGGTTTCAGACCGTCACGAACATCGGGTAATGCTCGACCGATAATAACGCTCATCGCATAACTGATATAGGATTTCTCCATTTCGTCTTTTATCTCGACATCCCGAATCCTATCTTTAAATTCATTATCCATAAACACCTCTTTTTATTTTCTAGGCTATATATCCAAATCTTTTACATATTTTGCATGCTCATTGATAAAATTCTTTCTCGGCTCAACCTTATCGCCCATCAACATGACAAAGGTTTCATCACTCGCCGACGCATCTTCGATATTCACTTTAAGCAGCGTCCTGTTCTCCGGATTCATCGTCGTTTCCCAAAGCTGCTCGGCATTCATTTCTCCAAGACCTTTATATCGCTGAACCTGTGGACTTGTGGAGCGTCCGAACTCATCCAACACCGAAGGCAACAACTTGTCATCATAAACATAGGCGACCTTCTGTCCTCTTTTCACTTGGAAAAGCGGCGGCTGCGCGATATACACATAACCTTTCTCAATCAGAGGACGCATATATCGGAACATGAATGTCAAAAGCAGTGTTCGAATATGTGCTCCGTCGATATCCGCGTCCGTCATGATGATGATTTTATGGTAACGCAACTTTTCTTCGTCAAATTCATCGCCCAATCCGCATCCGAAAGCCGTAATCATATTTCGAATTTCTTCTGAAGACAAAATCTTATCCAATCGGGATTTTTCCACATTCAAAATTTTTCCTTTGAGTGGCAAAATCGCCTGCGTCACTCGATCCCGTCCATCCTTCGCTGAACCGCCCGCGGAATCTCCCTCCACGAGATAAATTTCGGATTTTGCAGGATCTTTTTCACTGCAATCCGCCAATTTTCCGGGCAAAGCCGTCGATTCCAAGACCGATTTTCTTCTGGTCAGCTCTCTCGCTTTTTTGGCAGCCTCTCTCGCTCGTTGAGCGGTCAAAGTTTTATTGATGATAATTCTTGAGGACTGAGGATTCTCTTCCAAAAAAGCCTCAATATTTTCAAATGTGACCGAATCGACAATCGCTCTGACCGGCGGATTTCCCAATTTCGTCTTGGTCTGCCCTTCGTATTGCGGATCTTCCAGTTTAACCGAAATTATCGCGGTCAATCCTTCTCTCGCATCCTCTCCCGAAAGACTCTCATCCTTCTCTTTTAGAAACTTAGCCTTTCGTGCATAATCATTCAACACGCGAGTCAATGCCGATTTGAATCCGGTCAAATGCATTCCGCCTTCAATCGTATTGATATTATTTGCATAGGTGTATATATTTTCGGTATATGCGTCCGTATATTGCATCGCTATCTCAACCGTATAAGTATCCACCTTCTTTTCAAAATAAATGATATCCTCATGAAGAGGGTCTTTACTTTTATTGAGATGTTTTACATACTCGACCAAACCGCCTGTATAATAAAAAGTTTTCTTTTTCTCCTGATCCGCTCGCTTATCTTCCAAAGTAATTGAGATTCCTTTGTTCAAAAAAGCAAGCTCTCTCAAACGATGCTCCAAAGTTTCGTATTTGTAAATAGTTTCATCAAAAATCGTTTCATCCGGTGTAAAAGTAATTTTCGTTCCCGTTTCATCCGTCTCTCCGATAATCTGAATTTCTCCAAGAGAATCTCCTTTGCTGAATTCCTGCTTATGAATTTTTCCATCCCTTTTGATTTCAGCCACCAAACTCTTTGACAATGCATTTACTACGGAAACACCGACTCCATGAAGTCCACCGGAGACCTTATAACCGCCGGCTCCGAATTTTCCGCCGGCATGAAGTACCGTCAATACCGTCTCCAATGTAGTTTTTCCTGTTTTAGGATGGATTTCAACGGGAATACCGCGTCCGTCATCCGTAACCTCAATGGAATTGTCTTCCAGAATCGTTACATTGATATTTTCACAATATCCCGCCAACGCTTCGTCAATCGCATTATCCACCACTTCATAAACAAGATGATGAAGTCCTTTTGTTCCGGTAGAACCAATATACATTCCCGGTCTTTTTCGTACCGGCTCGAGTCCTTCAAGAACTTGAATTTGTTCAGCACCATATTCACCGTTCACTCTGGTATCTTCCAAATTATCCATTTGTTCGATATTAGTCATATCATTTATCATAATTACTCCTCACATGTTTCAACTTATTTGAATTATTTTTAATACGGATTTATTTTTGTAACGCTTCCTTTTTGAATCTTGTATTTCACGGTAGATAAATCAATATTCATATCTTCCGCAGTCGTTACGAAAGTTTGAGTGTGCATAATCGATTCAAGCAACATTTTTTGTCTCTCTTTGTCAAGCTCCGAAAAAATATCATCCAATAGCACGATTGGATATTCCCCTTTTATTTCATATACAAGTTGTATTTCGGATAATTTCAAAGAAATCGCTGCACTTCTTTTTTGACCCTGAGAGCCGTAACTTCTAAGGTCTATTCCGTTGATTTGAATATCCAAATCGTCTCGATGCACGCCCTTTGTAGTTGTTTTTCTTAACAAATCCTTCTCTCTGGAATTTTTTAATTCAACGAGATAATCATCAATATTTTCCGCTTCTATACTTTTTTCATATAAAACCGTCAACTTTTCTTTTTCACTCGAAATCTTTCGATGATTATCCATCGCAATCTCGGCAATTTTTTTTATAAATTCTCGACGATACTTTATAATTTCAATTCCGTTTACAGCCAATTGCTCATCATATACATCCAGCAAAACCAAATCAAACTCTTTGTTTTTCAATAAATTATTTCTCTGTATCAGACTTTTATAATAGTTGTTGAGCAATATATAATATCTCGGTCTGAGTTGAGATATTTCCCGATCGATAAAATTTCTTCTTTCTTTCGGCCCGTCTTTTACCAAACTCAAATCTTCCGGAGAAAAAATCACTACATTGATAATGCCGAGCAGCTCAGTAATTTTAGAAATAGGAACATTGTTTATTTTGATAGCCTTTTTTGATTTTGAATCGATGCGATACTCAATTTTATACTCTCTGCCGGCACTTTCCACAAGCGCCTTGACATAATTGGTTTCAGAACCGATTTCAATCATGTCCTTGTCTTTGTTCGTTCTGAAAGATCGTCCGAGTGAAAGCATATATATCGCTTCCAAAATATTCGTCTTTCCTTCCCCATTGTTACCAAAAAAAATATTGACTCCATCGTCAAATGAAATATGCTCTGCTTTATAATTTCTAAAACGATTTAACTCCATTTGCAAAACTCGCATAACACCTCTAAATTATCTGAACTTCTTCTCCTTCACAAAGCACAACATCTCCCGAGCGCAATTTTTTACCACGCTCCAGAACCGTCTCACCGTTTACCTTAACCTGTTCGGATAATATCATTATTTTTGCATGACCACCGCTTTGAGCAATATTTGCCAGCTTTAACAATTGGTCCAATTTTATATAGTCCGTATCGATTTTTATTTTTTTCATCTTACTCCTTGACGAAATCTTACCTGAATTTCAGTCGTAATCTTATACTTTCAATACTAAATATTATACTACATTTTTTAATTTTTTTCTAGTTTTTAGCTTATTTTGATATGTAAAAATGAATGATTGCAATAAAAAAAAGACGGAGACAAATTTATTATATCTCCATCCTTTATTTATTATTTACAGTTCAAAAGTCTTTTTTGCTTTATTCAGCCGTTTTTAAGACTGTCACTTCTTTTAATACATTATCCCACTGAATATCTACATGAAGTCCCAATTCGCGTAATGCGTTTTTTACATCTGATATCGGAAGCATTACTCGATTATTGATTGTCATGATATCCGTAGACAAAACTCTGCTCTCTCCGTTCACCATCATATTCTTTTGTCCAAGCTTCATTACAATGACATTTTCTTTTTTATTTTGGTCTACAAAAATAAATTCAGCTTCTTTGTTCTTATCATCAAAATTCACTTTTACATCGAATATTTCAGATGTTGCACGAACCGGAATCAATGTTCTGCTCTCTCTTAAAATCGGTGTCGTATCCATTGTTTTTTCAATAAAAGTATCATTTTCTTTTACTGAATAAATTTTTGAACCGATATGCAATTTCGCAATAACATTATCTTCAACAGAAGCTAATGGTGTTTGATTGTCATTGATTACAGTCTCATTGTTATTATTTGATGATGTTGAAAAAAATGAACCGCTTCCTCCTCCTGAAGAAGAATTATTTACAGTAACCGCTTCCCATTTTGCATATAGAATTACATTTCCTTTAACAACCGTATCTGCTGTCCATTCATTGACAAATTTCTCATCTGTAAACCAACCTACGAATTTATAGCCCGGTTTATCTTTTGAATCCAATATCGGCGGATTAAAACCCTCATTGTGATTTACTTCTACCGGAGAAATAGTTTTGTTACTGTTAGTTTTGAATGTTATTGTGTGCTTTACAATTTCCCATTTTGCATACAGAGTTATATCTCCTTTAACAACCGTATCCTCTGTCCATTCATTTTCAAAATTATTATCTGCAAACCAACCGATGAATATATACCAAGGTTTTCCATTCGGATCCAATTCCGGTAATTCTATTTTTTGTCCATAAGCTACATTGATGCTTTCTACATACTGCTCACTATTAGTTACAAATGAAACAGTATAAGTTAGAGGAACCCATTTCGCGTACAGTTCTGCATTTCCTGTAACTACCTGATCTTTATCCCATGCGTTTACAAAACTACCATCTGTAAACCAGCCGATGAATTTAAAGCCCGGTTTTTTATCTGCATTCAGTGTTGGCAGCTCCAACTTCTGACCATGAACTACTTTTTTAGCTTCAATTTTCTCTTCACTGTTTGTGTTAAAAGTTACAGTATATCTTACCGGAACCCATTTTGCGTGCAGTTCTATATCTGCTGTTACTGTCTGTTCTTTATTCCATGCGTTTACAAAACTACCATCTGTAAACCAACCGATGAATTTAAAGCCCGGCTTTTTTGCTGCATCTAATGTCGGCAGCTCCAACTTCTGACCATGAACTACTTTTTTAGCTTCAATTTTTTCTTCACTGTTTGTGTTAAAAGTTACGGTATATCTTACAGGAACCCATTTTGCATGCACAGTGATATCTGCCGTTACTACCTGTTCTTTATCCCATGCGTTTACAAAACTACCATCTGTAAACCAACCGATGAATTTAAAGCCCGGTTTTTTAGCTGCATTCAGTGTTGGCAGTTCCAACTTCTGACCATGAACTGCTTTTATCGGCGCAATTTTCTCTTCACTGTTTGTGTTAAAAGTTACGGTATATCTTACAGGAACCCATTTTGCATGCACAGTGATATCTGCTGTAACTACCTGATCTTTATCCCATGCGTTTACAAAACTACCATCTGTAAACCAGCCGATGAATTTAAAGCCCGGCTTTTTTGCTGCATCTAATGTCGGTAGCTCCAACTTCTGACCATGAACTACTTTTTTAGCTTCAATTTTTTCTTCACTGTTTGTGTTAAAAGTTACGGTATATCTTACAGGAACCCATTTTGCATGCACAGTGATATCTGCTGTAACTACCTGATCTTTATCCCATGCATTTACAAAACTACCATCTGTAAACCAACCGATGAATTTAAATCCCGGCTTTTTAGCTGCATTCAGTGTTGGTAGCTCCAACTTCTGACCATGAACTACTTTTATCGGCGCAATTACTTCTTCACTTCCTGTATTAAAGGTTACGGTATGCTTTACAATTTCCCATTGTGCTGTCAAAGTAAAATTTTCATATTCTTTTGTTTTACCAAATTCATATAAAGCTTCACCCTTATACCAACCTTTAAAAATATATCCTTCTCTTGACGGCTGCTTTTCCTGATTGTCATAGACATGACCCGCCATCATGTAATTTACTTTATTTTTTGTTTTTCCTTCGTCATTGAAATCAATTGTAACTTCGACTACTCTATGTTTCAAATGAGGAACCAAAACAATATTTTTAGTGATAGGCTTCGTAAAATCAAAATTGATTTTTACACCGGTTTCTTCTCTCCAATAAACGAAATCAAAAGTCCTATCTTCTGATTTCGGTAGAGGAATTGCCGTCGCAAACTCACCTTCTTTAACTTTTTGGGTAGCCAATACTTTGTCTTTATGTTTAAAAGTAACTGTATAAGGCTCCTTTTCCCATTTCGCGGTAAGTTTTACATCACTTTGAATTACTTTTTCAAAATCAAACTTTTTATCCTGCTCATCAAACCAACCAACAAAAATATATCCTTTCTTTGTCGGATTGGCCGGAGATTTAGCTTTTTGATTGTAATATACCAGTTGGTCGAATACTATTGAACCGCCATTGGAATCAAAAAGAACTTTATGCTGATTTGCACTCCATTTTGCTGTTAATCTTACATCATTTTGGATTGATTTTTCGAAATCAAATTCTTTTCCCTGCTCATCAAACCAACCTACAAATTTATATCCTTCTTTGGTAGGATTAGCAGGACGCTTTGCTTTTTGCCCAAAATTCACAAATTGGTCAAATACTCCGGAACCACCGTCTGAGTTAAAAAGAACTTTATATTGATTTACTCTCCATTTTGCCGTTAGCTTTATATCACTTTGGATTTTTTTATTAAAATCAAATTTTTGCCCTTGCTCATCAAACCAACCGATAAATTCATATCCTTCTTTGGTAGGATTAGCCGGACGCTCTGCTTCTTTATTGAATGGAATATTTTGCTCCGATACCGTTGAGCCTCCATCCGTATCAAAAAGCACTTTATACTGATTTACTTCCCATACTGCTTTTAATTGAATATCTTTTGTGATTTTCATTCCAAAATCAAAAAGCTTTCCATCCAATTCCCATCCTATGAATTTATATCCTTCTTTCGATGGAGAATCCGGTTGTACCGCTTGCTTATCATGCTCAACCAATTGTTCAGATACTTCACTACCGCCGTTGGAATCAAAAGTAACTCTGTACTTATTTTGACTGAGATCAGGATTTGAACCTTCATCGGAATTATTGACAAAAGGCACAACATTCAATTCATATTTTATTACAAGATCATCTTCTTTTTGATTATAAATCGCAACTTCAATATCATATTTTAAAGTTTCATGATTCAAATCATCTTCTTCAATTGTAATATACACATCATCATAAGAGGTTTTTTCGTCGATATATTTTCCATTAAGTTGCACATCCACAATTTGATTTGGATGAGCCGGCTTTAACATCAATTTAATGCGATCTACACCTTCTTTAAGGTAAACCGTTGTTACATAGTCGTTGATAAGTGAATGTGATAACATGTAATCTTTTTTGTAAGAAAACAATCTGATTTCACTTAGCAAACGAGCATCAATTTTTTGGTCAATTTCTTTTGCAATCTTATCGTCATGCTCTTTTTGATTCTGAGAATCATCATTTACAGTTTCATTTGAAACAACTGCTGAAGCATTTTCAATAACGGATTCCTGATTTGATGAATCATCCGCAAATACTTCCAGCTGAGCAAACGGAACTGCCGTTACAGTCATTATGAAAGCCATCAATAATGACAAAAGTCTTTTTTTGGATAACATAATTTTTCTCCCCTTTGATATAATTTTATAATTCCAATTTGAAACAGACCCCTTAAAAAAACTATTTCTCTCTGAAATTACAATATTTATTCTACCATATATTTATTGCTTATGATAATTAAATTTCAGTTATTTTTACCATTCGAATAAATTAAAACCAATACATCCTTTATTTATTGCTATAACTACATCACAATAATTTTTAATATGTATAAATTTTTTCTTATATATTCATCAAAAAAATACACATTGCTTATAATTTTTAGATTTCCTATAAAAATTTTTTACTCAAAATATTACTCAGGAATCTTCAATACAAAATTTCATATTAAAAATAATTTTGTATTGAAAACAATAAAACATATAATATTTTTTATAAAAAAATACTTCTCTCAAACTCTAAGTGAATGAAAGAAGTATTTTTATTCAATGAACCATGCAGATTTTTAATTTCATATAAAATCATTTATATATTCTGACTCAAAATTATATTCTCACCGGCAACAGCAAATAAGTGTAGTCCTCATCCGTCTCCGGTTGAATAACGCAAGGGCTGATATTCGTATTGAAATTCATATACAAATATTCATCTTCAATATTTCTTAACGCTTCCGTAAAATAGCGAATATTGAATGCTATTTCAAGCTCTTTTCCTTCTAAATCAATTTTTATAAACTCTTCCAAATTTCCAACCTCGGTATTTTTAGAACTGATTTTCAAATTATCATCATTGATATTAAGAACAACCAGATTGTTATTGGATACCAGCTGAGCCCTTTCTAAAGAATCGATAAAATCCTTCGTCTTAATTTTTATCTTAGTTATAAAATCTTTTGGAACGATTTGATTGTAATTTATAAAATCACCCTCGAGCAATCTCGAGTTAATAATTGTTTTTCCAACCTTGAAAGAAACGGATTTTTCTTCAAAGAGTAAGCCGAATTTCTCATCATTTTCTATAATTCTTGAAATCTCCAATAGAGCTTTAGAAGGTATAACCGCTTTTTTATTATCCAAACTGATTTTCATTTTAAGATTCTTAATAGCCAGTCGAAAACCGTCAATAGCAACCATCGATATTGAATCATCTTTGATTTCCAATAGTTCACCGGTTAAAACGCCTCTTGCTTCATCATGAGATGCAGCAAAATTTGTCTTTTTTACCATATCGATAAATAACTTACTGTCTAAAGATTGATACAGCGAATCATCATATTCTTCAACAACAGGAAATTTGTTGTTCACCATTGCTTTTATATTGAATTTTGTTCTGCCCGAAGTAATATTTACAATATCATCTCCGCCAACTGTAAATGTTATTTTTTCATTAGGAAGTTTTCGAATAATGTCTGAAAGAATTTTTCCTTCAACCAAAACCTTACCTTCTTCCAATATATTAGCTTCTACTCTCGTAATAATACTGATTTCCAAATTATTCGTGGTCATCGTCAATGTATTATCGGATGCATCAATCATAATTCCTTTGAGAACTTCCATTAAATTTTTTCCGGATAACCCTTTTTGAGCGATATTCAAAGCTTGTAGAAAATCTTTTTGTTCGATTGTAAATTTCATTATTTTTCTCCTCAAAAAAATATATAAAATAATAATAGTAGTAGTAGAGGCTGTGAATATGTGTATAACTATATGAATAACTTTATTTTACTTAAAAAGTTATAAAAATGCAATGTGGATATTTTTAAGCCTTTTTCTATAAAAATCAGCTGTTTTTAATATCATTTACGATATTTTCAATTTTCTCTTTAACATCTCTCTTTTGCTTAACTTCAGAAGTTATTTTTGAAACGGCATGCATTACGGTCGTATGGTCTTTCCCTCCGAAATGTTCGCCCACCATCGCATAGGTGATATCCGGAATATATTCTTTACTGATATACATTGCAACCTGTCTTGCATAAGCAATTTCTTTGGTTCTTTTTTTCTGCTGAAGTTCTTCAACCGTTATTCCATAATATTGAGCAACTCTCTCTTTTACATCGTTAACCGTTATTTCTTTTTTATCTTTTCCGTTGAGCAAAGTTTTCAGAGCATCTTCGGCAACCGCCAAAGTAATCGGCTTATTGTTCAAATCCGCATAAGCTGAAATTCTTGTAATAGCTCCTTCCAGTTCTCGAATATTAGAATTGATATTTTTAGCAACATATTCGATTACTTCATCCGGAACACTTTTATTATCATTTTGAGATTTTTTTCTAAGAATAGCAATTCGAGTTTCATAATCAGGAGGCTGAATATCCGTAATCAATCCCATTTCGAAGCGGGAGCGAAGTCTGTCCTCTAAAGTGGCAATTTCTTTCGGCGGTCGATCGCTCGAAATAATAATTTGTTTTGCGGAATTGTGCAATGCATTGAAAGTATGAAAAAACTCTTCCTGTGTACTCTCTTTTTGTTGAATAAATTGAATATCGTCAATCAGCAATACATCGGCATTGCGATATTTATTACGAAATTCCTCATTCTTATCATCCTTAATAGCATTGATAAGCTCATTCATAAAAGATTCCGTCGACAAATAAATGATTTTTGCATTGGCGTTCTTACTTAAAATATGATGGCCGATTGCATGCATCAAATGAGTTTTACCAAGACCTACGCCGCCATATAAAAACAGAGGATTGTATGCTTTGGCAGGAGATTCGGCAACTGCTGCACAGGCAGCATGAGCAAATCGATTACTGGCTCCGATAACAAAGCTCTCAAAAGTATATTGCGGGTTCAAATTGCTTTTTATTAAATTTTTTGTTCTTTTTGAAAGAGAATTACCGGACATTTCATTGATATCATTGATTATTGTAACATCAATTTTCTTATTAAAAATAGAATATAGTGCCAGTTGTACCTCATTGATTCGATTCTCAAAAATCTCCTGAAAAAATGTATCTTCAATCAGCAAAATTATCTCATCATCACGAATGATAAGCGGTTCGATATTTGCCGACATTGTTTTTAGAACTCCTTGGTGATGACCAATCGTAGTGGCTAATATATCCAATACTTTGTTCCAAACGTCATTTGCGTTCATAAATCCTCCATACCGAAATTAATCCCCATTGTTTATAAAGATAGGATTATTATATCAAAAAAAATAGGTGGAATACAACACAATAAAAAATGGATAATGTAAAAAACTTTGTGGATTGAAATGCTTGAAAACGAAAAATAAAAAATTATACAGATGATGTGAATAAAAGACGGTGAATAAAAATAAAAAAAAAGCTTCCTTATTATATATAGGAATTTTAAAGTTGAAAAAAATAGAAATACACATTGTTATTAAGAATATCCACATAGTTATCCACAGATGTGAATATGTGGATTTGAAAATATAATTTTTGAAGTGGAAATTTGGATAAAAAAATAAATTTTTTTCAAAGAAAAAATATCTACTCAACTTGTGGATATGTGGAAAACTTTGTTAACAAATGAAAGCCAGTGAAATACAAGAAATTGAAAATGCAATATTTAATTTGGTTTTAAGATAGTTTATCCGAGGCGCTCACCGTTTTGAACTTTTTGCTCCGGTTGTATAAGAACAACTCCATGTTTTGAATAGATTCCAAGAACCAAGACTTCCGACATAAAATTTGCAATTTGTTTCGGGGGAAAATTTACAACACAAAGAACCTGCTTATTGAGAAGATCATCAATGCTATATAATTTGCTGATTTGAGCTGAAGATTTCTTAACCCCGATTTCAGCGCCTAGATCTATCAACAGCTGATAAGCCGGCTTGTTTGCATTTTCAAAGACCTTTGCTTCAACAATGGTTCCTACACGAATATCGACTTTCAGAAAATCATCAAACGAAATTAAATTGCTCATAATATCTCCTTTCCTTTAATTTATACCCTCAATTCATTGTAAAAAACGGACTGTAGATTTTGAATATAAATTACAAAATCAATATTATAATTTTAGAAAAATAATTTTCGGTTGCAAAATAAGGAATTTTGTTCTTGTAAAGAAATGTATTTTGATATAAAAATTTTACATCCACAAGGTTATTTTGTAAAAGAGCTTGATTGTAAAGTGATATTCCGATTTCTTATTTCATCCGAATGCTTAGGAAAATTTATTTTGGAAAATGAATCATACAAACTGAAAAATTTAGTCATCCTTATTGACAAAAACCTAAATTTGTATTATTGTTATAGAACAATATGAAAGGAGATTTTTATGAAAAAAATTTATAAGCGAAAAGAATGGATGATTTTCATATTATGCTCGATGATTCTTTTGACAGGTTGTAAGGTGAACACCGTTATTCAAAGAACGCCGAGCGATATTCCCGGATTGACAGAAGAAAATAAAGTAAAAGAAATTCCTTTGGACGAACTGACTGCGAAAGATATCGGATATGAGAATATAATGGTAAAAACCAATTCGGCGATTGAATCCAAAGATGTCAAGCGGCTGATAACCATATTCGATTTGGGTGAACTCGATGTGTATCCTACGGATAAAGAAAATATCGAAGTTCAATACTACTTGGGCTATGACGGAAAATTAAGCGAAAGACAAAAAGAATTCTTCGATAAAATTGATTTGCAAATGGTTGTAAAAAATAATGCGGTACTTATCGAAAGTTTGATTCCGAGTGGGTACAATATCAGTTTATTTGACGGTAAAAAATACTCTTTTACTATGAAAATCGGAGTTCCGAAACAAATTACCGAATTCAGTTTGTCAAACAATGTTGGAATCGCTACTGTAAAAGATATTCAAGCGACCATGCGATTGAACAACAATGTAGGATTAGTAAAATTGGAAAATATCACACCGATAGAATCTTTGTATATGATAAACAATGTCGGTGAGGTGGATTGTAATATTAAGGACGCATCCAACCTGTATGAAATTTACGGCATTACAAATGTAGGTTCTTTAGATGTCAATTTGCCGAAAGATACGAAGTATGAAGAACTGAAAGGTGAATCGATTGAAAATATGATAAAAAATATCTCCGAAGCTATTGAAAAAGTTACCGAGAGCAGCTCAAAAGATTTGTTTGAGGAATGGGACAGCGTAGAGAAAACAGACACAATCAAAATATTTACGCAGGGCAATGTCGGTTACGCCAACATAAACGGATAAATTGAAAATAAATGGAAAGACAGGGGGCTGTTGCAGAATGAGATTTTTTCATTCTGCCGCAGCTCCCTTTTTTAAACC
>JAUNKE010000077.1 GCA_030532905.1 Peptostreptococcaceae bacterium
CATTGTCTTTGACATAAACTTCAGTATTTAAATTAAAACGTAGTTGCATTGTATGAGAATTTGTTGTAAAATATGATTCAGGTATATTATTTGATTTGACCATTGAATAATTATATCACAAAAGCACGCTGATTTCAGCGTGCTTTTGCTATTTGTCGATTATTTTTAGGGGTTATTATGCAACAGCCCCATTTTACCCAATTGATATTATTTCATTCTTAGGATTTGATAATTCCCAATGCCGATAACAGGACGATGAGTACGATGATCGGTGTCACAACACAGATGAGCGGTCGCCACAACTTTTCGCTTCGGAACGAAGCGCCGTCCCCAATTCGGATTTCAGCACATGCATTGTCAATACCCCAAATTTTCCAAATAAAGATACACATCAAGAAACCGCCGACCGGCATCATCCAATTCGCAGTGAGATAGTCCAAACTGTCAAATACATTTCGATTCAAGATCGGAATTAACGTATCTTTCATTGGTCCAAAAGAAAGCGATGCGAAAATACCTACGACAAACATCAAGCCACCCGCTGTCAATACCGCCATCTTTCGATTCCATTTTCGATGATCGATGAAGAAGGAAACGACCACTTCCAAGAGTGAAATCGAAGAAGTCAATGCTGCAAACAAGACCAGTACAAAGAACACGGTTGCGAAGAGTCGACCCAACGGCATTGCCTGAAATACTTCCGGCAGGGTGATGAACAATAGACTCGGACCCGCATCCGGCTGCTTTCCGAATGCAAATACCGCCGGTAGGATCGCAAATCCTGCCAACAGAGCGATCAACGTATCCAATGCCGGTACGATCAATGCATCTTTCTCAAGATTTTCATTTTTATCGAGATAACTTCCATAAGTAATCATTGCACCCATCCCGAGGGAAAGGGAAAAGAAGACCTGTCCCATCGCCGCAACGACAACCTTATAATTGAATTTTGAAAAATCAGGTTTCAAATAGTATTCCAACCCTGCTGCCGCACCCGGAAGCGTAACCGATCGAGCAACAGTGACCACCAGTAATAAGATCAATGCCGGCATCATCATCTTGGATGCCTTTTCAATCCCTCCGGAAATACCTCCAAATACAATGGCAATTGTCGCAATCATAAAGATCGCATGGAAGAAAATCGGCTCGCCCACTGCACTTGAAAAATTACTGAATTGTTCCGTCGTATTGGCTGCAAAAGTACCCATTACGGAGTGAACGATGTAGCGAATGACCCATCCGCCGATGACACTGTAGAAGGATAAGATCATAAATGCTGTGAGAATGCCCATCGCCCCGACAAATCCCCATTTCTTATTGATGGATTTGTACGCACTGTACGGATCCAACTGAGTTTTTCTGCCGATTGCCATCTCCCCGAGCATCATCGTAAATCCCAAGACGACAACGATCAAAAGATAGACTACGACAAATACCCCTCCCCCGTTTTGGCCACACAGATACGGGAATTTCCATAAATTCCCCAGACCGACTGCAGAACCGGCGGCTGCCATGATAAACCCGAAACTCGTCTTAAATTGCCCTCTTTCTTTGTTTTCCATGATTGACCTCCTCTTCTCCGCTATTTCGCTTCTGTTCAGCTACTAACTATGATTATACACTAAAGCTTTTAATAAGTAAATATCTTTTTAATAAAATTTACTCAATTTCCCGCACTGAGTGCAAGAAAGGTTGATTTTTTCACTTTTGGAAATTAAATATTTTTCTTTTCTCTTGATTTTTTAGCAAAAATAGTGTAATGTTACGGATATTCTACATAAAACTAAGGAAAATATGAGGTGACAGAATGAGAGACAAATTTAAGGACAACCCGACATTATACAAACGAAAAGCAGGGGTCCTAAAAATGTTGGCACATCCGCAACGGCTGTGCATTCTCAGGGGACTTTGCGAAAATGAATATGCCTTTGTAAAGGACATTCAATCCTGTTTGAATCAAGAACAGGCGGTCGTTTCACAACATCTTGCAAAACTTCGGGAAGCAGGACTCATCAAAGCGGAGCGAGAAGGTACGGGAATGAAATATTCCATCAAAGACGAACAGTGGAAACGCTATCTTTCCAAAATCATTGATGATGTCTTTTTATAATTAAAAATCACATTAATGAGCTGAATTCTTAAGAGAGCAAAAAGCGGTTAAACTCAACACTTTTTTGAGTTTAACCGCTTTTTTGATTTTCTCAAAGACTTACTTTTCCATCACTCCTCTTTAGTTTTTTATTTCTCCCCCCAAAATTTTTTCTCGAAATAGGGAATTGTTCTTCTTCAGTTCATCAAAAGTGTCAAAAGAAACCACTTTTCCGTCATCTATGAACAAAACCTGATCAGAGGAACGAATGGATGAAACTCGATGCGCAATGGAAAGTAGCAATTTATCTTGAAAGGAATTTCTAATTGCCAAGTTCAATTTTTCTTCATTTTCGGAATCCAATCCGGACTGTGCTTCATCAAAAATAATAAAGGAACTCCCCTTTAAAATCGCACGCGCGATAGAAATGCGTTGCCGCTGACCACCGGAAAGTTTTAACGCTCGCTCTCCAATCTCCGAATCATATCCGTTGGGCATTTCCATGATAAAATCATGGGCTTGAGCGATTTTAGATGCAGTAATCACTTCCATCATCGACGCATCAGGTTTTCCCATCCGAATATTTTCTGCAACGCTTCCCTTAAAAAGATAAGTTTCTTGCGTCACAACCGCAATGGCACTTCTCCAAGAATCCAAAGTAAATTCTCGAATATCCCTTCCATTCACCAAAATTCTCCCCTCAATGGGATCTGCATAGCGTTGAAGCAATTGAACGATGGTGGATTTTCCCGCCCCTGACTCTCCGGACAAGGCGATTCTCTTGTTTTTTCCTAAGGTAAAATTCATTTTTTGGATTTGATTTTCTGAAGATCCCGGATAGGAGTACACCACATTTTCGAATTGAATCGTTTCAATTCTTCCATCAAATATTTCTTTTCCGCAATCTTCAACTTGAACAGGTAAATTCAACAAATGAAAGACTCGGCCGGCCGCTGCAAATACACTTGAAAACTGAGTGGACATTGCAATAAATTTGGAGAAAACGACAAAAAGACTTCCCGACATCGCTAAAATCACCGGAATCCACTCAACATCCAGTGCTCCGACATCAAATAGTTTCTTTGCAATGAACAACATTGTGATATTCATCAATGCCACTACCGACAATACATACACCCATTCATGAGCTCTTCTTTTCGCATCTTTCTGTTTTGTCTCATCGTAAGTGCGAATGGTTCGAAAAAGATTGTTTCTATAATTTTTTAATAAATTAAAGCTCATGATTTCTCGCAGTCCCTGTATTCCATCCATCACTACATTGGACAACTTACCATAAGCCTCACGAATATTTTTTCCGTCCTCTTGAGATTTTCGATTGAACAAAAATGGACATAACAAGTATAAAATAATCCATAAAAAAGAATTAATTGCAAACCAAGGATGGATGTATAAGAAGAAAATCTCTAACGAAACAAACATAAGAATACATGCCACATAAATATTTACAGTATGTGCATAAAACCACTCCATCAAGTTCATGTCATTGGATGCGATACTTGTGATCTCCGAACTCATCATCGGACTTGAGAAAGACGGAAGTGCTTTTTCCAAACGGCAATACATTTCATACCGCATTTCATAAAGCAATCGATAGGCAATGTCATGTTCTGTCCACATGTTTAAATATCCGAAGACACTATGAAGTACTGTAAAGAAAATCAGCAACATAAAGATCAAATGATAATTCAATGAAATCCCATGAAAAATATTTCCGACAACAAAAGAGACAAGGAAGATATTGATAATCGGTAAAATTTCATAAATGCAACATATCACACAATTCAAGATCATATATTTACGAATTCTTTTGAGATACCTCATGAGATTTAAAAATATGTGTAATCTATTTTGTTTCATAAAGCCCTCCTTGCTGACTCTCCACCATGTTTTTAAACTCAGAGCAAGAGTTGAGCAGCTCATCATAGGTTCCCTTAGCTATTATTTCTCCATTTTTCAGCATATGACAGCAATCCGCATTTTCTATTGTACTTAATCGATGGGCGATAATAATGGTTGTCTTTCCTCGAACCAATCGTTCCATGCTCTCTTGAATTGCTTGCTGATTTTTTTCATCCAGACTGGATGTTGCTTCATCCAAAATCAACAATTCGGCATTTTTTAAAAAGCAACGTGCAATTGCAACCCGTTGTTTCTCTCCACCGGAAAGAACATTCCCGTTCTCCCCTAAAGAACTGTCCAATCCTTGAGGCAGCTTGGCAACAACTTCCGAAAGATTAGCTAACTCAATAGCTCTCATTAAGTCCTGTTCGGTCGCATCCGCTTTTGCAAACAATAAATTATCTCGAAGACTGCCATGAAAAATATACGGATGTTGCCAAACCGCACCGACTTGATTTCGCCATACGTCCGCTGTGCTCTCGGACAGACCCAACCCCAGAAATTGAATATTTCCCTCTGTATAAGCATACAACCCTGCAATTAGCGATGCAAGGGTCGACTTTCCGTCTCCTGATTTTCCTACTAAAGCATGAATTTTCCCAATTTCTACCTCCAATTGAATATTTTTCAATACGGATTGTCCTTCATAATATGAGAAAGACAGATCCGTAACACTCAATTTCTTTTCTTTATTTACAGAAAAAGATACTCTCCATTTCGGTTTTTTTTCTTCAAAAAAAGACTGAAGAGCCGCTGATGCGGTCAAACCGTTGTATCCTAAATGCCAAGCATTCATCAAAGCATAAACAGGCGAAAAACAGCTGCGAATTAGAAATAATATAATGACAACATCCTGTATACTTAAAACACCGTTCAATGATAAGTAAGCAGAATAGGCGATAGAAAGAATGGAACCCAGATTTGCGGACATTTCGAACAAAAAATTTTCAATGGTTGTAATTTTCATATTGTCCATTGTTTTTTTATGAATTTCTCTAGAAATGTCCTTCATGCGTTGTTTTCTGATATTGCAAGCCTTTAAATTTTTTAAAGTTTCCATTCCTTGAAGATTATCGAGGAATTCAGCACTGAACTGTTCATATTCCTGCCATACTTCCGTCCCGGTGCTCCACAAATACTTATAAGTCAGAGAAGGAACAAAAAGCACTCCCAATATGCCCAATAAGGCAATAAATGCAACGGAAAAATCAAAGGAAGCAATATAAAACACACAACCTATAGAGACGATCATTACATTAAATAAATTTGGAATATAAGTAGAATAATAAGGCGCCAAAGCTTCAATTCGATCTAAAAAAATCAGATTTAATTTCCCCGTCCTCTCCTCATTCAAATGTTGCAATCCTAAAGAATACAATTGATCATAGGCACGATTCCTCAACGTCTCCTTAACAATCGATTCCATTTTGATCGTTAAGTAATTAATGGCGTATTTCAATAAAATCTGTAAAGCAAGGGCAAAGAAAAAAAATAGAGCATATTTCCACACATCTGTTGTTTTTGAAATGATTCCATTAATCATTTTAGAGATCATGAACGCTTGACAAATTGAAGCAATTCCAGAGATAAATGTCAAAATGGACAAGAAGATCATTTCTTTTTTTATGCTTGAGGCCATCTGCAACAAAATTCTGTTAATTAACATCGGTTCCTCCTATTTTTAAATAGATCCATGAATCAGAACTCGATGTTTCCCATTATTTGTTTTTATAATGTCTCCATCCACATGGAAAATCTCATGCAAGAGTTCCGAATCCATTACCTGATCAAAAAAACCTTTCTTCACTACTTCTCCTCCGTCCAGCACATAAAGGTAGTCACAGTATTCCATAGCAATACTAAGATCATGAAAAACAGCCAAAACCGTCTTTCCGAGTTTCTTTATCAACTTCATCAAATGCCATTGATAATAGACATCTAAATGATTTGTCGGTTCATCTAAAATAAAGACTTCCGTATCTTGAACCAAAGATCTGGCCATTAAAACTCTTTGCTTCTCTCCTCCCGAAAGAGTTGAAAACAATCGATCTTTCACCATCTCCATTCCAACGTATTTTAAAGCATCCATCGCCAAGTCCACATCCTCTTGGTTATTTCCTTCATATACTTTCTTATGCGGAGTCCTTCCCATCAGCACCATTTCCAAATTAGTATAATCAAATGCCAACTCATTCTCCTGTTTCATAACGGTCATAAATCGAGCCGTTTCTTGGACACTCATGCTGTTAATATCCTTTCCATTGATGAAAACCGTCCGATCTCGAACCGGCAGTACGCGATATATATGTTTTAATAGAGAGGTCTTGCCACTCCCGTTGGGACCGATAATACCGACGAATTGTCCATCGGATAGGCTCATATTGACGGAATTTAAAATCCGACGATCGTTTAATTCATAACTCAAATTTGAAACTCGTATTTTTTCCATATCAAATACTCCCGGTTCTTTTTTTTCGAATAATTAAATAAATAAAAAACGGACCCCCAAAAAAAGCTGAAAAAATACCGACTGCAATTTCTTTCGGAGCCAATAACGTTCGAGATAAAATATCCATACATGCCAAAAAAATACCACCCACGATAAAAGACATAATAAACAAACGTCGATTATTGGATCCAAATATCATTCTCGTTGTGTGTGGAATAATAAAGCCTATAAAACCGATCAACCCGCTCGCCGAAATAATCGTTCCTATTAATATGGAAATAAGAACAATGATAATTTTTTTCAATCGATTGGTGTCTATTCCCAATGTTACAGCCGTTTCTTCTCCTAAGGAAAATAAATCAAACTGACTTCCGGCAATGCTGAACACAATCACGGTCAAAAAAGAAACGACCACCGGGAGAAGAATATTATGCCATCTGGCTGCGGACAAAGTTCCCCACATCCACATCGCCGCACTTTCCATAATAAATGCATTCGGAAGCATTGCAATGATCAAATTGCTCATCGCATTCAATACAACTGAAACCGCCATACCCGTCAACACTAAGTTATTCGTTGAAACTTTCTTCCCCCTCATACCGATGATATAGACAATTATCATTGCCATCAAAGCACCCAAAAATGCAAAAGACGGTGCGATATATGAAAGTGCAGCTTTTCCCCCAAATAGAAGAAAAGCTACACTCACCATCACCGAGGCTCCGCTGGATACACCTAGTATATAAGGATCTGCTAAAATATTTTGAGTCAAGGCTTGCATTGCACATCCGCCAATCGCCAATCCCCCACCTACCGCCAATGCCAAAATCATCCGAGGCAGACGCATATTCCAAAGAATTGTTATCTCACTTTGCTTAAATTGACTTAAATCTCCGGAAAAAAGTTTACCAAAAATGATTTGTAACGAATCTCTAATGGCAATGTTCTCAGATCCGAAACTGACACCGGCAATAATTACTGCGAATCCTATCAATAAACTGAAAAGAACCGCCGGTATAAATTGTTTTTGTCTCAATTTTAATTTGAATCTCCTCTTATAGTGTAATTATAAAACGACATTTTAGAAACAGTTGCCGTTTCTTATTTAAAAGCATCAGGATGAATCACTTCCGCAATCTTTCGAATTCCGTCAGCATTATGCAAACTTGGGAAATACTCAATTCCTGTTAAAGAAATATAATTTTTATTTTTTACCGCTTTCACATTCGCCAACTCCGGCAAACTTTCCAAGTAAGCGATCTTTTCTTCCGTTTCATTTTTGTCCCAGTACTCAATCAATACAATATATTCAGGATCTCGAGTAATGATTTGTTCTATCGTAGCCACATCAAAGTCGGCATCAAAATCGGCAAAGACATTATCGGCTCCGGAAAGTTTCAAAAGATTATTCTGAAATCCTTTGCCTCCCGGTGTCATGATTCCGGTTTTATCCTGATAGTCAAATACAAATACACTCACCGGATCTAAATTCTTTATTTTATCCGTCACATCAAGGATTTTGCTTTTGTATTCCTGAATCAACTGATTTGCTTTTTCTTCAACATGAAAAATCTTACCTATGTTTTGAATATCCTCATACACCGCTTCCATCGTCAAATTCTCTCCATAAGTGCCTTTTGAAGCATAGTATTTTATATTATTCTTCTCAAAATC
>JAUNKE010000078.1 GCA_030532905.1 Peptostreptococcaceae bacterium
CTGAAATGAAATCGACCGGCGAAGTGCTCGGCATCGGAAAAACTTATGAAGAAGCATTGTTCAAAGGATTCTTGGGTGCCGGAATGTACACCAAGGCGAAAGGCAAAGTCATTATGGCGACCATCAACGACGCCGACAAAAAAGAGTTTTTGAATATGGCAAAAGAGCTTCACGGGCTCGGTTTTGAATTCGTTGCGACGAGCGGAACCGCAAAAGCGCTCAACGAAAACGGCGTGCCGGCTAAAACCGTCAACCGAATCGGACAGGAAAGCCCGACGCTGCTCGATATGATTGTGGATAAAGAAATCAATCTGCTCGTCAACACACCGACCAAAGGAAACGACTCCAAGCGAGACGGATTTATTCTTCGCCGTTCAGCCATCGAGCGCAATATTGATGTTATGACATCGCTCGACACCCTTCGCGCATTGCTCGCTTTTGAAAAACAGGAACTCAAAATCGGCGACCTCGACATCTACGATTTGTATTAGGGAAAATTTGTTCCCAAAAACTAAAATTTTAGCGTAGCAGTTTTATAATTGCTACGCTTTTTAGTTTCGGGATTTATTGATTCTGTTAGTTCGCCAAATCGGGATTTGTTACTTCTCCTTCAAGTTGTTTTTCTCTATCTGTAAAGATATACATGTTGCCGTAACGATATAAATTACAAATATGATACATTCTAAAAATATTACATTGTAAGATCGCGGATACAAAGTTGCTAAAGATGTAACCATGAATCGAATAGGAAAATATGCTCCCAACCATACTGAAATTTTACAAAATCGTTTTCGAAAGGTTATTGCTATTTCGTTCGACTTATTTTTTCTCTTACAATACCCATATTCAAATCCACCTACGACTGCAACAAATGGCAAAAAACTAAGGATTCCAAAGAATTCACTCTGAAGAACAATGGTTGCTATATACTGGATAATCAAGAACATAACTTCCAGTGTAACCAAAAGAATCATTTTTTGTAAATCATTGTTCTTAACCTCATTAAACTTTGGTAAGTCAGTATTGCTTTCATACTCATCATTTAAAAGATAATCTGCACTAACCCCAAACAATTTGCTGAGTTGAATAATATTGGCAGCATCCGGTTTTGCTACGGAGCCTTCCCACCGAGAAATAGCCTGTCTTGACACATTCAATTTCTCGGCTAAATTCTCCTGTGACCAACCTTTTGATTTTCTCAGACCAATAATCTTATCCGATAACTTCATAATGAAACCTCCTATGTTTGATGATTTCATTCTATCTAAAAATGCAATTTACTTACACCACACCAACCTTACATTTTCGCAACACAACTTTACATCACTTGAAAATCCCAAGTTAAAATAAGTCATATCTATTTCACGATATCATTTTCATTATATTTTGTCGGTTAATCAAGTTAAATATTATTCTTGTGATTACTGTTTTCTTAATTTTGTTTCTTCTTGTTGCAAGATACTTTCAAATAGCAAAGATATTTGGTACCGTTTTGGGCTGTAACGCAATATTTTTTTATCATTCGACCAGCCTTTAAGTATCGGTGTCCTTTTAAGAAATTTTATAAATATTCTTATCTCCCTGCGCTGAGTAAAAATTATATCCCTAAGAATTGCTAATCTATAAAAATTCAAATTCACTCCGACTCAAGTTCACCTCATTATCACTTATTCTTTTTATCTCAGATGATGATGTAATATTTTTCTTTCATCTTCCTCAAAAAGTTTCCGTGCCGTTGATTGAATTTCTGCAATGGATAAATCCGATAATTTTTTGTATGCTTCATACTCCTTACAAAATTCTTCGATAATTTTTTTACAGCACAACTGTGTCCGTCTCTTGCATTAAATGATTTTGTTTGCCTCAAAAACTCGTTGAGCATATTCCTTTCCTCAGAATATATAAGTTCAACAAGTTTTGCTCGATATTCCAAATCCTCAGAAGTCATATCGGGCCTCTTTAACAAATCGATAGAATGCTGCGCCTCATGTTTTAATAAGGACACTTTAAAGTTCTCCGTATTCATATCGTATGATGATACAACACAATAAATAAGTCCATCCTCTCCTACCCATCCACCTGTGCCAATCTCACCAAAAGAAAGATAATCCATCCAGCTTTTCATAATAAAACCATCTACCATTTTTATCGTATATTTTTGAATCCCGCTCGGGAGTTGCACATCAAAAGTCTTATTCTCTGAATGAGTCCAAATATATGGTCCATAATATCCGCTCGTCTTCCCACCTAAAAAGTAATATTTTGATCCGATAAATCTCTCTTCTACATACTTTTCGATTTCCTGCATATCCATTTCAGAACAATCTCTTATCTCTAGAACTTTGGCCAAATTTGACTTCAACGCTTTTTCCGAAACTGTCGAACAAATCTTTAAATAAAAAATATCTCTGTAATACTTTTGATAGACTTTCAAAATTTCCTCGAAAGGCTCTTCCACATTATACTTTCTATAATTCCCAAACTCAAAAAGATCGATGTATTTTTGGTAAAGTTCCTTACAATCAGAAAATGATTTCAGGTATTTTATGGCGCCAAGTAAATCGCCCACCAAAATATAATCCAGATAATTTTTCTTTATATAGTCCATACTAACCTCCAAAGCATTAGCGTCCTTTATATTAAATGATTCATATTCCTCTCGAGCTTAAAATCAATTTACAACCCTACATATCTTTTTGCAAAACATCTGTTCTACCAATTATTTTCCATGATAATGTCATAAAACGAAACGACATTATCTTCCGCTCCGTTGACCAATCTTTTATAGACCTTGTCATTCGGTGTAATAAAATTTCCGCTTTGGTCGGATAACAACGGAATATCCGAATTGTCATCCTTTCCCCAATGGAATCCTTTTTTGCCGAGTCCGTTTTTCAGCATTACTTCTCCCAAATAAGAGCCGAATATAATCGCCATGCTCCATATTTGATTTTCTGTAGGTTGGCTCGCGGAAATATCATTTGAATAGTAATCCAATATCTCTTCCAAATCTTTTATGCTATCGGGGGAATAATCGAATTTCTTTTGAAAACTTTTTGCATAATCGACTGCGGTTTTGCTATGTTTTCGTGCCAAATTTTCTATCGCATCGTCCTTATTCCCTTTTCGCTTAAATTTATCAAATATACCCATAGCAATTCCTTTCTCCACAAATTTCATTCTTTTGATTCTGTCTCCAAGCGCTCACATTTTTTCACAAGAAAAATGAACACCCTATCGATTCTTGCTTTTCTCATGATGATGAACAAGAACATTTTTCCGTTATTCCAATTTACAATTCTTCAATATTATATGCGTTCATATCTTCATATTCGTAAGATTTTTGGATGCCTCGCATATACACTTCCCGATTTTGAATTTCGTTGGTGAGTGCGGATTGAAGGAGGGTTTTTATTTCCAATGCATTAACAGGCGAGCGCTCCATTGCACTCAAATAATCCGCTTTGTCGATTTGGCTCCAATCCACGCAACATTTCAATTTATTGCGCAAGATAGCGTCGAGCCAGATTCGCATACTTCTTCCATTGCCTTCGCGAAAAGGATGAGCCACATTCATTTCTACATATTTGTCAATAATTTCGTCAAAGTTCTCCATCTTCATTTGGTCAATTATTCGCAGATTGTCCGTCAAAAACAAGATAGGAGCAAATCGGAAATTCCCCTTTGCTATATTTACGGTTCTTATCTCGCCGGCAAATTCAAAAATATCTTGGAATAAATAATGGTGAATCTGTTGTAAACCTTTGGTCGTTCCGATTTCAAAATCGTCTATGATTTTTTTATCCCAAAGCTCCATCGCTCGGATTTTGCTGCATTTTTCTTCATCAATTTTTTTCATATTCACGCCTTTTCTCTTATGTATCGGAACGCAAGCGTTCCAAAATTTTTAAAACAAGATTTATTTCATAATTAGTTTGAGTTCTTTATATAGATGATTGAGGGGCAGTCCGACCACATTGTAAAAGTCGCCGTCGATTTTTGCAACATGCACGCCGCCTTTTCCCTGTATCGCGTAAGAGCCGGCTTTTCCAAAAGGTTCGCCACTTGCGACATAGTCCGCAATTTCATCTTCATTCATCGGCGTCATATACACCGCGGTTTTTTCAATAAATCGAATGTCGATGTCTCTTTTCTTGCACAAAATACAAACGCCGGTATAAACATAATGCACATGGGTCGAAATCAATCGAAGCATCTTTTTGGCATCTTCCTCATCTTTGGGTTTTCCTAAAATTTTGCCGTCGGCAAGTACGATGGTATCCCCGCCGATAACGATGGCGTCGGGATATTTTTCAGTAATCGGCAACGCTTTTTGATATGCCAAAGTCTCTAAATTTTCTTCCACACTCAAAAAGTCATTCATTTGTTCATCGGTTTCCACCGCATCGACAATAAAGTCCCAAGGTAACATTTCCATAATTTCTTTGCGTCTCGGCGAATTGGATGCCAACACTAATTTCGGGTTCATATCTTCTCCTATTTCCACCTATTCTTTTATCTCCGATTCGAGCTCACTAATATATTTATCAAAATCAGACATAAATAATCTATCCTGTATTATCCTATATTTCTCAAATTCCATTTCCGCTTTTGATTTGGCAATCTCTGCTGTTATTTTCCCTGCGTCTTTAAGCACTTCCAAGTCATCGGCTTGTAAATAAATATCAATTCTTTTTGCCCAATCTTCCATGGTCATTGGTATATTTCTCCGCGTCCTGTTTTCAGCTAAATCCAAATAAGCGGAAACAATCAGTTCCATAGACTTCATCTCATCTTCAGTAAGATAATTTTTTGCAATTATTACATCACTTTTCTTAATTTTACCCTTTGGAGCATCCTTCCAAGTTGTTAAACCCATATTTGGACGATTTGCATCAGCTCGGTCATAAATCAACTCAGCCGCAGTATGTCTATGAATTGCATAGTGCATTTTATTCTGAACTTTAGCAAAGAAGTCCTTTGTAGTTTTTGCGTTTCTGTCGTAATCTATTGAGGTTGAATAGATATCTGTCAATTTTTGATAAAAATTCCTTTCAGAAATTCGTATCTCCCTTATTCGTTCCAGTTGTTCATCAAAATATTTTTGAGTTAGGATTGTTCCACCATTTTTCAATCGCTCAGAATCCATAACCCATCCTTTTATAGTATATTGCTCCACAATTTGATTTGCCCAAACTCTAAATCTGACAGCTCTTTGATTATTGATTTTAAATCCAACTGCTATAACCGCCTGTAAATTATAGTGTTTTGTTGTGTATTTTTTCCCATCAGAAGCAGTTATTAAGAAATTCTTAATAACTGCTTCCTCGACTATCTCAACATCTTCAAAAAGTTTTTTCAAATGTTGGTTAACAGCAGCTATTGAAACTCCATAGAGAGTAGCCATCATCTTTTGTGTCAGCCAAATGTTCTCATCTTCATATCGCATCTCCACACTGCTGTTTTCATCTCCGACGGAAGCAATATAAGTGAGATATTCGGCTGCACTTGAACGAAGTGTCATTTCATTTTTCTTTTTTGACATAAATCTTCAAATTCCTTTCTTTTACTTCTGTCATTGGACCGATACTAGGAAAAAATTTCCACTTGATGGTTCTTTCTTAACCACAAATATTATTTTTCACACGAATATGTGTTGCAAATTATTGGTTTATGGCAACCGTTTCTATACTTGCTTCACAAAATATTGCTCATACCACAGCAAAAATGCGTAAATGGTATAGATTTTTCGTCCTTCGTTGGATTCTTTGGCATAATGTTTTTCGAGCAATGACAAGATTGCCGTTTTGTCAAAAAATTCATCCACAAAATCCTTGTTAAACTGTTCTTTTACAATTTTGTAGTATTTTTCTTCACGAATCCAATGGATGAAAGGTACCAAAAATCCGGCTTTTCGTCGTTTTGCCCAATCGATTGGAATTTTTTTCTCCGATGCCAAACGGAAAACGAACTTGGTGGTCGTTCCCTGCACCTTGTACTTGGATGGAATCTTGCGCGCCAAATTCCACATTTCTTTGTCCAAAAACGGAACGCGAAGTTCCAACGAATTTGCCATCGTCATCTTGTCCGCTTTGAGCAAAATGTCATCCACTATCCACATATTCATATCCAAGTAGCAACGCTTGGTTACATCATCACAAGCGGCAACTTTTTTATAATGCTCCGCCGTCAAATCGGTTGCCAAAATCGGACTTTTGTATTTGTCTTGCAAAATCGTATTCGCTTCATCATCCGTCATGATTTTCGCCTGTCCGATATAGCGCTCTTCAACGCTCTGTCCGTATTTGGTGATTATCGTCTTGCCTCTGAAATGCGGTTTGTGCTTGTTCGCTTCATAAAGTGAGCGGCGAATCGACATCGGGAGTAACGAATACCATTTTGCAATCGTCGGCACTTCGTACTCATTGTATCCTGCAAAAAGCTCGTCGGCGCCTTCCCCCGAAAGCACAACTTTTACATCCTTCGACGCTAATTGCGACAGGTAAAACAAAGGTACCGAAGACAGATTGGCATGCGGCTCGTCCGAATAGTATTGCACTTTCGGAATCGCTTCAAAAAATTCGTCTTTAGAAATGATTTTGGAAACATTGTTGATGCCGAGCTTGTCCGAAAGTTCTTTGGCATAAACCGTTTCGTCAAATCCGTCGTTCTCAAAACCGACGGAATAAGTTTTATCCGGTCTCGCGGTGGAAACTACATAGCTTGAATCCACGCCGCCCGACAAAAACGCCCCGACTTCGACATCCGCAAATTGATGGTACTCAACCGAGCTTTCGACTTCCTTTTGTACCGCTTCGACATATTCTTCAAGCGACTTTTCTTCCGTCTGATATTCGATTTCAAAATATCGCTGAATGTCCATTTGTCCGTTTTTGAATGTAAAACAATTCCCCGGTCTCAGTTTGAACACATTTTTGAAAAAAGTTTCGTCCAACACGGAATATTGGAATACCAGATAATGCTTGAGTGCCTCCTGATTGACTTCCTTTGTAAAATGCGGAAAAGGCAAAAAGGATTTGATTTCCGAGCCGAACAAAAGCTCATCCCCTTGATGCATATAGTAAAAAGGCTTGATGCCGAAATGGTCGCGCGCGCCGAAAAGCTCCTTCGCTCTGTCATCCCAAATCACGAAGGCAAACATTCCGCGAAGCTTTTGCAAAATGCCTTTGCCGTATTCTTCATAACCATGCAAAATCACTTCGGTATCCGTCTTGGTTTTGAAAATATGTCCCTTCGCTATCAGGTCTTCCCGAATCTCTTTGTAATTATATATTTCGCCATTAAAAATAATGACCTTGGTTTCGTCTTCATTAAAAATCGGCTGTGAGCCTTCCGCCAAATCGATGATGCTCAGTCTTCGAAAGCCGAACGCCACCTCATCATTGATGAAAAATCCTTCGCTGTCGGGTCCGCGATGCACGATTTGGTCACTCATCTTCTTGATCACTTCATTTTTATTCTCTATCTGTTTGCTATAAAATCCAACAAAGCCGCACATTTATAATACTCCTTCTGTTTTTCTCAAAAGATAATTATACCATACAAATGTAAATATTTTAAGTACCGAAAACGGATTTGCAAAAGGCCTAAAGTGAAAAAGTAATTTCCACTTGGCTGGAGTCAAAGTAGAAATTAGTCTTACAGGAAATTCCACTTTGT
>JAUNKE010000009.1 GCA_030532905.1 Peptostreptococcaceae bacterium
ATATACGCAACTTTAACTATACACAACTTTACTTTCTTGATGACAGTCTGACTCTATGACGAAGAAACAGTTTTACTATCTTGATATCATATCTGGCTTTATCGCAAAAAACTTTTTAATTTTTCATAGAATACCCAAATCACACAAACAGTCTTACTTTCTTCATAATAGACGCTATCTTACACAAAGCGCTTTGCTCTTCCAAAACTATATTCCACTATACACAAACCGTTTTAATTTTTCAAAGGTTGCTGCTCTATGATACACCAACCGCTTTATTCATATAATATTTTATGCCGCTATACACAAACCGTTTTAATTTCTCATAGATTGCCGATCTATGATACATAAACCGCTTTATTCATATAATATTTATGCCGCTATACACAAGCAGTTTTGCTCTAATAGAATTCTACAGACAATCAATTTTTTATATGCGTTTGAAAAACAAAGCACAGATGTCCCCTCCCCGAAAGTCGAAACTGAATCCGACGATTGAGGAGCGGTACATCTGCAACAGTTCTGTTTTGAAGTCTTAAAACTTGTCGTATAGAATATCTTCCTCCGCGAGACCTTTTTGTTTCAGCAAATCGACCACCGAGTCAATCATCACGCCGCTACCGCAAAGATATGCTTCACAATCCGGACCGTTATCGATGTATTTTTGAATCGCATCGGTAACACGACCGCGCTCGCCTGCCCAGCTCCCGCCTTCCGGAACTCTCGAAAGACAAGGTACATATTTGAAATTCGGCAACTCTCTCTGCAATTCTTCAAATTCTTCGCCGAAAAATAATTCATCTTCTACTTTTGCACCGTAAAAGAAAGTCGCTTTTCTGTGCGTCAACTTTTCTTCTCGCATATATCGCAAAATCGAAAGAATCGGCGCCATTCCCGTACCGATTGCAACCATTACCATCTCCTTGTCGTTTTCACGATAGTAGAAATCGCCGTACGGACCGACCACAGTTACTTTCTGGTCGGCATGTAGATGGTAGTGCACATAAGACGACACAATCCCCTCCGGCACATGACCGATTAGCAATCCCACCTGATTTTTATCATTGGGGGATGACGCGATGGAATAAGCACGATAAACTTCTTCCGACGAGCCTTTATATTTTTTGCTCATCAACTGGATATATTGCCCCGGCTTAAAGTTGATTTCTTTTCCTTCCGGCAACTGCATAATCAAATTCTTGATGGTATCCGTCACATTTTCATTGGAAAGAACGGTATAATCATATTGTTTTACATTGAATAATTCTTCATCAATCTCAATCTTGAGGTCATTTTTCACTTTCACCTGACAAGACAGGCGAACATGATCTTTCTCCTCATCCTTCGTAATAAAACTTTCTTCGGTCGGCAGAATCGGTCCCGCGCCCTCCAGCACTTTTACCTTACAAAAGCCGCAACTTCCTTTTCCACCGCATGCGGAAGGAATAAAAATCTCATTGTCCACAAGCAGAGACAACAAAGTGGAGCCTCCGCGAACATCGAGAGTCTTTTCATTATTAATGGTAATTTTGACATCACCGTAGTCATTCACCGTTTTGTTTGCCACCGTAATCAACAATGTGAGAATTGATGAAATCGCTGTGATGACAACCACCGTTGTTATTACATGTCCCATAAATCCTCCTATTGAATTTGCACAATGCCCGAAAAACCGATGAACGCAAGCGCCATGATTCCGGTAATAATCAAAGTGATACCTGCATCTTCCAATCCTCTCGGCAATTTGTTCTTTTTAATTTTTTGTCGAATCCCCGCCATTGCGGAAATCGCCAGCGTCCATCCGATTCCCGAGCCGACGCCGAACGCGAGAGATTGAACAAAATTGTAATCACGAATAATCATAAACAAGCTCACACCAAGCACCGCACAATTCACCGTAATCAGCGGCAGGAAGATACCCAATGCGTAGTACAGTGTTGGAAAATATCGGTCAACCACCATTTCCACCAATTGCACGAAGGCGGCAATCGAAATGATGAATACGATAAAACGAAAATTTTCCAAACCGAAAGGTACGAGCAAGTAGTAATATATAAAATAATTTATAATCGTCGTAAGCGTAATGACAAAAGTCACCGCAATCCCGAGACTGTAAGAGGTTTTAATTTCTTTGGAAACCGCAATGAAGGAGCACATTCCCAAAAAGTTTGATAATATCATATTGTTAGTAAAAATCGCCGCAAACAATATGACCATAGGACTGATGGACATTATGCTTTCCCTCCTTTCGTTTCAGCTTTTTGAGCGATACGGTTTTGAGAAACCCAGATGATGACCGCAAGTACAAAAAATGCAGATGGCGGCATAATCATCAAAGTCCAATTCACAAATCCTTCCGGCATAACATGAATGCCGAAGATGGAGCCGAAGCCCAAAAACTCACGCGCGAATGCGATGATTAACAGAACCATGGTATAGCCTCCGCCATAAGCAATTCCATCGACGAAAGATTCCGTCGGCGAATTATTCTGTGCAAAAGCTTCACAACGACCCATGATGATACAGTTGGTGATAATCAAACCGACATAAGGTCCCAAAGCCTTGCTCATATCCGGCCAATACGCTTTCAAAAAAACATCCATCATAATAACGAAGAATGAAATTATGAAAGTCTGCACAATCATTCGAATATGTTTCGGCGTATAAGAGCGCAGGAGCGCCACCAAAAATTCCGAGCAAGCCGTCGTCAACATCAGACCCAAGCCCATAACGAGCGAGTTCATCATCAAGTTGGTGACAGCAAGCGATGAACAAATACCCAAAAT
This sequence comes from Peptostreptococcaceae bacterium, assembly GCA_030532905.1. Lineage (GTDB taxonomy): Bacteria > Bacillota > Clostridia > Peptostreptococcales > Filifactoraceae > JAUNKE01. Next base: position 2,787 of record JAUNKE010000009.1, read on the forward strand.
CTGAACCAGCACGGGATTGTCCGTAATAAATCCGCGCTGCATGATATCTTTAATCTTCATACTTACTCTCCCCCCTTAAAATTTTCTATGATGACGGCAACATTCTCGTTGAGCAAATCTCTCATCGATGCCGAAGTCAAAGTTGCTCCGGTAATCCCGTCGATATTTGCATTTGCGCTCGGAGGATATTCAAAGAACTTTCCATCCTTCGCACTCAGCTCGATATCGCGAAACTGTTCTTTGTACCAGTCCTCTTCGATTCGTCCGCCCAGCCCCGGAGTCTCACTGTGCGCAATAATGTCCATGCCGATGGTATGTTTCAACTCCGCATCCATCGCGACCAATCCGTCGACCGTTCCCCAAAGCGCCTTTCCCGTTACCGGAAACGCATAAGCCTTCACCTGTTCATTTTCTTTATAAATATAATAATTCGGCTCCGTCGAAATCGACTTCGTTTCCATAAAATCGATCGGCTTCACCTCAACATGTTCCTTAAAAATTTCTTCCGCTTGCTCCGGGCTATCGAACGGAACATTCATCGCATACAGCAACTTTTGATGAAAAATCGCCTCTTGTTGTAATTTAATCTTCTCCTTCGTCGCAAAATCCAGCAACGCCAATATCAAAACCATCACGAAGGCGAGAATTGTCATAAAGACAATCGGATACCAAAGCGTATCATTTCTTGAACCTTTAGCCATTGGAAACCGCCCCCTTCTTTTTCTTTCCGTCATTGTACTGTCTTACCATTTCATCAATCAGCGGAACGAAAGTGTTCGCAATCAAAATCGCAAACATCATCCCTTCTGCAAACAAAGAAAAACTTCGAATGATGAAAGTCACAACCCCGACGATGATTCCGTAAATCCATTTGCCTTCTTTCGTCGATGCCGCCGAAACCGGATCCGTCGCCATAAATGCCGCGCCGAAGAGAAATCCTCCGCTGAGCAAACCGTGAATCGCCGGCATAAATTGCGTATCCGAAACGAATCCGATCGCAAAACTCGCGCCGACAAATCCAATCGCACAGGCAGCCATAATCTGCCAAGAAGCCGTTTTTTTGTAAATCAAATAAGCCGCCCCGAGAATAATGAGCACCTTGCTCGTCTCTCCCATAACGCCGGCTACATTTCCAAGCAATAGTTGCGGGATATCCGACACCATCGCTTCACTTCGAAAAAGATTCAGCGGAGTCGCGGTAGTAATCACTTCGACCGCCGGATTGAGCCATTTGACAAATCCTCCCGGAAAACCGGATGATGCCTGCGTCCAATCAATCGTCATAAAGTTCGGGAAGCACACATAGACAAATGCGCGCGCCACCAAGGCAGGATTGAACACATTCTTTGCAAAACCGCCGAATGCCATTTTGCCGAAAACGACACCGAATACGATGCCCACAATCGCAATCCAATAAGGAATCGACGGCGGTAAGGTCAGCGTGTATAAAATAGCAGTCACAAAGACCGCTTCGGTCACCGGCTTTTTATCTTTTCGAACAAAAAAATATTCTGTCAAAAAAGCAAACACAATCACCACTGCTTGCACAGCGAGTGTTCGCCAGCCATAAAAAAAGATGGAAACAACTACGATGGGACAAAGTGCAATCAGCACATTCGTCATCATCTTTTGCCTCTGAATGAGTTTTTTCAATTCCAATCTCATCCCCCCTATTCTACCTAAAATTATTACCTCATTTCATTCTACCACATTTCTCACGAAAATATTGGATATTATTCAAAATCATTTATTTTTTTCTCACAATTTTATTTGTCATATCGTAAACCAAAAAATGCGCAGCAAAATATCACCACGCAATTTAATGTATAATACAATTGTAAAGAAATTATGAGCAAAATATTTTCAGAAGCCGAACTGAAAAACATTATGTCTATGAAATACAAACACAAGAAATGGAAATTTTGAGTACAAAGCAGTCTCGAAATATGCATCCGAAAAATTTCAGCCAAATTTTCAAAAGCGAGTCGGGCTTGAAATCATCTCCGAGATAGAGATAATCTCCAAGTAAAGCCGAACCGGATTCCTATCAAGCTCAATTCCGTTTTCGTCTATGTCAATTTTCGAAATCAATCCAAACTCAAATATTGAAGCAAAATCGTCAAACGAAGTCGAGCGACATAATTTTCCCATTCAATGTCAACCAATTGAGTCGCTCTCTCGATTCGTTTGCGAATCGTATTGATATGAACAAACATCTTATCCGCCGTCAAACTGTAATTCATATTGTTCTCAAGATAAATTTTCAGCGTTTTAAGAATTTCAACATTGCGCTCGTCCTCAAGTATCGCTCGATATGAGCTCAGCATCTTTTCAAGCTCGTCGGACGGAATGTCGAGCCATACCATCGGACCCAGCTGCTCATAAGTCCAAATATCATTTCGAGGATATAGCAACTTGCCCATCTCCATAATTCTGCGGCATTTGTTGATGGTGTTTTTGATTTCCGACAATGATTTTTCTTCACAGCAGATGCTGAACTGCAGTGACAACGCCGGAATTTTTCCTTGAACATACTTTTGAAAATCACGAATCAGCTCCTCCACGCGACGATTTTTGACAAAATCGCCATTCTCCGAATCCAAGAGAAGCAACCCTTCATTCTCATCTAAAAACGCAACCCTTCCTTTATTATATAGATTGCTTTGCTCCAACGCATCCACAAATTCTTTACGATAATCGCGAGCGGACATTTCAACATTCATCTGTTGAAACAAAATGCAAACGGATTTTTTGTGAATATCAATCCCCTGAATATTGGCTTGCGAAACCAATCGACTCATATCGCTTCCTTTATAACTGAGCGCAAATAAAATATAATTTTCAAAACCGATATTGCCGATATTGCGCGCAAACATCATCTGCTCATACAGATTTTGCAACATCAAAAAAGCAATCCGAATCGCATATTCGTCATAAAAGTCGATGAACTCCTTGGATTCCATCACGACAAAATACGCCTGAACGATTCCGCTCATCACAATGGGCATGATAATCCAACTCACTCGCGGCTCGTCCGAATTGGCGGGATTGACCAAGCGATAGCGACTCATATTGATATAGTCGCACAGCGTATGTTTGGTAAATTCCTTGCTCGGACTCCAATAGTCGCTCTCCCGCAAATCGTAATATTTGGTAATCTTGCTGAAATTATCGGAGCTGTAATAGGATTTATTTTCATTCACATCGAATAAAAAAGCCGGAAACTGCATCTCAATTTCAACCGCTTGCAAAATCCGTTTGATTTTGTGCACCTTATAGGATTCCGACGGTTGAAAAGCCTCTCCTCCTTGAATTCGAAAACGCCTTATCGTACGATTCATCACCGCCGTGTTGATTTGGTTCATCACATCCATCCACGGAATTGAAAACGGCATGCTGATAAGCGGGATTTCATATTGCTCAAAAAGCGCCACGATGTCTTCGGGAATTTTTTCCAAATAACGCCCCCGCTTGACCATAAAAGCGGAGCACTCCGACAAAGAGCCTTCCTGAAACGCTTTTTGAAGACAATCCGGCTCTTTCAAAATCACATAGCCCGATGACATGATGAGTTCTTTGCCTCTCGACCAACGCGGTGCGTCCGGCGCCTCCAAGACGGTGATTCCCTGAATCTCTTTATGCAATCCTTTTTTGCCCGCCAGCACATGAAAGTCTTTGAAGTATTCCATTTTCAGTAATTCAGAAACCGCTATTCCCATAATGTTCTCCTTTGCCAAACGAATACTTTTTTAAAGTGTAACACCCGACTTCTTTTGATGTCAAGAAATCGGGTGTCTTTATTATTCATTATACATCGGTTTATATTCTTCGGTCTTGCGCTCGTCAAATTCTTTCTTCAGCCGAGATACCAAATCCGGTTTTGTCAGCAAATCGTAAGCGATGCCCGCAAAAACCTTCGCCGCATGCATTGCGCCTTTCTTACCGAGCGTCGATCCGTTTGCCGCCGTCGCCTGCCAAGTATGAGGCGATACGCCGATCGGCCAACATACCGAGGTGAAGAAACAAGTCGGCATGATGTAGCTCACATCCCCCGAATCCGAAGAACCGCTCACTTCAAACGCCTTCCACAAATCTCGCTCGCCGACACCCGAAAACATCGGACTGTCGCTTTGTTGAAGTTGCTCCTGCTCATTTTTCACAATGTCAGGCGCAACGCTGTCCTGTAAAGCCTGCGCAAATTCCAATTCTTCCTCGGTATATGTCGGACTGCCGATCTCCACCAAGTTGTCATGCGTGATATCCGCAAAAAGTCGGTGCTCTTTCAATTCGCAACAACCGCATTCCACTTTGATATCCACTTCCGTTTCCGTCATCAACGCGGCACCCTGCGCAATCTTTTTGATGCGCTCCAAAATTTCTCTCACCTGACTGATTTTCGGTGCACGAACAAAATACCATGCACTCGCTCTGTCCGGTACAATATTGGGCGCGAACCCGCCGCTGTCCACCGCATAATGAATTCTGGCTTTCGGCGTGACATGCTCGCGCAGATAATTGCTGCCGACATTCATCAACTCAACCGCATCCAAAGCACTTCTTCCTCTTTCGGGTGCAAATCCCGCATGCGAAGTCACTCCTTTGAAGAAAAATCGCGCCGATGCATTAGCGATAAACGCTTTGTCATAAGCCGCATTCAAACTCATCGGATGCCATGACAAAGCCACATCGCAGCCGTCAAACATTTTGTGATAAGCCATTTTCACTTTACCGCTGAGCAATTCTTCCTCCGGACAACCGTAAAAGCGAATCGTCCCCGACATATTGCCGCTCTCCAAAAATCTTTTGATGGCGATTGCTCCGAGCGCAGCGGCGGTTCCAAGCAAATTATGACCGCATCCGTGCCCCGCACCGCCTTCAACAACCGGCTCTTTGCTCGTGCCGACTTTCTGAGATAATCCCGGCAATGCATCGTATTCACCGAGAATGGCGATAACCGGACTCCCGCTTCCGTACTCCGCATAAAAAGCATGCTCCAGATTTTCTTCATTCACAATGACAAATCCTTCACTCCTGAGCATGTCGCGAAAAAGATTCGCCGATTTATTTTCATGCCCGCCAAGCTCCGGATTGTCCCAAAGCGTTTGGCAGGTTTGATAACCCATCTCCTGAAGGCTTTCCACGATTTCAATAACATCTTTTTTTAACATCTTATCCTCCTAACCTTGCTTCGCCTGTTTCTTTTGACGGCTCAATGTAATACCGATCGATAAGAACACGCAGGAAAGTATTCCCAAATAATTCGAAGACCCAGGAAGCCATTTGAATAATCCCGACGAAATCGCAATATTCAACAAGACACCGAATACGAAGATTCCCGCCGTCAAATTTTTCGTCTTCATTCCGAATTGGATGAGCAACGCACCGAAAAGCGCAGGCAAAAGATAATTCAAAGACTCCGTTACCTGCGGAGGCAACATCTTTAGAATGGAACTTCCCAATATGACACCGATTGTCAAAACCGAAATATTGATGACCACCGAAACCGCCATTCCTATCGTCGCGATGATACTTCCTTTTTCCGTACCCGGCTGCACATCCGCGGCAACCTGCGCCATACTTGCACAAGGCACACGCATATTGGAAATATTTCCCGACAAAAACGCCATATAGGTTCCAATCGGTCCCAAAACGGAGAAATACGAAATCGGCTCAAAAATCCACAACAATCCGAAAGCACTCAAAGCAGATAACGATGCTGTCAAAAGCGCCGCCGGTTTCGGCAAAAGACCGTAAACTACCGCCAATACAATCGCCGGCAAAAAGGAAGCCACCACGCCCAACAATCCGATTATTTTACCGATTCGATGCATACGAGGCATATATTCCTGTTCAAAAAAATTATTCTTATCCATAAAGCCCTCCTATATAAATGCGGTTATAATCATCGCAGCCAAAATTGAAATGGTAAGATTCCACTCTTTGAGCCACTTGATATTTTTCTTCTCGCTCAATGTAATCAACGCTCCCATAAAAATCGCTCCCAGCACACAGGAAACGGAATTCTTGTTCAGCTTCACGATATGTTGCGAAGACAAGGCACAAAACGCTCCGACAATCGCCGCTTGCGATATCACCATCATTCGAGCCGGATCCCCGCCGGAAATTTTATGCTGAATCTTATCCATACGACTCGATGAAAAAGTTGCAAAGATAACCCATCCGATCGAGCCGATAATCATCGTCCAGACCGCCATCGTCAATGCCAGCGGAGTCAACTAATCCGCTCCGAGCTGTACACCCACCGATGCGGTTCCGAATCCCGCCGCAATCGATTCAAACATAACCGAGCCGATCAGCGACAATCTCATCCAAGCCATCGGTGCCCCAACCGTTATCAACAACGAAAGCATCCCGCTCAAAATAACAATCGACGGGCCGATGGAAGTAATCGCACTGCTTTTAACAGCCTTTTTCATCTGCTCCTCCGTAATACCCATCTTCTTTCCGGCATGATAAGCATGTTTTGCAAAAATCACCGCCTGTACGATAACCAACAAAACGGCAAGCCCGCAAGCAATCCACATCGGAAAACTGTTTGCAATTTTCATCGTATCCATATAAATCCTCCTCATCAATAAGTTTTCTTTTATTGTACCGATGAAAAGGTTTTTTGCCTATGAATAAAAGTTCACTTTTTACAACTCGCACTCAGCGGATGAATTTTAATTCAAAAGCCGCGAGCAAAAATGAATTTATTTTCATACTTCAGTCTTTTTCCGGATACTTTTCAAATCACAATAAAAAAGCAATCTTTCGGATGTCAATTTTAACAGAAGCTTTCTTAAAACCAAAAATCATTTGCATCGGAATTAGAGATGTCGGCTTGCTAATAGTTTTGATTTAAAAAGAACACCGACTCTACATTTTCAGGTAGAACGGTGTTCCTAAAATCAATATACAAATCACGACAAAAGAAGCAGCGAATAAAAACTCCGTGTCGATTTATCCAAAACAGATCGTCCACAAAATAAAATCTCTCTTCTCAGTCGTTCACTTCGATTCAGCTATACAAAAAGCAATCCGTATCCAAACTTTCCAATCATTTTGCTAAATCTGCTCGTCATTACCCGAGCCCGATTTTGCAATCATTTTTCGATAGATTTTCGAATGCTGAATCAAATCTTCATGACGACCGACGGATTCAATCTTTCCGTGGTCGAGCACCACAATCTTATCCGCGCCTTTAATCGTACGCATTCGATGGGCGATTACAATGACGGTTTTGTTTTTTGTAAGCTGGGAGAGCGCCTCTTGAATCAGACTTTCATTCTCCACATCGAGCGATGCGGTCGCTTCATCCAGCAAAATAATCGGCGCATCCTTCAAAATCGCCCGCGCAATTGAAATTCTTTGACGCTCGCCTCCCGAAAGTCGCTCGCCGTTTTCACCAATTAAGCTGTCGATTCCATTCGGCATTCTTTTGAAGAACTCATCACATCTTGCAATTTTTGCCGCTCTTAATACTTCCTCATCCGTCGCCCCCTTTTTCCCGACACGAATATTTTCTTTTATGCTCGAGTTAAACAAAACGACATCCTGAAAGACAATCGCGAAGTTTTGGAGCAAGGTTTCGGGATCGATTTTCCCGATATCTTCTTTACCAAGCAAAATTTGACCCTTGTCGATGTCCCAAAAACGCGCAGCCAACTTGGTAAGTGTCGTTTTTCCGCTTCCTGAAGAACCTACCAGCGCGGTGACTTCTCCCTGCTTCGCCTCAAAACTCACATCATCGATGACCCGATAATCTTCATAGCCGAAAATCACATTTTTGAATTCGATATTATAATTTTGGATATTCGCCTCACTCTTTCCTTCCTGAATCGGCATGGTTTTGATTTCTTTAATTCTCGCTACGACTTTCTCCATCATCATGATTGTTGACATCATTCCGATCAAACCTTCAATCGGAGCATAGATGCTTGCCGACATCATCAGATAAGCGATGTATATCAAAATATTGATTTCGTTTTGAACAAGCATTCGCGCACCGACCACCGCCACCGATACGATCCCCATCTTCAATATGATGGTCGAAACGCCGACGCCAATCGATGCCACCAGCTCCGTATCCATTTTGACTTTCAGCAGATTATCCAGCTTATCCGAAAGCTCGCCCACCGAGCGCTGCTCCAAATTATAGGATTTAATTTCCTGAACTTGATCCAATTTTTCCTGCACATCATCATAAATATCGCGAACCGAGTGCACCAGATTTTCAAAAACCCGATTTTGTTTTTTTCTCGAAATCGTATAGATGAAAAACGCCACGGGAATCACCCACAAAACCGCAATCCCCAATTTCCAGTTGTTAAAGAGAATCAATGCCGCAATGATGCCGGTCGAAATAAAGGTCGCATACAATTGAGGCACCGAATGCGAAAAAATTGTTTCATACAATTCCACATCCGACATAATCGTCGCCGACAAATCCGACAAATCTCTCTTTCCGAAATAAGAAAGCGGCAATTTTTTCAATCGATTGGCAATATCGATTCGCGATCGAGCACTCTCATTATAGATATTTTCATAGAGATTGACATAATCCCAACGCGCAATCAAAAACATGACGACGAGCATCACCGCAATCATGACCGCGTAATTACTCAAAGACAACTCTCGGAAAGAAATTCCTTCCACATCGCCCCCTAAATATTGGAACAAAAACAGAAAACCTACGATTGGAGGACAAAGTTTACTCAAGTTGACCAGCGTATGTGAGAATATGGACTTCTTCAGATTTTTCGCGCCCAAATCGGACATCGCATATTTTTCTTTAAAATAATTATGCATAATTTCCTCCTATTTTCCATGTAGCCGCTCGTTGATATTCATCCCAAAGTTTTTTGTACAATCCGTTTTTCGCAAGCAACTCCTGATGCGTTCCGCTCTCCGCAATTTTCCCCGCATCGATTACCAAGATATTATCCGCTTCCGTAACCGTTGACAGACGATGCGCAATCATCAAAGTCGTTTTGTTCTTTGAAATCTCCTTAAAGGACTGTTGAATGATATGCTCATTCTCAGGGTCTGCAAAGGCGGTCGCTTCGTCTAAAATAATAATTCCCGCATCCTTCAAAAAAGCTCTCGCAATAGATAAACGCTGCACCTCTCCGCCCGAAAAATAAGTCCCTTTCGTTCCAAAGACCGTTTCCAATCCGTTTTCAAGATTCTCCACGATTTCCATTGAGCCGGATTTTTCAAGCGCCTGTCGAATCCTTTCATCACTCGCCTTCGGATTGCCGAGCAAAAGATTTTCCCGCAGACTCATTTTGAACAACTTGGAATTTTGAAATACAAATGCGATTTTATTCATCAGCGCACTCTTCTCATAATCCTTGATATTTTTGCCGCCGATCAGCACTTCGCCCTCATTCACATCATAAAAGCGCGCAGCCAGTCTTGCGATAGTGGTTTTTCCACCCCCGGAGGCTCCGACAATCGCAACCGTCTTTCCTTTATCTACTTTGAAAGACAAGTCATCCAACACCTTTTCTTCGCCATAAGAAAAAGATACATTTTTGAATTCAATGCTGTTGTCATCGCTGATTTCGTTTCCGTATTCAAAAGTCGGATAGTCCAAAATCTCGTCAATTTTATCCAAAGACATCTCCGCAATGAACATAAATTGTCGAATATACGCGGTTCGCATAATAAAAATGCTGAATGTCGGTCCAATCAACATATAAATCACGCAATTCCCGACAATCTCGCGCATATTTCCACCTCTTGAAATCATCATAATTGCCGCCGGAACGATAAAAAATGCCGCCGAAGAAACCAAGGATTCAAAAATCGACATCTTATTCTTCCAGCCCAAAGTCATCTCGATCACCAAGTCTTTCATCTTGATGATAAGTGAATGAAAACGCTCAAAAGATTCTACACTCTGCGCAAAAGTTTTTACCACCGGAATTGCCCGAACATACTCGACCGCCTCCGATGACAAATCCGCCAAAGCCGCATAGTATTCGTCTCGTCGTTTCTTATTCTCTTCCGTCATCATCGTGGACATACAATACATGCCGAAGAAAATCGGTATCAGGCTGACCAAACCGATTCGCCAATCAAAGAGCACGAAGAAAATCAGCAATACAATCGGCGAAATCATCGTAGAAGCAAAATCCGGCAACTGATGCGCCAAAAAAGTATGCGTTTGCGCCGCACCGTCGATAATTATTTTTCGAATCTTTCCGCTTTCACGATTCGCAAAAAATCCTAAAGGCATGTTCATCGTTTTTTCCATATTTTGTTTAATGATATTATGCTCCACTTCAAATGCGAAAATATGCGAAACGATAAGCGCCGCTGAATACAAAATCAAGCCGCCGATGGCAAATCCTCCCGCCGATAGCGCATTTTTAAGAATCATTTCGCTGTCAATCTCATTGCTCAAAATGATTCCGCTGACGATTTTGTGAATATACACAAGAGGCATAAGCACAAAAATACCGGACAGCGCGGAAAGTACCATCGACAAATTCAACATATAAGCCTTCCGTCCGCCGTAGGGAATCAATCTTTTTAATACTGAAGTCTTTTTCTTTTCGTTCAAAATATCCTCTCCTTTACAAAGTTAGATTAAGCTAACTTGTGATTTTAATTTTTGCCGACAGATGTCGGCAGTAAAATTTCATTTTCAATTCGGAAATCGAATATCCAAAATACGCATCCAGCCCGCGATGTAAAAGTCAATCAACAATTCCAAGTTTTCACATGCCTTCTCATACGAAAAATCGTGGATGAACATTTCGAACAGGGTGGAGAACATTCCACTTATTAAAATATGCTCCGTTTCGGAATCAATTTCCTTGATATGAATGCCCAACTCATGCGCCTGCTCATAAAATTTTTCCGTGTCATCGACTTCGTAGCTGACCAATTCATGTATGAAGTGCTCATATTTCGTTCCCGACGACTTGGAAATCAAAATCTTAAATATTAAAGGATGCTCATACATGTAAGTCAGAATCGTCGATAGACATTTCAACGAAATGGAACGCATATTTTTCAAGCGCTCCGGAATCGAAAGATCGGAAGAATCCTCGATAAATGCTTTAAAAACATTCATCACATAAAGATAATGCTCACCGACCACGCTGTCGAACAACTCCTCCTTGCTTTTGAAATGCCAATAAAATGAGCCCGTTGTGACACCCGCCATCTCCGCGATATTTCTCAAAGAAGCATCGTAAAATCCTTTTTGAAGAAATTCCTCAGCGGCGATTTGCAGAATCACTTCTCTCGTATCTGATTTGCTGCTCATAATCCTCCTTCCATAACATCGTTACGGTTATATAATATAACAGCGTTATGGAAAAAGCAAGAAAAATTTTTTACTTAATGGTGAAGCTTTGTCAAAACGGATTTCCAAAACAGATTTGTAAAGCAAAATATTGACTTTCGCTTTACAAATCTATATAATAATTATAAGAATTGAGAGGAGGTATGAAATGCCCCAAGTAATGATTAATTTTCGAATTGACGAGAATCTAAAGAAAAAAATGGAGCAGGTTTGTTCCGATATGGGAATGAGTATGACAACTGCATTTACTATTTTCGCAAAAAAAGTCACCAATGAAAAAAGGATTCCCTTCGAAATAACGGCTGACCCATTTTACAGCGAGAGCAATATGGCTCATTTACTCCGCGGTATCGAAGCTTTAAATTCCGGAAAAGGTGTCGAACATGACATCATTGAGGTTGATGAATGAAGAAAATCTGGTTTGACGAAGCTTGGGAAGATTACGAGTACTGGCAAACACAAGATAGAAAAACATTGAAGCGCATCAATCTACTGATTAAAGATATTGAGCGCGGCAATTTTGATGGAATCGGAAAGCCCGAGCCCTTAAAAGGTAATTTGAGCGGTTTTTGGAGTAGGCGAATCGATGAAACGAATCGACTTGTTTATCGTATCAACAAAGATACCCTGGAAATAGTTTCTTGCCGCGGACATTACGATGATTAATACTAATACCTAATACACTACAGAAAAATTATTCTTTTTCCGTTCCTATGGAACGGCGGAACGGTGGGGTCACCGTTCCCTACAAAGTGAGAAACAAAGAACAGTTATTCAAAATACAAATTGCTGATAACTCTGTCTTTTAATAGGTTTTAGTATAAAATTCAAAGTCCGATGTTGAATCAATTTTTTGCAAATAAAAATCCCTTCGGTTTTCCAAAGGGATTTTGTTATTTTCACCGGAATAAGCTCCGTTTTTTAGATATTCTGTTTTTATACCAATACCTAATACGCCACAGAAAAAATATTCTTTTTCCGTTCCAGTGGAACGGCGGAACGGTGGGGTCACCGCTCCCTACAAGGCGGGAAGCAAAAAACGGTTATTCAAAATACAAATAATTGATAACTCTGTTTTTTAATGGGTATTAGTATTAGATATTCCCTTTCGAGTTGTTCGTTTTGAGTTTTATCCTAATACCTTTTAGAACTGTCCGTCAATAACATTTTATTTTGATTAGCTTGTAGGAAACGAATCCTACCGCTGTGCTCGATGTCTTTTACTTTCTTTTTTTATTCATCATTCCCCCTGCAGAAACAATTTGCTCATATCGCGAAGATATGGCAGACTGATGCAGGCGAGCATGATCCACAGATGCAGAAACTCATACAATTCGCCGTTTCCGATTGCCAAAATCATCAATGAAATCAGCAATAAAATTCCGGCGGATTTCACACGCTTCGGACTGATGATATTGGTTTTGGTGTCATTGAAACTCAAAATATGCTTGAGAATCGACAGTCTGAAAATATAGAGCAAACTGATGGCAAAGACAAGAAAGCTACCCAACGGGTCAAGCTGCTTGGTCATAATGCCGAATCCGTTTTTGAACCAGAGCCCCGAAAGCAAAATGCCGAAAATTGCAAAAGGAAGATTGCGCGCATCCTTGTGTTTGTAATAATAATCCATCAGCAAAGTCACGCCGAACAACAAGGGATATACAAAGGGCGAAAATACGAACAGCAATCCGACAAAAAGCGTCATCAAAAACAATTCCCATCGCGTAGTAAGATATCCGCTGCTCTTCGTGAGCACTCTCGTGTTGAACAGAAAAAACAAAGTCGCGAGCATCGGCTCATTCGTTGCCAAAAAAAGCGACAACGCAATCAGCGCAATACTCCACCAATAGATATTTTTAGAATCCGGAGACAGCTCCAACATCAACAGATAGGTGAAGTTGAGAATCAATGCTTTTTGAATCGCAATCAGCGCCGCCATCCAATACACATCCTTTTGCACGAGCAGATGATAAGCAAAATAGCACAATGCCATCACCGCCAAAAAAACAGGCATATATTTTTCAAAATCCTGTTTTTCTCTTTCCAATCGCAACAAGGCCGGAAATAAATAAATCAGCATCGCTCTCATCGCACACCTCGCTTCCGTCATTTATAAAATCTGTGTAAATTCATTGTGACTAATCCAGTAGATATATGCAGCTTTCACTTTTTTCTTCTCCATCGCTTCCACCGCCTGTTTGTAATAAAAAAGCTGCTCCCGATGTTTGTCATAATCGATTCGTACATCGGTTTTGTAATCCAGTATAACAATTTCATCGCCTTCTGTGAAGTAGCAATCGATAATTCCTTCGACCAATGCGCCGCCGAGCTGCATCAAAAAACTCTGCTCCCGATACACCTTGTCCGCTCTTATCATCCGATGTCCCAATTCCGATTCAAAAAAATCGACAATCGCCTTGCGCGGAATCGCCGAAGCTTCTTTCTCCGTCAAAAGCTCTATCGCAACCATTTTTTCAATTTCATCTTCCAAACTTGCGACATCGTATCGGCGAATCGGAATATTTTCCATCAAAAAGTGAACGATGGTTCCAAGCTCGCTTGCGGAAAACTTATCCGATTTCACGAAGCAAGGTCTTTTTACAACCGAAAAACTCTGCTCGAGCTCCCTCTCCCGATTCTTATATTCCTTCGTAAGCTCCGTCACGCTCGTCTTGACGCTGCTCTTCGTCTGTTCCTCAAAAGGATATTCAAAATATTGATATTGCTCAAAGAGATTCCGACTTGGAAGTGAAGGCTCCAATGCCAATTCATTTGGCAAAATTTCCGGCTCCGACTCCGAGCACATCAACAGCTCATCGCCTTTGAGCAGACGGATTCCATATTTCGCTTCCGAATTTTCGTCGCTGAGCAAAGGCACATCGACTCCTGCCAAATTGCGCAGGATTTCTCCGTTTTTCTCACGAATCAGCACATTGGCAATCCAGCTCAGATAGCTGCGCGATTTCAAAATATTTTTGTCGATGCTTCCTTCCGCAATGCCCGCTGCGAATTTTTCCAAATCGCGAACCGTTGCAACCAAGTACAATCTATCGACCGCTCTCGTCAGCGCGACATAAAGAATTCGTATCTCCTCCGAAATTCCTTCTTTTTGCTTTTGATTTTTGAGAATGATACGAAGTGCATTGTCGGACTTGATGCCCAAATCCGCATTTTTGTAACGCAGACCGATGCCCAAATCGTTGTGCATGATGACATCGGCATTCAAGTCCTGCTCATTGATTCTTTTCGCCAAATCACAGACGAAAACGGTATTAAATTCAAGCCCTTTGCTTTTGTGAATCGACATGATACGAACGACATTTTCACTTTCCAAAATCGTACTGTCGCCGCCGTCCACCTTTCCTTTGAGCAAAGAATCGATATGACGCAAAAAACCGAACAGTCCGAGCGATTCGCTCTGCTCATACTCTCTCGCCTTCTCCACAAGCGATTTGATATTGTGCAGTCGCTGCAGCGCATCGTCCAAGCCGCTGATATAGGTGTTGAAGCCGCTGTTCTCCGCAACATACCAGATGAAATCCGGCAAGGCGGTCATTTTTTCGCGGCGCATATCCGCCGACAGCTTTTTGTAAAATCGGCGCAGCTTCTCCCCCAAAGCATCGTCCTCTTTCGCATAGGACTCCGCCGCCAAGTAGAAATTACCTCTCGGATAATTCGCACGAATCTGAATCAGCTCCTCATTATCAAATCCGCCGAACATCGAGCTCATCACGCCGATGAGCGCTTCGTCCTGCTTTTTGTTATCGACGATTTTGAGATAGTCAATCAGACATTTGATTTCCAATTTATCATAATGACTGGATGAATAGTCGATGTAGCTCGGGATTCCGATATCCGCCAGTGCCTTTTCAAAAATGCTCGCCTTGCCGCGCACCGAGCGAAACAAAATCGCAATATCCTTGTAAGCGATGCCCTTTTTCACCAGCTCCCGAATCTTTTGCGCCGTAAAAATCGCCTCCAGCTCAATCGCCGTTTTGTCGATTTCTTCCGTCTCCGGCGAAAAATCATCCCGCTCCAAAAATTGCGCTTCTTCACGCTCGAGCGAAATGCTCTGCGCTTGGACTTTCTCCATAGCGGAAATCTCGGAATCATTCTCACTCACATCGTCCGGCACAAGCTTGTGCTCCTTCTTGCTCTTTTCAATCACGACCAATTCGATATGGTCCGCATAAGGCGCAAAAGCATTTTTGGCATCGGATGGCAAAACTTGATTTTCCAAAGCGTCGGAAATTTCCACCTCCACCGAAGCCTTCCTCTCCGGCGGTGCATCCAGCGTCACGCGACCGGCATACAGTTGGTGCGACGGATTTTTGTATTCCACTTCGCCATATTGCACCGTCATTATCTCTTTGAAAATCAAATTGCAGAAAGCCAACACTTCTTTTCGGCTTCGGAAATTCTTGGACAGGTCGATTTTTTCCGATTGAGCCTCCTGCTCATACAAAGCATATTTGTGATTGAAAATCGTCGGGTCCGCCAATCGAAAGCGATAAATCGACTGCTTGACATCGCCGACAAAAAACAGATTGTTCTCCTGCTTGATTGCATTGACAATCGTCTCCTGCACAAGATTCGTATCCTGATATTCATCATAAAAAATATATTGAAACTTGGATTGCAAACTCTGACGAACGCTTTCGTCCTTCAAAATCTCCAATGCCAAATGCTCCAAATCGCTGAAATCCAAAACCGCATTCGCTTTTTTAAGCGCCGCGTATTCGCTGCGATAGTCGAGCACCAAATCAATCAGCGCATCCATCATTTCGCTGAGATATTTCATATCGGACAAGAAAGTTTTTGTGTGCAAAATCGGCTTGTCCTTGCTCAAATCATTGTAGATTTTTTTCGCATCGTTGCGCAGAGCCTGAATATATTTCCAGTCCTCATCTTCCAATTCATTTTTCTTTTTGGTAAAACGCTCGAAAGTCACAACCTCCAGCACGTCGAAAAAATCCGCCAAGCTCTCGCTGAGCAACGCACAAAGACGATGAATTCGCTCGCGCTCGATTTGCAGCTTATCCTCAAAGCTGTAGCCTTTGCCTTCCACCTCATCCCAAGCGGTATCCAGCGCATTTTTCGCAGTCATCATTTGCGCAAAAACCCATTCCTGAAGTTTTTTCCCGACCGGAAATTTCTCCAAAAATGCCATCGCGCCCGACAGATTCGGCTGCTCGGCAAGCGCTTTGTAAAAATTGCGCTGATCGTTCAGCCATTTCACCGGATAAGGCTGCGCTTGCACAAATCGGTCGATGTTTTGAACCAGCTCCCGAAGTTTTGAATCGCCTTTCGCTTCGCCGTAACCCGCCACCAAGCGCTCAAATTTTTCGTCCCGCTCATCATATTTTTTTTCAAAGGCGATGTCGATTGCCTCCTCACGCAAAATCGAACCGTACACCTCATTGACCAATTTGAAAGCCGGGTCGATGCCCGCCAAACTGAAATTATCTCGAATGATGCCGATGCAAAAAGAGTGCACCGTACTGATGGCGGCGCGCGGCACATTTTGAATCTGTTTGGTCAAAAAGTCGGCAAGCTCGCGGTCGATTTCCTGCGCATTTTTTTGCAAATTTTCACTTTGGCGTTCTTTGAGCCTTCTTTGAATCCGCTCCTTCATTTCGCCCGCCGCCGCATTCGTAAAGGTCACAATCAACATATTGTCGATGCTGATGCGCTCCTCAATCAGCAAATTGACGATTCGCTCAACCAAAACCGCCGTCTTGCCCGAGCCCGCCGCCGCGGAAATCAGCAGATTTTTTCCGCGTGTATCAATCGCCTGTCGTTGTTCGTCCGTCCACTTGGTCGCCATCCGCTTCCCTCCTAAGCTCCAATTTTTTCAAAATATCTTCATTGCTGTATTTATAAACCGCTCGATAGCTGTCGCCGAGCTCTTCCTCAAAACGACAGATGCTCGCATAACGACAGAAACGACAGCCCGTCTGTTCTTTATTTCCATTCTTTATAACCGGTCTTGCCGAAATTTCCCCATCCAAAATTTCCACCAAACTCTTTTCGATATTGTGGTTAATATGATTCATCAGCGCCTCAAATTGTCGCTCGCTCAATCGATTTTTCGCACTCGAATTATAAATTTCGGATTTGAATTTACTATTGCCGTCAAATTCCTTGTCCAAACCTTTGAGCACGATTTCTTCATCGAGCACGATGCCGTCCATCTTGATTTGACTTTTGATAAGCTCCTGCAAATCCTCAATCGAGCGCTCCTGCGTCTCCAAAATCGGCTCCACCACCGGAAAATAAAACACGCCCGCCGGATAATTTTTCGTCTTGGTCAACTTGTCGCTGCCCAGCACCGCGCTCAGATAGACCATCAGCTGAATATCCAAACCATTGTAAGCATCCGAAAGCGAAAATTCCTTGTTGCTCGTTTTGTAGTCGATGACTTTGACAAAGGCGCGCTCGCCGTCTTTGAGCACATCGATGCGGTCAATCGTCCCTTTGAGTTTTATCTCCCGCTCCCCGATTTTTACGATAATCGGCGGAATCTCCGCATAGTCATCGAATCGCGCCTCCTGTGCCAAAAGCTCAAATTCGCCGTTTCGCATGTGCTCGACCGATGTAAAACCGATTTTTTTCGCGGTCTTTTTGAGTCGCTTGAGCAAAAACTGATTGCGACTCTCGACCAAATCATAATCCTTGAGCAATTTTTTCGCGGATTTCTCAAAATAATCTTCCACTAGATTGTCCATCTGCTCCTTGGTAATCTCAGCAATTTGCGTGGGCTCATTTTTTAATCGTCGCACGACTTCTTCAACCGTTCCGTGAAGCACCAATCCCATTTCGGCAGGCTGAATCGAATATTCCTTGCGCTCCTGCGCCCTCAATCCGTATTGAATAAAATGCTTGAACGGACATTCCTCAAAGCTGCGCAATCGCGTCGTGCTCAATTTCATCGGTGAAGGATAGATACGCTCGGCGGATTGAATTCGGTGTTTGGTATTGTCATAAAAAATCCCGTCCAGCGCCGATTTTGTCATAATGCCTTCATGCTCGTTGTAATACGACAACGCCTCGCGCCACAAATCATCCGCCTTCTCTCCCTTAGAAAGTCGTTTGATCTCGCGCGCCATCTTGTCAATCGTCGGTCTCGGCATGCTCACAAAATCCTCGGCGGAAAAATCGCGTATATTTTTCTCCTCAAGCTGCGGAAAGATTTCTTTAATATTTGCTATCAGCGGCGAAGGCAATCTCGCTCCCTCACTCGTGTAGCTGATGCACAATTTCTCCGTCGCTCGCGTAAACAGAATATATAATAGAAGCAACTCGTTAAAATCGACGCGACTGCGCTCCGACGGCAACTGCATTCCGTTATCCGCAAGCAATAATTTGTCCTCCTGCGTCAACACGCCGCTGTCCTGATACACCTTCGGAATGCTGCCCGAATTCGCGCCGCAAAGATAAAGTATTTTTTTGCTGCCGCTGCGACTTCTATCCACATCGCCGACAATCACCTGATCCTGCGCCGGCGGAATGACCGCCAACCGATGCGCCTTCATCGCCTGCACGACCAACTCCTTATAGATGGCAAAACTCATCTCTTCCTCGCCGAACACTTCGCTCGCCTGCTCGATGATTCGCACAAAAATATTCCACACCTGATTGTTTTCATTCGCCTCGTCCAGCAAATTATTCTTGCGCAAATCGTCGATAAGTCGCTGCGTCTTCTCCGGCATCTGATGTTTCTCCAGCAAATCATACACCAATTCGCCGAAAGCACGCGCCGTTTTTTTGCCCTCCGCTTCCTTTATAATAGGAAGAAACAGATTCAAAATTTCTGCCCGCACTCCTTGAACCGACTCTTGAATTATGCTTTTCTCAAAATCAATTTTATTTTGAAATTCAATTATTTCATTCTCCGTTGTATTGGAAAAAGCCTCTTTTTGATCCAAAATTTTTTCAGGCGAATTATCCACATTCACCGAATCGACGCTTGAAATCTCATCTTCCGAATCCGAATTTTCTTCTTCATTTTCAAAAACAAAGAATCGGTCATCCAAAAACATTTTTCGTTTCAGTTTTTTGGAGAGCACATAGTTTTCAAAATGATAAATTCGGCTCACCCGCTCGCCCATATAGTCGATGTCGTTTTTGAGAAAGACCATCATATTCTCCAAACTGAAATCTCCGGCAAGCATATTCATCGCCGAAACGATGACTTTTACAATCGGACTGTTGACGATGGGTCTTTTTTCATCGATGAAAAAAGGAATATGATATTGCTCAAAAATTTGCTTTATCGCCGGAGCATAGCTCGTCAAATCGCCCGATGTCACCATAAAATCCTTGTATCGATACCCTTCTTCGACGACCTTGCGGCTGATTTGGCGCGCGATATGATGAATCTCCTCATCGATTGAGTGCGATGCGAAAAGCTCGATATCCTCACAAGGCTCGACATAGACTTTCGGAATGATGCGAAACAACTCATCGCCTAAAAATCGAATGCCGGGCGCAACATCGCTCGACTGAACACCTTCGTCGAATAAAAACTCGCCCAAGTGACAGACGATCCCGTTTTCCGCCGCCGATTGCCTGAGCAAATCGAGCGTGCGATAAGTGGATTCAAATACCGTCTCCTCTTTTTTCTCCATGCTTTCCAAATCCAGACAAAGACCGACAGTCAACGATTTTGCCGAGCGCATGAGATTCTCGATAATCTTTTGCTCCACCGCCGTAAAATCCAAGAAACTGTATATAAAAATCTTTTTGTCCGCCAAATGCGGCAGGCTTTTCATCTCCGCAATCTGTCCCAAGCGATCCTCATTATCGACATACTTTCCGCAAAGCTCCGCGTCAAATTGCTCATAGATAAACGCAAGCTCCGACAGTTTTTGAGAAAGCAGTTCCGAGCCTTTGAGTTTTTCCGAATAAGTACGAAGCATATCCGTCGTGATGCGACTTCGTTTGAGCTCCACGATTTGATTCAGGAGCACATCGATAAAACCCTCCTTATCCACCGAGCCGGCGTATAATTTGAGCTCTTCTTTGTTTGCATATAGAATATTTTTGAGCACCATCGATTTTCCCATCGTATCGATGGGAATTCTTTTCAAACCGCCCAATTTGGATAATGCTTCCAATGCCAAGCGCTGAAAACTCATAATTTTGATGCGTGAAACCGCCGTTTCACCCAAATGCTCCATCAAATGCACTTCATTTTGGAGCGTGAACTGCTCAGGCACCAGAATATAAACTTCTTCCCCCGAATAATAAGCGGAAATCGCCTGCGCAAAAACGGCATCCTCCACCGCCTTATTATATCTTGAAAGCAAAATGTTCAGCATAAATCCTCCTACTAAAAACCCCTAAACTACTGATGGAACAGTTTTTTGCTCATTCCGAAGCGCCACCAAAGAATATTGAGCACGATAAGCAGCGCAATACTTCCCATCTGAATCCAAAATCCTCTGATAAGAAGACCATGAACGATGCCGATTCCCGTGATTAAAATCATTCCTGCCATCACCAACGCGACTTGCCGTCCCGAATCCTTGCGCTGATTTTGAATCGAAAAAGGTAAATTCCACGCGGTAATCCGTATCATAATATGAGAAAACAAAAGGAATGTCAGATAGATAATCACCAAATCCGCAAATATTTTCCCCTGATAAAGCACTAAAAACATCAGACTGACGAATATAAAAATCGGACTGAGATAATTCATCATCGTCACCTTGATGCCCGCTCGAACCAATTGGTTCAAATCATTAAAAGGCAATACGCGATAAATCCAAGTCGTATTTTCATCGTCCGTTTGCGAAATAATATAATAAACCGTCGAAGCAAGCAGGCAATTCAAATACAATGCAAGATACAGCGGCTTACTGCGCAGGCTTCCAAGCACCCCAAGCTCTTTATCAATATTTGTCATCCCCAGCGAAAACAAGAAAATCAGCGGCAGGATGAACGCATTTGCAAACTGCGGATAAAGTTTCAGTTTCAAACTTCGGTCGCGCGATAGATGAATGATGACCAGCTCCATAAAAGCTCTCTCCTGCTCGGTTTTGGAGAACAAGCGGCAAATCATACGCTTTCGCCAAGACAGCGATTTATTCTCGGTGCTGCTCTGCTCCAATTTGGAAAGCTGCTTTTCAAATTGCGGCACGATCCATTTTTTGTTCAATACCACAAAAAGAATCAGCACGAGACAGCCGATTGCCGAAAGTGAAAGATAAAACCAATTCACCTTCCCTTGAAAAACAATCGCAAAAACAGAAGAATACCATGCCGGAGGCAAAAGAAACAACCACCGATTATTTCCAAAATCCAATTGGCTCACTTGATGAAAATTGATCATACGCGGAATGATTTGATAGCCCACAATCACACCCACCGTCATAATCACTTGAAAATAGTTCAAAATATCCTTGAGCTTTTCGCCCGAAAAAATTTTCAAAAGCAAAAAATACAATCCACCCGCCAAAAATAAGCAAAAAGCGGTGACCGCAATTCCCATCACCAAATAAATCAGCGCATAGAAAATTCCGTGAAGAATTCCTCCGGCTATCAGCGACGGCAAAAGAACCATACTCGCCAGCCCGACGATATAGATTCCGATATGGATATTCTTCGCCAAAGCCAACTCTCGCTCTCCCAAAGGCAAGACGCCGTAAAAAGCTCTTGCTTTCGTATCCAACAGAATCTCGGAATACTCGGAGATATAGACGGAGAACAAAATAAATATCAGCATCGCATAGCTGAGCATATTGGCAACAAATACATTATCCATCATCTGCATCAATGCGATGAACAGACCGACCATACCGTAAACGATAAAATTGACCATCATCACATTTTTCGGTTCTTTTTCCTGATTCGGATTGCTCCGCGCAAAAGTCGGTTTGCGGCGCGAATCCAAAGTCAATTTAAGTATCAGTACCCTGCGCACCATCTGATAATCCATCTCTTTATTCAAGAAAGGCGGCAAAATCTTATCGATAATCCGAATGACAAAAGGCAGTTTAAAGTTCTCCATGCTCGCCTCCCATCACGCTGTCCACAAATTTGGACGCCAAATCATATTGCGAATGAAAATCCGTCAACTCGTTGAAAATTGCTTCCAAGTTGCTGCCCGGCTGCGCACTTCGAAGTTCATCCATCGTCGCATCGGCGATGACCGTCCCCTCTTTGAGCAAAATGATACTGCTGCTCATCTGCTCGACGAGCTCCATAATATGCGAAGAATAAAAAATCGTCTTGCCCTGCTTGGTCAGATTTCGAAGCACCTCTTTGAATATCGCCACGCTGTTTGTATCCATACCGTTGACCGGCTCATCCAAAAACAGAATGTCCGGATTGTGAATCAAACTGCCGATGATGGCGATTTTTTGTTTCATCCCTTTGGAGTACGCGGTCATTCGCGTATGAAGTGCATCCGAAAGCTGAAAGACCTCCGCCAAATCATTCATTCTTCTTTCCCAATCCCTAAGCTCATACACCGATGCCAAAAAGGAAAGATACTCCGCACCCGTCAATGTTTCATAAAGTGCCAAAATTTCCGGCACATAGCCGACTCTCTTTTTATATTCCACACCGGAGTTTTCGATATTCTTCCCAAAAATCTCAATACTGCCGCTGTAATCGCCCAAAATTCCCAGAATCAATTTGACCGTAGTCGATTTACCCGAGCCGTTGGGTCCGATATAACCAATCAGTTCTCCTCTTTTAATGTCCATCGAAACATTGTGTAACACCTGACGCTCCCCGAAACTCTTGTTCAAATTGCTGATTTTCAAAATCGTCTCCATGTTTCCACCTCTCGTTCATCAAAAATGTCGTTCACTTTGTAAAATTATTTTAATATTACCATAAAAATGTGTAGAAATTGCGTTATTCCAAACCGTTGAGCTCGTGATAAAGATTTTTTGCATAAGAATCCGTCATTCCGCTGATAAAATCGGTGACCATCAGGAATCTCAAATACAATTTCTCCGTTTCAAACTCATTCGAATCGTACTCTTCATCCTCCTTCATCGCATCCATCCGTTTTTTGACCGCATTGCGATAATCGTTCTTATAGCTTTCAGGAATAATATTTATCAGCTTTTGCTCCGCTTTGGACGGCTCGAATCCTTTGTTCTCCGCTTGCTGCTCATCCCAATGAATCACCGCGTAGATGAAATCGCCCATCAACGCCGAAATAATTTTGTTCGCCGACAATTCCAATTTCAAAATTTCAATGTCGTTGAACACAAATTTCTTCATCGCCTTTTTCAAAATTTTTATCGTCTCCTGATGAAAAGTATCGTCAAACAACTCCAGCTTGTAATTACCGTCGATGATTTTCTCCGCATTTTGCGGCTTGCAAAAGGAATACGAAACGATATACATCAGCCAGCGGCGCACATCGTATTCCATCCATTTTTGAAACAAAATCAAATCACTCTCCGAATTTCTTTTGTCATCCGCACGCACCTTGCTCTTGAGCTCGCGCAAAATATTGTCCAAAAACTCTTCCCGCTCATCCGCATCCGACTCCGCATCCATCTGCGAGCGCAATTTATGAAAAAGATTTTCCAAAATATCATTGTTCTTTCCGTTTTTCGATTTGTCACTCAGAAGACGCATTCGACATTTGAGCAAATCGAGGAGCTTTTTGCTGTATCTTTTGTATTTCTTATCCTGAATCTTCTCCAGCTCCTGCTCATAAAAATCGATAAATTCATCGAGTGAAAACAATCCTTTTTTGAGCGCGTCCTCCAAATCAGCTGTCACATAAGCGATGTCATCCGCCGATTCAACCAGAAAAGCGAGCGGATGTCGCACAAATCCGTCATGCATCTTGGTGCCCGTCTTCTCACAAATCTCGTGAAAAATTCCTTTTTCCGCAAAAAAGTAGCCGAATTTGTGAAGCCGAATATCCTCCGACTTCGAGTCGTAGTTGACGGAATCCGTCGGATATTTTACGAGCGAATTGATAACGCTGTATGACAGATTGATATTGTAGCTCGCCGAATTGTTGTAGATTTTTGTCAAAATCCGAAGCGCCTGCGCATTCCCTTCAAAATGAATCAAATCCGACTTCATCTGTCTGCCATACGAATGTTTTGCAAAACGCTCGGCGATTTTTTCATTGCGAAAAGTGAATTTATCGCTCTCCAATTCTTCCTCAAACCAATTTCCGATTGCAAATTCGCCGAAATGACCGAAAGGCGGATTGCCGATATCGTGCAAAAGCGCCGCACAGGACAATACCATCGGAATTTCGGCAAGCAGATTCGGTCTTTCCTCTTTGGACAACTCGAATTCTTCGGCAAATCGGCGTCTGAAAAACTCATTTTGCGTTACCATCATGCCCAACTGACGCGCCAAAGTCGATACTTCGATGGAATGGGTCAATCTCGTGCGCACAAAATCACTTTTGTCCAGCGGAAACACCTGCGTCTTATCCTGCAAGCGACGAAATGCCGAACTCGAAATGATGCTTTGATAATCCTTTTCAAAATCACTGATGCTGTATTGCTCTTCAAATTCTTCAGGTGCCTGCTCACGAACAACTTGAGTATCCTGCGTTAAAAGATTTTTCCACTCCATAATTTCCTCTCTTCTATATCAATTTCATTATCCAATCACGATTCAATTCATTGTACCACAATCCGTCGGCGTTTGAAAACCTTCATCGCATAGGAAAGCTCGACTGCATTCACAATCGAGCTTTACAAAATCATTTTTTAACATAATCCGAGATTACTCTTCCACCGGCTCGGTTATATATTCACCGCTTCCGTCAACTGCAAGGGCAACCACTCTTTCTTTTCGCCCGTTTGACTCAATGATGTCCCCAATTTGAACTTCATCCTGTTGTCCGGACAGTTCTCCGTCGGAAGAATCCTTGTTTTTCTCGGAATAATAAGTGTAGATATCTCCTTCCGCATCTTTGAAATATTGAACGGAAAGATTATCCTTTTTCGCGGCGTTCATGCCCCAGGCAAAACCCGATGCAAATACAATCAGTACAAGAGCCGCGATAATAATTTTATACTTCCTATTTTTCAACATCACCACTTCCTTTTCAACTTTACAAATCTTTCTTATCGTCTCAAACCAAAGCTGTAATTTGTTTTCCAAATAGAAATTTTCCTGCTTTTATCCTACTTCCACTCGAGCATTTGAATCTGTTTCATATCGGATGCGCGGTTGGATGAAATTCCGCGGTCGGAAACGGAGTAAATATAATCTCCGATATATACCAAACGCTGAATTTGCTCTTCATATTGCCAGTTCCAATCCTTCGACTGCATGTGGCTGGTCTTTCCTTTGAATTGAATTTTGTAATCCTTCGTAATGTCGTACACATAACCGCCTTGGAATACCGGCTTGGAATCGAATACATCCTGACTTTTCGGATTTTTCTCCGTTATCATAATCGGGAATCCGAAATAGCTTTTCTCTTTGTTATACATCAATGCCTTGTGGTCATCCATCAACGCAGAGTAGGTTCCGTACTTTCCGATAACGACATTGGAAGTCTGTTTCGGATTTTTAACATCGCTGACATCAAACATCGCAATTTTCATTCCGTCATTGGTCACTCCGCCAAATCCGGTCTCAGCCGTATCATTTCCGAATCCGATGATATGCGTGTCATCATAAGGATGCAGGTAGTTGCTGTATCCCGGAATTTTGAGATAGCCCAAAATTTTTGGCGCCTTCGGATTCTTCATATCGATGACGAAGAAAGGGTCAACCTGTTTGAAAGTTACCAAGTATAATTTTTCGCCCATAAAGCGCACGGAGTAAATTCGCTCGCCCGGTGCGATGCCGGTCAATTTGCCGACCTCCTGCATCTTGCCGTCAAAAACCGCAACCTCGGAGCCCTGCGACTCCTCTTTTGTATATGCCACTCGGAAAAATCCGCCGCTCTCATCCATCGCGAATTGATTGATTAGATGACCGGTAATTTCTCCCTCGGCGACATAATTGACTTTGCCCTTGTTCACGGAAAACTTTTTAATCACGGTTTTCGGCAAAAATTCATCCGGCTTGGTTACCGTGATGGTCTGATCGCTTCCCGATTGTGAGCTTGTGGATTGAACATTCTCCTGATTGAACATAACCGGGAAATATCTATTCTTCATATAGCTGATATACAAACTGCTCTCGTTCATATACATATCGTCGGCTTGACCGACATAGTTGATATGCTCCGCCTTGCTTTTGTTATTGACGGAAAAGCTGCTGATGGTGGTTACCGAATTCGAAATATAAGGCGGGAAGATTCGCAAATTATCGTACAGCTCTCTTTGCTCCTTGTTCGAATTCGCCGTATCTCTGAATACCGGCATACCCGGACCGTTGTTTATATTTGTTTCGGTCACCAAATAGATTTGGTCTCCAATTTTTCTCGAAGAAGAATAATATCCTTCCTGCGAAAGACTGCGATACTCTTTCGGCGCTTTCGGATTGCTCATATCATAAACGATGACGCGCGCAAACTCATTGCTTGAAATCGGTTGAACGGATGAGTATTTGACACCCGGACTTTGCGCCCCGATTACAATCAGGCGATTTTTATCCACATACATATCTCGGACAAACATGCCTTCTTTGACATCCAAAGTCGTCACTTGAGACAGCTTGCCGTTGTCGGCTTTCGCAATGTGAATTTTGTTTTCGGCAATGTAATAAATATTGTCGCCGATTACTTTGACGATATCCGCCTCATCGACACCTTTGACCTGCACATTCGTTTCAGAAGAGCTCGCCGGAGAATCCGATTTTGCATCTCGTGGAGCACTCTTCGCCGCATCATTGGTGGCTTCCTCCGTCATCTGCGGCATACTGCGGAACCTTGCACCACCCGGTGATCTGTACTGTGTCAATACTTCTTTGATTTTATCCATATTTTCCTTGGTCTGCACAAAGACTTCCCCTTTGTACTCCTTGACGGACAAAATATTTTTCGGGTTGCTGCTCTTGAGCGTCATCTCCCCGTCCTGAGAAAGCGGCGCCAGCACATAATTCTTTGCATCCAGCTTATTGACAAGGAACACCACTTTTTTATTATCCTTGCCCACAATATTAAACTCTTTTTCCGGTTTGGATATTGCATTTTTCAGCGTAACTTTTACCGTGCCCGTAATCGTATCGGATTTTTTCGGCTCGGCAAAAACATTCAGCGAGCTTGCAATCATCATTACTGCAAGCAGCAATATCCCCATTCTTATCTTTTTCATAAATACCTCCTTCGATTTCAAATCGACTAACCTTGCAGAGATTCTGCAAATTTATTTAAGACTCTCGTCAAAAATACGATTATTTCACGCCGACATTGAGCGTATTTGTCAATTTCAAATCCGCTGTTTTATACGATGTGACTTTATTCTTGGACAAAACATATACATAGTCGCCAATCGTTACAAGGCGCGAGTTGTTTTCAAAATTCGGAATCAGCGCTTTTTGTTTCACCGTAAAATTACCGCTCTCTTCATAAATCGCTCCGTCAAATGCAACGGAATTATTTTTCACTGCAAGCTCCTTGCCGTTAAACATCGTTCCCAGCTTATATTCCATTCTCTCCCGTCCGTTCGCGCTCGACGACAACTTCGGATTTTGCGCCACATCCAGCGTCATTACTTTCTGCATGACTTTGCCGTTCACGCCTTCTTCCGCCAACAACAAAAGATGCGTTTTATCCAGCGGATGAATATAGCCGACGGAGCCTTTCATATCCATATTGCTGAGCGGCTTCATCTCTTTCGGATTGCTCATATCATAGATGAAAAATTTTGTACCGCCCGTTGCTCCGGATGCGGACACATAGAATCGCTCCTTGTCAAAGCGAACCGCCTTGACAAAATGATTCTTCGGCAAATCCGTCTTACCGGCAAGTTTCATCTGCTTGTCCAAAATCATCACGCGTGGATTCTGCGCCGCATAGTCATCATAAATTACGCGCAAAAATCCGTTATACTCATCCATCGCAAGCTGTCCGTAAAGCTCACCGATAAAATAAGTTTCGCCGACAAATTGCGCTTTTCCGCTCGAGAGGTCAAATTTCTTAATCACTTTTTCGCTCGCGGACTCCCTCGGCGAGCGGATATATACATTGTCCGAACCTTTTTCATTGTTCATCTCATAGTACGGATAATACACATAGAGATTGCTCCCGCTCATATATACTTCGTCCAGCAGACCTTCCACCGCAGAAACCTGAGCCTTTTCATTTCCGGAAATATCCAAACTGCTGATGACTAACGCCGAGCTCAGCGCTTTTTTGCTTCCGCTCTTTTTTTCGATGTTAAAACTTTGAGCCTTGTTCGACACAACGGAATCCACAAAAGTTTTCGGCGTATTTGCGCCCGATTCCGAAGCGATAATCAGGCGATTGCCGACCAAACGCGCGGATGCCTTGCTCGAATATATCGGATTTTCGCCGTCCACCTCAAAAGAGCGATGAAGTTTCGGCGTTTTTGACGCGATATCATAAACCATGACCTTCACTTTGGCAGTCGGCTTATTGACCGCGCCCACAACAACCAAACGATTATCCTTTACCAAAATTTCTTTCGCAATAAAACCTTCGCCCAAAGCGATGCTGCTTTCCAATTCCATCTTTCCGGCATTTGTGCGCACAATCAGAAGCCTTTTGATATTGCTCTTCTCATCCAAAGAGAATATGCGGTCGCCTTGAACCTTCACCTTATCCGCTTCCTCATTCGGCACCTGTAAATTCGTTTGCGAACGGTTGACGGATCTCTTCGCCCGATGCTGCACCTGCTTCATCGGTGGAGTTGAACTTTTCAAATGCAATCCATCCGCCGAAGCGAATATCATGCTGCCGGCAAGCATCGTTGCCAATAACAAAATGCTGACTTGGTACTTCTTCATAATTATCTCCTTCTAGAAACTCCCCAATCTAAAGTCATTATACCTTTAATTTTTTGAAAAATCGTTTCAAAACGGTTACAATTTACTTTCAAATAAAAAAACAGCCCATTCAAATGAATCGACTGTCCAAATTTCAATTTACAAAATTTATTCCTGAAAATTATTTGTGCACACTCGACAGTAATCAACTAATAAGGTATAATTATTGTAAGCAATTTTCGCACAATTTCTTTTTAATGCGGCGAAAACACATTCATATCTCAATCGCTTTTTTTGTTAACAGATTTACGAATTTAGTAAAGGAAGTGATTTTATGTCCAAAGAAATTGTAGAACCAAAAACAAATGAATGCAAAAATTTTGCAGAGCAAAAGGCAAAAATTGAGCAAGAGGCACTCGCAAGATTTATGAAGACATCGGGCAAAGAGAAAAAAGCCAAGCCCGACAGCGAACCGATGAAGTTCAGCGCTCGCCAAAATGTGCTCAAAAAGTACGACAGCATTGCCATGGAGCGAATTTTGGGCAAGAGCGATCTGTTCCCGATTTCCTACTTGCAAACGGGACTTCGTGTCAGCGAAGCGGTGTGCCGAATTTCGATTCGCAACAGCAAGGGCAACATCGTCGGCTACGGCACCGGATTTTTGCTTTCCGATGATGTGCTGATGACCAACAATCATGTCATCGAAAACGAATCGGTCGCGCTCAACTGCATTGCCGAGTTCAACTATCAGGACGACGAAAACTTTATGCCATGTCCGACCTACCATTTTCGACTCGACCCTGAGACTTTGTTCATCACGAATGAAGAACTTGACTACACATTGGTCGCGGTTGCAAAAAACACATCGGGCGGCAAAAATCTGAGCGACTTCGGATTTATTCCGCTCAAAGAACAGGCGGGCAAAATTCTCGAAGGAGAATATGTCTCCATCGTGCAACATCCCAACGGCGGCCCGAAATCCGTCACGCTGCGCGAAAACCAAGTGAGCAATATGCTCGACAACTTCATCCATTATCTGACCGACACCGAGCCCGGCTCTTCCGGTTCTCCGGTATTCAACGACCAATGGATTCTCGTCGCGCTGCATCACTCCGGCGTTCCACATCCGGATAAAAAAGGAGAATGGATTGCCAACGAGGGCGTTCGCATCAGTTCGATTGCACAAGATATCACCAAACAATATCCGTCGCTGGATGCAACCGCCAAGGCGCGAATCGACGAGATTCTTCCGCAGTTGACAAAACAAGAGCCGGAAAACGAAAAGAACAAAACTAAAAAAGACAAGAAAGACAAAGCCGACAAGGATAAAAAGGATAAAGATAAGAAAGACAAGACGGACAAAAAAGACAAAAAAGATAAAGGCAAAATCGCGGATACACCTGAGCCGCCCGACACGAAAGTCGGCGACATCGGCTACGATCCGAAATTTTTGGATAAAGCCGTACCGCTTCCGGAGCTTTCCGCCGAGATGCAGGAAGATGCAACCCGCATGAAAGACGGAAACTATGTGCTCGACTATGTTCATTTTTCCATCGTCATGCGTAAGTCGCGCGGACTTGCGTACTTCACTGCGGTGAATATCGACGGAAATCAGCCGGTCAATATTGCACGAAGCGGCGACTCATGGAATTTTGACCCGCGCATCGAAGAAAAATATCAATACGGAAACGAAGTTTACAGCAAAAATGATTTGGATCGCGGTCATCTCGTTCGACGCAAAGACCCGAATTGGGGAAAAGATGCAAAACAAGCGAATGCCGACACATTCCATTTCACCAACTCCGCGCCGCAGCACAAAAATCTCAACCAAAAAATTTGGCTCGAGCTTGAAGACTATGTGCTCAACAATGCGCAAACTCACGCGCTCAAAGTCAGCGTATTTTCGGGACCGGTCTTCCGCGACGACGACATGGTTTATCGAAAAAAATACAAAATCCCGGCAGAGTTTTGGAAAGTGGTCGTCATGGTCAAAACCGACGGCAAGCTTTCCGCGACCGCCTATCTGCAAACACAAAAGAATATGATAGACAATCTGGAATTTGCTTACGGCGAATACAAAACCTATCAAGTGCCCGTTTCGCAAATTGAACAAATCACCGGACTGGATTTCGGCGAACTTCGAAAATTCGACCCGATTGCCAATAACGAATCCGCCGGATTGATTATTGAAGGCAAAGAAGATATCAAATTGTAAGAAAGGGATACGATATGCACCCAAAATGTTGCAGTTTGTACGCTGCATATAGCACAAAAAGATTCAAACAAGGCAAAAAAGCCGGCGACATCGTCAGCACCGGTTGGTTGCCGCCATTGCCCGACATGCGGGACTACACCGACGAGCATCCCACCATCGTGGAATTGAGCAAAAAACTCGGAATCAAAAGTACGAAAAAAGATGCTAAAATACCGAAATCGGTTGACCTTCGAGAATGGTGCTCGCCCGTAGAAGACCAACTTACCTTGGGCTCCTGCACCGCCAACGCGGCAGTCGGAATCGTCGAATACTTTCAGCGTCGCGCACACGGTTTGCACATCGAAGGCTCGCGGCTCTTCGTTTACAAAGCAACCCGCAAATTGATGATGAGCGAAGGCGACTCGGGCGGATGGCTGCGCTCCACGATGGGTGCACTCGTACTCTTCGGCGTGCCCGACGAAAAATATTTCCCATACACATTGGACGGCAAAAATGTCAATCCGAATTGGGATGACGAGCCCGACAGTTTTTTGTACGCGATGGCGAACAATTACACGACGCTCAACTACTTCTGCCACGACCCGCTCGGCAAAAAGCAAAGCAAAAAAGAAGTGCTCGACACCGTCAAAAAATATTTGGCGGCAGGAATCCCGTCGATGTTCGGCTTCTATGTTTTCCCATCCTTTGAAGATTCGGATGCGCCCGGCGCGATTCCCTACCCATGCAAAAATGAAAGTGCGGAATGGGGACATGCCGTTGCCGCCGTCGGATACGATGACAAAAAGAAAATCAAAAACACCCGTTGCGGCACCGAAACCACCGGCGCGTTGCTCATTCGAAATTCATGGGGAACTCGTTGGGGTGAAGAAGGCTACGGCTGGCTGCCTTACGACTATGTGCTGGACGGACTCGCCGAAGATTTTTGGTCGATTCTGTCAATGGATTGGGTGGATACCGAGCAATTCGGAATCGGAAAATAGAAATCCAAAAGCAAATCCAAAACGAAATTGAAAATCGGATTTCAAAATTCAAACGGGAATTTTTTTACAAAAACTTGACAGTCGAGCGCTCGGGTGGTAATATAACAAAAAGCGATGAAGGGGACTATAGGTTGTGATTTCTTTTAGAGAGCAGATGGTCGGTGCAAATCTGTAGAATAGCAGCTGAATCTACCCCGGAGCATACAGGCAAACCTGTACGGTGGTTCCGTTATAACCCTTGAGAGCTTCGGCTGAATTTAGGTGGTACCGCGTTCCTCGTCCTATCGGATGGGGAACTTTTTTTATAGATAGGAGGACTTATGTTAGACATCAAACGAATCAAACAAAATCTAAGCGAAATCAAATCCCTGATGGATATGCGTGGCGAAAAAGACTTTTCACTTGACGAAGTCGTCATGCTCGACGACAAGAGAATTGAGCTTTTGCAAAAAGTGGAAGTTCTCAAAAACGAATCCAATGTGAAATCAAAACAAATTCCACAATACAAAAAAGAAGGCAAAGATACCACCGAGCTAATGGCGGAACTCAAAAAACTCTCCGACCAAATCGGTACGCTCGACAGCGAAGTCAAAGCCGTCGAAAGCGAATTGCGCGAAAAAATGTTGCAGATTCCGAATGTACCGAATCCAAATGTACCGAAAGGCGACAGCGATGAAGACAATGTTGAAATAAGACGCTGGCAAGAGCCGACTAAATTCGACTTCGAGCCGAAAGCACATTGGGATATCGGAACCGACCTCGGCATTTTGGACTTTGAATCCGCGGGCAAAATCACCGGTGCAAGATTCACACTCTACAAAAAATACGGAGCAAAACTCGAGCGCTCTCTGATGAATTTCTTTTTAGACACACATACGGCGGAACATGGATATACCGAAGTATTACCACCATTCATCGCCAATCGTCAAAGCTATATCGGTACCGGTCAGCTTCCGAAATTCGGCGAAGATATGTTCAAACTCGAAGAACTCGAATACTTCCTCGTGCCGACTGCCGAAGTGCCCGTCACCAACATTCATCGTGACGAAATTATAGACGCCGACGAACTCACCATCAAATACTGCGCATATACCCCATGCTTCCGCGCCGAAGCCGGCTCTGCAGGACGCGACACCAGAGGATTGATTCGACAGCACCAATTCCAAAAAGTCGAGCTGGTCAAATTTACCAAGCCCGAAGATTCTTACGCCGAACTTGAAAGCCTGACCGCCGATGCCGAAAAAGTATTACAACTTCTCGGATTGCCGTACCGCGTTGTCAAAATTTCATCCGGCGACCTCGGATTCACCGCCGCATTCAAATACGACCTCGAAGTTTGGATGCCGAGCTACAATCGCTATGTCGAAATCTCTTCTTGCTCAAATTTTGAAGATTTCCAAGCAAGACGAGCCAATATAAGATTCCGACGAGGCAAAGGCGACAAACCGGAATTCGTTCACACGCTCAACGGCTCCGGCGTTGCCATCGGACGAACCGTAGCGGCGATACTCGAAAACTATCAGCAAGCCGACGGCTCCGTTGTCATTCCGGAAGTGCTCCGAAAATATATGGGCATCGATGTAATAAAATAAACGAAAAGACTCCGGCGATGAGCATTTCATCACGGAGTCTTTTGTGTTTCTTCATATTACTTTACGCTTTTCCAATTCCAGCTTCAACGCCTCTTGCAAAGTCGCCGAAAAATTGATGTTCGCCTTCTCCGCTTCATACGCAATCCAAGAAGGAATCGTACAATTCTTTTTTACCACGCGTTGGTCATTTTTTCTTCTGTATTCCGTAAAATCAATATCCACCAATGTTTTAATCTGATTTTCCATCGTCTGAATTATTTCAAATGCACTCGGAGGCGGAATCGCCTTCCCTTCATCCAACAAATCGATTCCCACCAGTCCAATCGCATCCCGCGCCATTTCGATGGCTTCCGACATATCCATTCCCTGTGTACTGATTCCAAAATCCGGAACTTCTACCAAAATAAAATCCTCACCCAATTCCAATATAATCGGATAAACTTCTTTTTTACTTTTCATCACACACTCCTTTGTCATATCAAAACGACGACTTATCGCAAACCATGTTTTTTGATGATTGCCCTTGCCAATCGCTCATCAATCTCCTTATGTCTAGGTATCGGCTCCACTTTATCCTCTTTATAATAAAGGTCGTGACTTCCGCCATGTCGCTTAAAAACCCATCCGTTTCGCTCAAGCAATTTGATTAAATCCTTCCGCTTCATTTGCAACTCCACCTGCTTCTTATTTATATAATACGCCTTCTATGCGTATTCGTCAAGATTCTAAAACAACTACCCGAAAAGACTCCGACGATGAACAGTTCACCACGGAGTCTTTCAATTTTTTTCGGTGTTTCTTCGTTTATACAGCACCGTCATCCATTATGCTGTCCGACGGCCGTATGACATCTTCCACCACAGTTTCCGAAACTCTTTGGGGCGGCTGATAATAAGATGAATTCATCGTCATTGCGCTCGGGGCATATTGTGTCGCTCCCGCCTTTGCTCTTGGCGAATATGCTCTTCTTCGACTCGAATCTCTCACCACCCGATAAATATTTCGATAGTCAAACAGATCGTACTCTTCCAAAGACAATAAATTGCTCTCCCGTTTTATAAAAACGATAATCGTCGGAATCAATAACAATCCGAAATTCAACAACTCATTGGCAGTTGGATTTTTAAGTAATGGTAATAAATAGGTGGTTGCCCTCGGGAAAAAAATCATGGCTAAAAGCCAACAGACGAACAACGAGCCGACAAAAGATATGATAAAATTGATAATCTTGCCCAAAATGACATACTTCTTATGAAGCATTCTGAATAAAATCGAATAAATCACAACCGCCGCCACCGAAAAAAGAATATCCCAAAAATATATCGCTTTTCCCTCAGCAACCTTGGTCGCAAATTTGTAATGCACATGATTCCAGGTCATAATAAAAACAAGGAACTTGTCAAAATAAAACATCATAAATTTGAAAACTGAAAATCCCGCGAAGAATAAAAAACCTAAAATAGCCAACATCAAAGAAGTCGCAAAACCTACAATTGCCAATTCCATAAAATTCCCCCTTTGTTTTAATATCCCGATTCATCACTTGAGATGAAAACCGCAAACCAACTTTTGATTATTGATTTGAAGCATCAAACACGATTAACAAATTTCAAAAAACAGTAAAAAGTTTATGCCTCCTTTCCGCAATCTCCGGCCGATAAAATACCGGCAGAGCAAATTACAATCCCATGATTTTTATCATTCGATTGAAAAAATTTAACGAAGAACAAAAATTCAATTTCTCATTTTATTCTATCATATATTTAATATTTGTAAACAACCATTTTGGTTTTTTATAATTTTTTCAGATTCTTAATCAATAAAAAAGACTCCGACGATGAGCAATCCATCACGAAGTCTTTTGTATTTCTTCATATT
Source organism: Peptostreptococcaceae bacterium (assembly GCA_030532905.1). Taxonomy (GTDB): domain Bacteria; phylum Bacillota; class Clostridia; order Peptostreptococcales; family Filifactoraceae; genus JAUNKE01. The sequence goes on from JAUNKE010000009.1 coordinate 38,622, forward strand.
GATATCAATTCTTCGCTTCCCACTTTGTAAGAAACAGTGGCTGTAGGTTTTGGAGTTTCTTCCTCATAATATTCTACGAAGCAAAATTTACAACACTTGTCGGGTCAATAGTCCATTCAATCGTGTTTTTCTCATCGTCCGCCGAATGTTCATATCCCGTCAACGCCGAACTGAAATACTCAGGCACCGACACTTGACCCTCGAGCACACTGATTTTCACATCCGAATTCCGATATCCCCCTGCCAGCGTAAAGTCAATATTCGATATTGAACTTTTACCTTCAAAATTTCCGGCAAAAGTCTCCGGCAACGCCAATTTCAAATCCGTTTGATTCGAGTTGACATCAACTTCCTTTGAAAAGTTATCCGGTACCGAAACATCTACCTTACTTAGATTCATATTCAGTTCCATATTGGCATTGTAACCCTTTGCCAAAGCCAAAGTCGTATTACTCTGGTCAAAATTCACCGTCATATCGCCCGACTTAAAAATATTTTGGCAAACCATATCCGATTGAGCCATGTTCAAAGAAACCTTCGACCACATCTCATTCGGCACATAAATTTTAATCGTCGAATTTTTCGTCTGCATTGAAACCGGTGCAATCCCGATTTTTGCACCATACTTGCTGTCCGACAATGTAACAATATGCGTTTTTTTATCATAAGCCACCTTAACCGGCGTGCCTTCTTCTTTCAAAACAAATTCAATCTTCGCATCCACCGCATCTACATGAAAAGTTGGATTGATACGCTTGATTTTCTTTACCTGCGCCGGCTTGGTATTCTTCGTGTTTTTGGTTTTGGTTGTCTTTGTTTTCTTCGTATTCTTCACATTCTTTTTAGCAACCGCGGAATAAACCGGCTTGTCATTCGACGGATTGCGTGACCAACTTTCCGCACTCGCAACATCCGAAAATATCATCGAAGAAAATACCAACAGCCCCGCCATCGCCGTTGCAAAAACTTTACTCATCACTTTTGACTTTCTCATAATACACCTCTTTCCTTTAAATAGCTTCTCCAAATTTCATAAACTACCACCCCGTTGATTTATTCTAACACTCCTTCGCCAAACTTTCAATCAAAAATCAAATTCTTCATTATTTCGTAAGAAAGTTTTAAAAAACAAAAAGAGAGGTTGCCCTCCCTTTCTGTCGCATTTGTTCAATGCTGAAATTTATTTTTTGTTTTGCCTTTACCGATTTCATTTTGGTTTTGAAATCGTTCTTTACAAATCGAATTCCAAATTCCCATCCGGATTACTTTTCAATCGTTACGGATTTGGTTGCCGCATCCCATGATACATTTGCTGTAAGTCCAAGTTTTGCAAATGCTTTTTGAATATCGGTGACAGGAAGCAAAATTCTTCCGTCTTTGTTCAAAATGTCTGCTGTAAGTGCAACTTTTTCGCCATTGACCATCATAAATTTTTGCCCAAGGGTCAGTTCCACTTTGTTGCCTTCGCCATACATAAAGCTTGCCGTTTTTGATTTTTGGTCAAACTTCACATCCACACCGAGCAACTCGGAAATCATTCTTGCCGGTAAAACCGTTCTGCCTTGATGAACTTGCGGCGCAACATCCGCCGTTTTCTGAACCGCTTGTCCGTTGATCATCGCCGTGTAAGTTTTTTGTCCGATGACCAATTTGGTTGAAACTTTTTCCGCCGATTTTGCCGTATTTGACATTTCGTCTTTTTTCATTTCATCCTTTTTTACATCCGATTTTTTGTCGTCCGATTTGCTATCTGAGTTTGGTCTTACGGATGAACGAGATGAACCGCCACCCGTCGATGGAGCCTGTGGCTGCGGTTGCGGTTGCGGCTTCTGTCCGCCCGGACCCGAGTTATCATCACTGTCTTTTGAAGTTGGTTCATAATCTACTTTTACCTGAATTTCCTTTTCAGGTGTTATTTTAAAACCTAACTTCTCAAACTTCACCATTAAATCTTTTGATGTCACATTATCAATTTCAATATCGTAAATTACATTGCCGGCGTCAATATTTCCTTGTAAAAGCTTTGGTAGCGTTCCGGATTTAACCTTCGCATTAGTTATAATAATATCTTCCACTTCCAATGGTAATACTTCGCTAAATTCAACTCGGATCTTGGAAGTTGTTGTCTGTCCGTTTTCCAAGGTTACCTTGTTTATACTGTTGACTCTAACCGTAGCAACCGGCTGAACATTTTCGGTGTTGACCGGAATATCTATGAACGATTTCACATCTTTCTTGTTTTGGGTCAATAGATTATCATCACCAACATACGAAACTGTAATTTCCTCGCCATAGAAGACACCTGGATCATTAAGGTATAACTGAATCTTATTTCCCGACAAAAGGACAGTTGCTACGGTAGGGTGAGAATTCATCTTTTGTCTTTTCTCAATCTTATCCGTTTTTATTAAAAATAGTTCTTTCAGTTTATCTGCATTTTCAGTGTGTAGATTGCCTTCTTCTTTCATTGTAATTTCCAAAACCTTGTTTCTACTGCCTTTAAACTGTGAGTTTTCCGGCAAAATCTCGGCCTTTGCAATGTTTGCTTTCGTTTCTCTCGCTACATCCAAACGACTCCCCCCACTCCCTTGAGCATCTTCCCAAAGCTCTGACGATTGTGTAATAAGTTTTTTCTTCACATCCTCAGAAACTTCGACCGGACTATTTTTTTGATCCATCATCACAACGACCTCATTCTTCCCGACAGTTTCTCGCTCAATTGCATAAGCATTTGTTCCCGCACTCACTGTCATTGTCGTAATCACGCAAGCCGCAGTCAACGCCATCATCTGTTTAAATCTGTTCATTCTATGTTCCTCCTAAAATCTACTGCAAGACTCTTCTTGCATATCGTTCTATAGTATATCAGCGGTTGGCGACATCGTCTATTGAATATGATTGGACAATAATTGGAAAATATTAGTTCCGACTAATACCTTTCAGGAAAAACAGTTCTCAACAACCGGTATGTTGAATAGTCGTTCTTTGCTTACCACCTCCTGAAAATCTCAAACAAAAAGAGAGGTTGCCCTCCCTTTCTGTCGCATTTAATGCTGAGATTTATGAAAATTTGTGGTAAGATGTGTTTGCGTTTTTATTGAATACCACTTTTCATCTTGAACTACTTGTTCACGGTTACAGATTTTGTATCCGCATCCCATTCTACAGTTGCTTTTAGACCAAGCTCTGCAAATGCTTTCTGGATGTCTGTAAGTGGAAGCAAGATTCTTCCTCTTACATTAAGAATGTCTGCTGTTAATGGCATCGACTTGCCGTTTACCATCATGAATTTTTGTCCAAGTGTCAATTGTACTTTTTCTTCTCCGTACATGAAGTTTGCTGTTCTTGTTGCCGGATCGTATTTTACTTCTACACCAAGAATCTCGGAAATCATTCTTGCAGGAAGAACGGTTCTGCCCATGTGTACCATCGGCGCAACGTCCATTGTTCTTTCTACACCCATTCCGTCAACAACTACGGTATATTTCATATCGCCGATAGTCAATTTTGTTGAAACTTTGCTGTCCGGCTTGATTTCAGGTAGCTGATCTACCATCTTGATGTCTTTTTTGTCGTTAGATTTTCTGTCCGGTGAGTTCGGTCTTACCGATGAACGACTGCTTCCGCCACCAAATCCACGAGATGAATTGTCAGCTTTTGGAGCTGGATCAACAATTGTTCCTTGGTCGCTTACAACGCCCTCTTTTACCGGAATGTCTGCTGCCGTAAGCTCACGACCCGTTAGATAAAGTTTTTTGCTTTCTTCTGCTGGTGCTTTGTAAGTTACTTTTACAAGTTGAGTTTTTTTGATTTCTTTGTTTAGATTTAGAACAATTTTGCCACCCTCAACAGCAACTGAGCTGACTTCAACTCCTTGTTCTGTTGATGGTGTATTATTGTCTTCAAGCAATTGTATCGTAAATCCAAGATTTCCTCGTCCATCAAAATTCTTTGCTGCTTCAACAGGAGTATCTTTTACAACTAAATTTAATTTTTGAGTGGTTCCTTGATCTCCGCTTCTGAAGAAGTAATTTCTAGGAATTTCTAAGTCTTTATTAGCTAGTTGAGTGATTGTAGGCAATGTTTTGATTTCTTGTGGTAGAGATCTCAATGCTCCTTTTGGTTCTGTTGATGGGTTATATTCAACTTTTATAGGTTTACCTTGCTCAATCGGATTAGTTAAAGTTAAAATAACTTGTCCTTTTTTAATCTCAACATGAGTTACCGGATTATTCTCAACTACAAAACCAAAACTTCCTTGAGTCTTGTCCTGAGTTTGAACTTTATCTTTGATGCTATCAGGTAGTGGAATAGTGATTGTACCATTTAATTTCGTATACTGTGCCGTAATTGTTTCAGTTTTACTAATTACCAGCGGTAGCTCCTTATCCCAGCCTGTAAATTTGTGACCTGCATTTGCTTGCACTGCTGGCGCTTTCTCTGCTGGTAGGCTTACTCCGTTTTTCACATCGTACGTTTTGTTATCTGCTATCTGTCCGTTTGCTCCCTCCGCAAAAGTTACTCGGAAATATCCTTGTGGCGTAACTTCTGAATCCGGATTTTCAACTTCTATAATATCCTCTAACGCTGCATACTGTGCCGTAATTGTTTCAGTTTTACTAATTACCAGCGGTAGCTCCTTATCCCAGCCTGTAAATTTGTGACCTGCATTTGCTTGCACTGCTGGCGCTTTCTCTGCTGGTAGGCTTACTCCGTTTTTCACATCGTACGTTTTGTTATCTGCTATCTGTCCGTTTGCTCCCTCCGCAAAAGTTACTCGGAAATATCCTTGTGGCGTAACTTCTGAATCCGGATTTTCAACTTCTATAATATCCTCTAACGCTGCATACTGTGCCGTAATTGTTTCAGTTTTACTAATTACCAGCGGTAGCTCCTTATCCCAGCCTGTAAATTTGTGACCTGCATTTGCTTGCACTGCTGGCGCTTTCTCTGCTGGTAGGCTTACTCCGTTTTTCACATCGTACGTTTTGTTATCTGCTATCTGTCCGTTTGCTCCCTCCGCAAAAGTTACTCGGAAATATCCTTGTGGTGTAGAATCTGCGGGATTCTCTATAATCTCTGCGAATTCCCTTGTGATTTTGAGACTAAAGTATTTTTCTGTACTTGACTCACTCAATTTGACAAAGATTATTTTTTCTTTTCCTGGTTCTAAATTGATATTCCCTGATTGGGCAGCTCCATAAGAATTATCTAAATGAATTTCTTTGCCTGCGCTAATTGGTTCTGTAATTATATCATTTAAAGTAACATGTTCCCTAGCATTTGGCAGATTCAATGATATTTCTATAATATCATTTGTACTAGATCCATTTTTGGTGTCTGAGTAATTAACCAGAACGTCTCCGACTTGGGTTATTCTTGGTGTTACATCTGTGTAATCTGCAAATGCCTCAATACCACTTACATTGATCACGGAGACAGCCATAATAAGTGCCGTCAATAGTGACAATGCTTTTTTGAATTTCTTCATTTTTTTCCTCCTTGAAAAAATATTTTTGAAAAAAATTTTGTTGTTGCTATCATTTTTTTGCCGGATAGCAACTTTTGTTCCTTGCGATACCTTACCACAAAATATCATCTGTTGTCAATAACTCATTTGTAATTATCATATAATATTTCGTTTCCGGTTCTAAATGTTTATCGGCGAGTGTTAACTAAAAATTAGCTTTTGTGAAACAGTTTTTTGAGAAAAATTTTCAAAAGTGATGTATGATTGTCGGAGTGCGGGTTTGGCGAAAGAAAATTTTTTATAAAGTTTCCGTTTTCTCTTATTAGTACAAGTTTTCAACAACAAGCAAATAGTTTCGACGGGGATTCTGTCGTATCAATGTTGTTTGTGAAATTGTGAGGTTTTAATAGCCTTTGTTCGTGAAACATATTGGACAGACTTGGCATATAATGCGTTAAATAACAGAATTATAAATTGCAGTTAGGATTTTAAAATGCAAAGCCGATTTTAGTATTCGCATTTTGCTTTTTATATTTGAACCGTAACCCACCATTCGTGCTGATTACAATCGGCAATCCGATTTCGTTCTTTAAAATTCCCAAGCAAAAAGAGAGGTTGCCCTCTCTAAAATTTTAACCCAAAATCTGTTTCTTCTATTATAATCCATAAATCTCGCTACACACCGAGTGCGATGCTGGCGATGATGATAAGGCATTGAAGTCCGAACATCATCAAAAACAGCGGCGTGATAAATTTGTACCATCTATCCATTCCGATTCCCATGATTCCACATTCGATTGCTACTCCGGTCGGCCAGAACATATTGGAGAATCCATCGCCGAATTGGAATGCGATGACGGAAACTTCGCGCGAGAGTCCCACCAAGTCGGCGAGTGGTGCCATAATCGGCATCATGACGACGGCTTGTCCGGATCCGGATGGGATGAAGAAGTTGATGAGGTTTTGAATGAGGAGCATGCCGATTCCGGAAATATTTTTCGGTAGCGCACTGATGAGATTTGCCATCGCGTTGACGGTGGTCGCGGTGATGTTTCCCTGTGTCATAACGACGGAGATGGAACGCGCCACACCGATGAGTAGTGTTCCGTATAGTGCATTGCGGCAGCCTTTGACAAAATGCTCGGCGGTTTCATTGAGTGTCATTTTGTTGATGAGACAGGTTGCGACCATAAATATCAAAAACAGTGCGGCGAGTTCTTTGAGGTAGAACCCGAATTTGATGATGCCGACACTGATGCAGACGATGAGCAGTCCGAATCCCAAGATGCTGATTTTTTGTTCTTTGGTAAACGGCAGCTCAAGCACTTCGTCTCGACTTTTGAGGTTTTCAAGGTCGGTGTGGGTTTCGCCATAGAGTACGCTCTTGGTCGGATCTTTTTTGATTTTGTGCGCGTAGTACATCACATAGCCGATGGAAAGTATTTCAAACAGTATAAATGAAATGATTCGCACGATGGTGATTTTTCCACCCATAAGCGGAATGCCGGCGATGTTACTCGCGATTCCGATGGTAAACGGATTGAGTATGGCGGCGGCAAATCCGGTGGAGACGCCGATAAAGACGATGGCACCGCCGACTATTTTGTCATAGCTCAGTGTAATTCCGATAACCATAAATGCCGGTATCAGTCCGTAGGTTTCTTCATACATGCCGAAGGTCGTGCCGGCGAGTCCGAACAAAAACATAAATACCGATATGATGAGGAAGTCGCGTTTTCCCAAAATTCGAAGTAAAAATCCGGCAAGCGCATTGAGTGCGCCGGTTTCCATCAGGACATGCACATAAGCGGCTGCCATGAGCACGAAGAAAATGATGTCGGCCGCTTCGACAAATCCGTCGTAAATGCTTTGCACCATGCCCCAAGGGGTGACCGGTGTGGAAGCGATTTGGGTGTAGCTTCCCGGTATGATGACTTCTCGACCGAGGGATTCGACGGTTTCTTTCTGGAATTCGCCGGCGGGAATGATCCATGTCATAATGGTACAGATAATGGTGATGCTTATCAAAATAATAAATGCATTGGGTGATTTGAATTTTCTTTTCGGTTTGTTTAGATTCTCCATAAAAACTCCTTATCTCAACCTTTGAATTGATTTCCCTTGTTCAAATCTCCTGTCGTTCCTTATTTGCTTGGAAGTTGTTTCCTTTTTCATGAGGATTTTTGCTGTCTATTTTTTTGTAGTTTTTGTTTGTTCCTGCCATTGTTTTTTGGTTTGCTCGAGTTTTTCAGGATATTCGACAAGCTCGAGGGCGATTCCCGCCATGGCACGAACGCATTGGTGAAGTCTGTCGTAGGCGTATCGGCTATCGACCAAGTCGAGCGCGCTGACTTCGTGCGGAAGCATCGGCTCAGGTGAATCGAGGGCGATTTCCATATACATGGTCGGACAAACATGGCTGACATTGCCGATGTCGGTGGAGCCTGCTCGTTCGCGTGCCTGTTCGATGCTTTCGCTTGCTTCGATGCCGTTGGCACGCAGATGTTTGTCGGCGATTTCCTGCAGTATCGGCACATGCACGAGATTGTCCATCGGCAATTCGGGGCTGATGATTTCCAAACTTGCTCCGGTCATGAGTGCGGCGCCTTTGGCAACATTGTGTACTTTTTCAATCAGCTCGTTGACATAGGCTCGGGTTTGTGCGCGTACATAGAACAGGCAGCTCGCTTTGTCGGGCACGATGTTGGCTGCTTGTCCGCCGTTGGTGACGATGCCGTGGATTCTCGCTTCGGGTTTGACATGTTGTCGAAGCGCATTGATGCCGGCGAAGGTCAGTTGTACCGCGTCGAGTGCGTTGATGCCGTCCCATGGTGCGCCGGAGGAATGGGATGCGCGGCCGCGAAATTCGAATTGAAAGGCATTCATCGCGAGGGCGCATGGGCATACGCTGCTGATTGGCGACAGATGGGATTGAATGACCACATCGATGTCGTCAAAGAGTTTTTGCTCGACCATCGCGACTTTGGAGCAGTAGGTTTCTTCTGCCGGCGTTCCGATCAGTACGACTTGGAAATCGCGATGTTTGGTGAGTTCTTTGAGCACGACGGCGGTTCCGACGGTTGTCGATGAAATCCAGTTGTGACCGCAGGCGTGAGCGTTGCGTTTGTCTTCGTAGTATCCCGGTAAGGCGTCGTATTCGGCGAGCAGAGCGATGGTCGGTTTACCTTTGCCGTAGCTTGCGCGAAATGCAGTTTCCATTCCGGCGTATGGATATTCGACTTCGAATCCTTTTTGTTTGAGGTAATCGACCAGATACTTGGATGAAATGTATTCTTGCATGCCAAGTTCCGGATGTTCAAAAATAAAGTGGTTAATTTCCTCAAATTCTTTGCCCAATGATTGCTCAATCTCTCGGCTGAGCTGTAATAATTCGTTAATACTAATATCCATTCCATATTACATGATATTATGATAAAATAAGGGTAGAG
>JAUNKE010000079.1 GCA_030532905.1 Peptostreptococcaceae bacterium
ATAACTTATAGAAGTTGGTTATATGTGAATTTTTAATAGGATATTAGTATAAACATATCAATTTCTTTCTCAATATCAGCAGTTAAAAAGCATGCTTTTCCTACAAGGCTTTCGTCCGGAGATTGACACCGTTCTTTAAATACAAAAAAGTAAGCCAGAGATATTTGTATGTTGATGTTTTTTTCGATAATATCTTTAATTTCGTTTTGATCGATTAACTTCTTATCATAACATTTAATGGTCTCTAATACTTTAATGTGTTCTCCATTTGGAATCATAGTAATTAACTCCTATCAAATATTATTATCTAAAATAACCGAACCGAATCGGCGCCATCAAACCAACCCTTTCATAGTTATCTGCAAAGATTGAATTTGTCGGCAGAAATCGAACTCTATCCGCAACCCACATACATGCTATTTCCTCATACAAAGTTGCCATTGCGAATCGTTCGGTCTCTCAAAAATATATAAAACAGCTTTTTGATTCATAGTGGCTTACTCTCCCGATAATCTCTTTTCTTCCGTCGGGATATCACTTATAAATATTTTACGGCACTATGAGTGACCTAAAACCCGGAGCATGAGTTTAAGCGATAGCTCTACGAGTATATCTGCCCAAAAATTCTTCCTGTTCTTCTTTTATCATCGTAAAAAGTCTTTTACTTCCAATTTTTTATTTTTCAACATATCAAAGCTCTTTTCAAACATTTTTACGGTTAATTAGATTGTATTACATGGCAGTAAATTTTTCAACAACTTCAAAAGCAAAGTAAATAACGCCTGATTATAAATATTGCTAAGCGGCATAGAATTAAAAAATCACGACTTCTTTTCTCTTTTTATTTGCAAGAAAAAAAGAGCAGTATGACCGCTCTTTTCAAATTTAAAAATCAATTTTTATAATCATCCTAATTCGAATGACCGTTTCGTCTGAATCGCTATCCCATTTCTCAATCTCATAGATATAATAGGAAGAACTTTTTCCAAAGAAATACAAATCACATTCTTTCGCTATCAGAACTATAATCCGTTATTGCAACTCAGGCTACAACTTCATTGGAAATTTTGGCATACGAATTCTAATTGCGTTTACAATTTGCTACTAAATCTGAATGAGCTCGTCAAAAATCACAATTAGCCCCCTATATAATAGGAAGAGATTTTTTCAAATGATAATTAAGAAGGGATTTTTTCGAGTTCGTACTCGTTAAAACGATTTAGTTTTTCCTGCTGCATATCATACAGCTGAATCAACAAATCAGTTACCTTGATGTCATCGTCAAATCTTTTGCCCGGCGCGGAAACGACGATACAGCATCGCTCCTCCTGACATTCAATGATGGCCTTCACTTTTCGAAATTGAATCGAATCGCACAAAGAAGAGCCGCCGAATTTCGCGACAGTCTTTTTACAAACGACTTGCTCGCTCGTCATCGTTACCATGCTCCCCCCGTTATTTGTGTTTTGCAATAATAATCTTTCCATTGGCTCTCCTTTCATTAAATTTTTTTTTGTTTTTTGGTTTTCGTTTTAGTTTTTGTCCGTAATATAAAGACTCTTGTTTTTAATTATAGACAATTATAACAAAGCATTTTCAAAAATGCAAGCATTTTTGAATTTTTTTATTCAAAAAATGTTCTTGTGAGCATTATTGCAGCTCAATTTTTTATTTTTGATTCTGATTTTGAAGCTCTCCTTCCCGTGATGTCGGCAAAACATCCGACGAAATCCGTTCGATGTCAAATGGTGTTTCCTGATACACAAAATAGTTGAGCCAGTTGGAAAAGAATAAATTGGCATGTGCTCGCCAGCGCACATGAATTTTCTCCTGCTCTTCTTCAAAATAATTGCTCGGCATCGCGGTCGCCAATCCCAAATCCTTGTCGCGCAAATATTCCTGATACAAGGTATCGGCATTGTATTCAAAATGTCCCGACACGAAAATTTGGCGATTGTCCTTGGAGGTCACGATGGCGGCGCCCGTCTTTTCACAGCCGGCTATCAGCGTAAGCGCCGGATGATTCAAAATGGAATCCAGCGGATTGAGCGTATATCTTGACTGCGGAATAAAAAATTCATCGTCGAATCCTTTTGTAATCAGCGAAGATGCTCGCAGCTTGTACGGAAAGATGCCGAATATTTTTTCCCTCAGCTCCTGTTTTTCAATTCCGTAATAATGATAAAGCCCCGCCTGCGACGCCCAACAAATAAACATCGTCGAAAAGACATTGGTTTTGGCAAAATCAAAAATTTCGCCGAGCTCTTTCCAATAATCTACTTCCTCAAAATCCATTTTTTCAACAGGCGCTCCGGTCACAATCATCGCATCGTATTTGTTGCGCCGAATGTCGCCGAAAGTTTTGTAAAATCGTGCCAAATGAGAAGCGCTCGTGTTCTTGGATTGATAGCTGTCCGTTCGTACAAAGTCAACCGACACTTGCAAAGGCGTGTTGGAAAGCATGCGGAGCAATTGCGTTTCCGTTTCTTCTTTTTTCGGCATCAGATTCAAAATTGCAACGCGCAGCGGTCGAATATCTTGCGTTTTTGCTCTCTGCGGCGTTATTGTAAAAATTTGTTCCTCTTGTAAAATGCCGTTTGCCGGCAAATCTTGCGGTATGACGAGTGGCATAGTTCCTCCTACAAAATTCGAGCGAGCGCCTGCTCCAAATCTCGAATGATATCCTGCGCATCTTCAATCCCGCAGGACAATCGCAATCCGTTGGGCTTGATTTGCGCTTTTTTCAAATCTTCTTCGGAAAGCTGTCGATGAGTCGAGCTTGCCGGATGTAAAATATGCGTTCGTACATCGCAAACATGTACGACCAAGGTCGCCAGCTCCAATGAATCGATAAATTGTTTCGCCTGCTGCGCGCCGCCGCGAACGCCGAACATGATGACTCCTCCTCCGCCGCGCAGATATTTTTTTGCATTCTCATAGGTCGGCGAAGTCTCCAGCAAAGGATAGTTCACAAAATCGACTTTAGGATGCTTCTGCAAAAACTCGGCAACCGCCAGTCCGTTTTGCGAATGTCTTTCCATGCGCAAGGCCAGCGTTTCGATTCCGAGCGTTGTCAAAAATGCGTTGAACGGACTCATCGTCGCTCCCAAATCTCGCAGAAAAACCACTCTCGCCTTCGTGATAAAGGCGGCATTGCCGAAGCTTTGCGTGTAGCTGAGTCCGTGATATGCCGAATCCGGATCGGTGAGATGCGGAAATTTTCCATTCGTCCAATCAAATTTTCCCGCATCGACAATCAAACCGCCGACGCTGGTCGCATGCCCGTCCAAATACTTTGTCGATGAATGGATGATGACATCCGCGCCCCATTCAATCGGGCGACACAGACAAGGCGTTGCGAAAGTATTATCCACAAAAAGCGGTAAGCCGTTGCGATGTGCAATTTCGGCGAGTCGTTCGACATCGAGCACATCGACATTCGGATTTCCGATAATCTCGGTATAAATCAGCTTCGTATTCGGACGAATGGCTTGCTCAATTTCTTCATCGCTTGCATCAAATCCGACAAAACTGACCTCGATCCCGAATTTTTTGAAAGTCGTTCCGAGCAAGGTGAAAGTTCCGCCATACAAATTGTTGAGCGCCACGATATGCTCGCCCGCATTACAAATCGTGAGTATCGAAAGTAAAATCGCCGCCTGTCCCGACGAAGTTGCCAAAGCGCCGACTCCCCCTTCGAGCGTTGCGATTTTGGATTCCAAACTTGCCACCGTCGGATTGGAAATTCTGCTATACATGTGACCTTCTTTTTGCAAATCGAACAATGCGGCAACCTCATCCGCGCTGTCGTATTGATAGGTCGTACTTTGAACAATCGGCAATATTCTCGGCTCTCCGTTTTTCGCTTCGTAACCCGCCTGCACGCATAAAGTATCGGTGCTGAACTTTCCAAATTCAAACTTCGTCATAAAATCCTCCTTGCAATTTTCAATAAAAAAAGCTCCTATCCCAAAAGGACAGAAGCTACTCCGTGATACCACCTTTATTTATTTTTGCCTCGCGACAAAAAACTCCGCGGGTACAATCATACCCCGACGCTATAACAGGCGCACCCGTCCGAGCCTACCTATCGACCCGGCCCACAGAAAGACCATCTTCCATACGATTTTTGTTATCCCCTCACACCCAATGGGGACTCTCTGAAACATACTTTCGAATGTACTCTTCTTTCTATAAGGTTTGTTTGCGATTTCTCGCTTGATTTAATTTCGTTCATTCTATCAAAGAACAATAAAATTGTCAATATATTTTTTGAATTTTATAATATGATCTTGATTTTGAATTTTACATTTTGAAATACGATTTTTTCGGATTTCCAATTTGCGATTCACATTTTTTTCATTTGGATTTTTTATTTTGGATTTGATTTTGAAATACGATTTTTTTGAATTTCTAATTCGACTTCATCAATCCAAATAGCCCATCGCCTTAATCATTTCGGCGACCAACAATGCACCGCCCGCCGCGCCGCGCAGCGTATTGTGCGACAGTCCGACGAATCGGTAGTCAAAAATCGAATCCTCGCGCAGACGACCCGCCGACACCTGCATTCCTTTTTGCGCTTCCCGCTCCAACTTGGTCTGTGGTCGGTTGTCCTCTTCAAAATATACGATAAAAGGCTTCGGCGCCGATGGCAAATTCAGCTTGTCGATGGCGGTTTCAAAATTTTTCCATCGTGCCAAAATTTCTTCCCTGCTCGGCTTCTTGTCAAATTTGACCGAAACGGTCGCCAGATGTCCGTCGCTCACCGGTACGCGAATACATTGAGCCGAAATAATCGGCTCGCTTGCAGGCAGAATTTCCAGCTCGCCCACTTCGCCTAAGATTCGAAGCGGCTCCTTCTCGCTTTTTTCTTCTTCGCCACCGATAAAAGGAATCACATTGTCCACCATCTCGCTCCAAGTGTCAAAAGTTTTTCCCGCACCTGAAATCGCCTGATAGGTACTGACAACAACTTCTTTCAAACCGAAATCTCTAAGTGCAAAGAGCATCGGCACATAGCTTTGGATGGAGCAATTCGGTTTTACCGCAATAAATCCCTTTTTTGTGCCCAACCTTTTCTTTTGCGCCTCCACAATTTCGATATGATTTTTATTCAGCTCCGGAATAATCATCGGCACATCCTTTGTCCAACGATTTGCCGAATTGTTTGATACGACGATGACTTCGGCTTTGGCATATTTTTCTTCCAGCTCGACAATCGCCTGCTTGTCCATATCCAACGCGCAGAGCACGAGCTCGACCTGCGGCACGATTTTTTCTAAATTGTGCACATCCTCTACAATCATATCCTTGACATAGTTCGGCATCGGCGATTTCAAATTCCAACGACCGCGCACCGCCTCCTGATAGGATTTTCCCTCAGACGATGCACTCGCCGCCAACACTTTGACATCGAAATACGGATGATTTTCAAGCAGTTGGATAAAGCGCTGTCCAACCATTCCGGTCGCACCCAAAATTGCAATATTTGTCTTTTTCATATCGACTCCATTCTCTTACAAGCGATTGGTCATCATGATTTGAGCAACATTCTCGCAATATTGATAATGTCGCTGACTACTGCGGACGCCGTCGGTCTCGAGCCGGCTCCCTGTCCTTGTAAAAATACGACGCCGGCATTGTCACAACTGATTTGAATTGCGTTGCCCGCTCCATCAACATGCGCCTGCGGCAACTCCTTCGGCACTTCCATCGGCTCTACGGCAACATGCGGCTCGCCGTCTTTCAAAAAAGCTCGCCCAATCAATTTGACGACCGCATGATTTTGTTTCGCCAATTCGAGTTGCTCCTTGGTCAATTCAGAAATTCCTTCACGCGTGATATGCTCCGGTTTCGGATATTCGCCAAAGCATTGTTTGCACAAAATACACATTTTATAAACCGAATCGTAACCTTCGACATCCGATGTCGGATCCGATTCTGCAAAACCAAGAGCTTGCGCAGTTTTGAGCGCATCTTCATAATCGGTACCCTCTTTGGTCATCGAGCTTAAAATATAATTGGTCGTTCCGTTGATGATTCCCGACAATTCCAAAATTCGATTACCTTCAAGCGATTCGTTGATGGTTCGAATAATCGGAATCGCACCGCCCACCGATGCCTCGAACAAAAATTCCACCTTGTTCTTCTGCGCAATTTCTTCCAGTTCGCCTTTGGCAGCGGCAATCGCCAATTTGTTTGCCGTCACGACATGCTTTTTGTTCTGCATACTTGCAATCATAAATGCGCGCGCGTCTTCGTCTCCGCCAATCAATTCAACCACAATATCAATCGAATCATCTTGCAAAATTTCGTCAAAATTGTCCGCCAGCAGTTTTTTCGGCACATTGCCATGCTTCTTCTGATCCTTGACCAAAATCTTTTTGATAACAATATGCGCATCCTGCCCGGTCGTTTCTTTAAGACGAGAAGAAATCCGCTGCGCATTTTCACGCAGAATCGCCTCAACACCTTTTCCCACTGTACCGAAACCAAGCAATGCTACACAAATCATTTTTTTCTTAGTATCTGAAATCATCGTTCCTTCATCCTCCGGTTTGTTCGTATTTTTGATTTGGATGGGAATGTTCTTTTCCTGCGCCGGCTTGATTGCGTCCTTGTGATACACCTGTGCCCCGTCTTGCGTAATCTTCATCAGTTCGTCATAACTCAAATGCTCAATCGTCGTCGCCGATTTGTCTTTTCGCGGGTCTGCCGTCATAATGCCCGACACATCCGTCCAGTTCTCATACAAATCCGCACTGAGTCCCCTTGCCATGATAGAGCCGGTAATATCCGAACCGCCACGCTCGAAGGTTTTGATATTGCCTTCTTTGTCAATTCCGTAAAAACCCGGTATCACTACATTCTTTTTATCGCCGACGCGTTTTTCAATCGCTCGATAAGTTTTTTCCTCATCCAATTTGCCACTGCTATCAAAATAAATCAATTCTTTTGCGTCAATAAATTCATACCCTAAATACTCCGCCATTATCTTTGCATTCAAAAATTCTCCGCGGCTCACGATGAAGTCGCGCTGGTCACATAGCAGCAATTTCTCGATTTCCGACTCGATTTCCGAGCGAAAAGCGGGACTCAAATCCAGTGAATTACAAATTTCCGCATATCTCGATTTCAAATTTTCAATCAGCTTTCGAATTTCTTCATCCGCCTTCATTTCTTCAAAAATATTTTTGCTGAAATAGTTTTTGCTCATTGCTTCCTACCTTTTCTGTAATCGAGTAGGAGGCTACCCATTATTTGAGTAGCCGACCTCTCACACCACCG
>JAUNKE010000080.1 GCA_030532905.1 Peptostreptococcaceae bacterium
GAGGAGCAAACCGGAGGACGAAATCGGGATTCGATTATCGCCGATGCGATGGAAGCGCTGATTGGCGCCATCTATTTGGATTCGGGTTTGGCAAGCGCGGAGAACTTTATCAAAAAAGTGATGACCAAAATTATTGATTTGGCACTCGAAGGCAAGCTTTTTAAGGATTATAAAACGCAATATCAGGAGATGGTGCAGCGTCACAGCGATGCGAAGATAGAATATCTCGTCATTCGTGAGCAGGGACCGGACCACAACAAAATTTTTACCGTAAAACTTTTGCTCAACGGCGAATTTGTTTCGATGGGCGAAGGAAGAAATAAGAAAGAGGCGGAGCAAAACGCGGCGCGGGAGGCGATTGGAATTGAAAAATAAGAAAACCATTTCGATTTTTGTATCGCATCAAGGATGTCCCAACGATTGCGTCTTTTGCAATCAGCGCAGAATAACGGGGATAAAAAATGAGCGCGAGCCGCAGGAAATTATTGAGCATATTGAAAAATCGTTACAGACCATTGAGGCGGATTATGTGGAAATTGCATTTTTCGGCGGTTCTTTTACAGCCATCGAGGAAGAAAAGCAAAACACACTTTTACAAATTGCCAAAAACTATATGGAGCATGGAAAAGTTTCGGGAATTCGAATTTCGACCAGACCCGATGCTATCAATCAAGCGATTTTGTGTCGATTAAAAGAATATGGGGTCAATGTTATTGAATTGGGGGTTCAATCGTTGGACGAGGAAGTGCTTGCCGCGTCCAATCGCGGACATGACGCATCTTGTGTATATGAAAGTGCGGAACTTATTTTGAAAAATGGATTCAAATTGGGTTTGCAGATGATGTTGGGTTTACCGCAGGATAGTGAGGAGAAAATACAATTTACTATTTCCGAATTCATCAAAATCAAGCCGGATTTTGTACGAATTTATCCGGTGCTCGTCATCAAAGATACGGAACTTGAATCACTTTTTAAGAATAAGCAATATGAGCCGCTTTCACTCGACAAAGCGGTGGCGCTTTCCAAGAATGCTTATGTTCAATTTCGCGAGCATCATATCGATGTGATACGAATCGGACTGCAGGCAACGGACACGATGAACATGGATGTGGTGGCGGGACCTTATCACGCCTCCTTCGGCGAAATGGTGTATTCTTTACTCTTTCAGGATATTATGGAGGAGAATATTTGTTGCTCATCCGGAGAAATGATTGTTCATGTGCACAAAAAACATATTTCCAAACTCATTGGAAACCGAAAAAGCAATTTACGGTATTTCAAAGAAAAATACGATGTGACGATTCGGGTGCGAGAATGGGATGAGGCGGATGAGATTATGATGGACGAGCAGCGAATTACGATAAAAAAGTATTTTTAATGTGAGGTTATAGTGAAATTAAAGTCTATTGAAATAAAGGGTTTTAAGTCATTTTATCAAAAGACTGAAATCGAGTTTCCCAATGGGATTGTCAGCATTGTCGGGCCGAACGGCAGTGGAAAAAGTAATATTTTAGACGCATTTCGTTGGGTTTTGGGGGAGCAAAGCGCAAAAAATCTGCGTGGCGACAAGATGGAGGATGTCATTTTTTCCGGAACGGCGCGCCACAATCAATCCAATTATTGCGAAGTCGAAGTGGTTTTTGACAATCAGGACGGCGGATTGGATTTGGATTTTGCGGAAATCAGTATCAAACGAAAAGCATTTCGAAGCGGCGAAAGCAGTTATTATATCAATGGAAAGCAATCCCGACTCAAAGAAATCAAAGAATTGTTTTTGGATTCGGGAATCGGGAAAGAAGGCTATTCCATTATTTCTCAGGGTAAGATTGATGAAATTGTAAATTCGACTTCGGTACAACGACGAAAATTGTTGGAAGAAGCCAGCGGTATCGCGCGCTTTCGATTCAAAAAAGAAGAGAGCGAAAAGAAAATTGAGAACTCCAAAGTCAATTTGGAGCGATTGGAAGATATTTTCCGCGAAATCGAGCGACAAATCGAGCCGCTTGCCGCGCAACGCGAAAAAGCGCTCAAATTTTTGGAGCTGAAAGAAGAATTGACCAAGGCGGATGTCAGTCTGATGCTCAAGGAATACGACGATGTGCATATCAATCACGAGAAGGATATGAATGCTTTTTCGGAGCTTCAAAGCGAAATCGATAAAGTCGATAACGAGCTTGAGCAGAATAAAGAGAGCATTCAGCAGCTTGAAGAAAACAACAACAAAGGTCGTGAGCTGATGCAGCGCTTGGAGCAGGAAAAAAGCAGACTGCATTTGGATAAAAACAATTATCTCAACGAAATCGAGCGACACAATACCTTGATTGAGCTCAAACGGGAGCAGATTGAAAAATCCTCCGGCAGCCAAAAGAAGCAACAGGATATGTTATCCATGCTTGAAGAATCCATCGACAACAACGAAAAGGCGAAGGCGGATTTTGAAAAATTTTATAAAGCGAAACGCAATGAAGAAGAAATTTTGCTCAATCAAACGCAAAATTTGACTTCACAGATGAATACGATTGATGAAAATATCGACAATATGAGCAGGAGCAATCGTCATTTGAGCGAAGAAATCAATCGTCATGAGCTCAAAATCCAATTCCTACTCGAGAATATCCAGCGTGAAAAAATCAAACATGATGAGAGCACCATCAGCATTCATCGTACACGAGAAAAACTGGAAAATCTGTTTGAGCAAAGACAGGTTTTTGAAAAAAATCTTGCGGAGTTTGAAGCGCAATATCAGGAGCAGGAGCAGGAGCGCAATCGTCTGACGAATCAAAGACAGATGAAGGATGAAAAAAAATCCGAGCTTCGCAAAAAGCTCGAAGGAAAAAATCAGCTCCTGCGTGAAGCCTATCTCAAACATCAGATGTATTCATCGATGGAAAGGGATATGGAAGGCATCAATAAAAGTGTCAAAAGCATTTTGAGCAATCAAAATCTGAGCGGCATCATCGACATCGTATCCAATGTCATCGCCACCGATGAAAAATACGAAAAAGCGATTGAAACCGCGCTCGGCGCATCGCTTCAACATATTATTACACAGGATAGCCAATCGGCGAAAAAAGCGGTGGAGTATCTCAAAAAATCGGGCAACGGACGAGCGACCTTTTTGCCGCTGGATGCAGTCAAAGGCAATGTCTTGGATGTAAAGGATGTGACAATTGCATCGAGCGTCGTGCGAACCGAAGCGAAATTTCAAGGCATTATTGACTCCTTGCTCGGACGCACGCTCATCATCGACACGATGGATGAGGCGATTGCCGCGGCAAAAAAATTCCAATATCGATATCGCATCGTGACATTGGACGGAGAGATTTTCAATGTGGGCGGCTCCATCACCGGCGGTCATTATTATAAGAGCAACAATATTTTGAGCCGCAAGCGAATGATTGACGAATACGCGGAGCAGATGAAAGTTTTGCAGGAAGAAGTGGATTCGATTTCGGAGCAGTTGGAGGCAATCAAAGCTGAGATTTTTCAATCGGATAAAAGAATCGCCGATGCTCAGCAGCAGATTGCGCAGATTCAAAAAAGTTTGCAAAGCGAGAAGCTCGGTTACGGCGATGTCAAAAATCGAATCAACTATTTGAACAATACTTTGGAAAGTCTGCTCGGCGAAAGCGAGGGCAGCACCAACCAGCAAAAAGAAAATCAAATCGTTGTCGAGGAGACGAGAGAAAAACTCAAAGAGCTTGAAGAAGAATTGATTGAGAATCGCTATATTTTGGAAGACATTCAAAATGAAAAGAAAAAGCTTTCGGAGGAAATGGCTCGAAAAGCGGAGAACAAAAATGCGATTCAAATCGAGATTATCCATTTGAAAAACCAGATGGACAACTACGAGAAAGAGCATGCTCGATTGTTGGAGCAGGTCGATTCAATTCGTTTCGAAATTTCGGAAGGAAGAGAAGAACTGCTCAAAATCAATCAGGAAATTGCACTTTCGGAAAACAAAATTTTCGATGCGATGATGAATCTTCAGCTTTGCGAAATTGAATTGGACGAAACGATTAACGAATTTGAAGAAGCGCAGGAAAAACTGCAAAAAGAAAATAAAAAATACGAAGACATTTCGATTTTGAAAAATAAATTGGAATCCAAGCGAATGAACTTGATGGAAGAAAAGTTCAAATTGGAAAATCGAATCGACAGGGTATCAATTTTGTGCGAAAAAATCATCGAGCGTTTGAAAGATGAATACGAATTGAGCTTGGAAGACGCGCGCAATATTGAAATCGAAAAAATCGGAAGCAAAGAGAGCATCGCTTCTTTGCGTCGTAGAATTCAAGAGCTTGGAAATATCAACTTGGATTCGATTGAAGATTACAATGTATTGTATGAGCGTTTTGAAACCTACAAAATCCAGATTGACGACTTGACGACATCCATCGTCGAGCTTGAAAATATCATTCAAAAATTGGAAAAGGATATGACGAGAGATTTCATGGACAGCTTCGACCAAATCAGCAAAACCTTCGGCAGCGTGTTTTCGAAAATGTTCGGCGGCGGCGAAGGGAAGTTGGTTTTGAGTAATGCGGCGGATGTACTCAACTCCGAAATTGAGATTTTTGCACAACCGCCCGGCAAGAAGTTGAAATCCATCTCCGTAATGTCCGGAGGTGAAAAGGCATTGATGGGGATTGCGTTACTTTTTGCAATTCAAATGACCAAGCCGGCACCATTTTGTATATTGGACGAAATCGATGCCGCATTGGACGATGCAAATATCAGTCGGTTTAATGTGTTTTTGAAACAAATGTCCGACCATATTCAATTCGTGACAATCACACATCGTCGGGGAACGATGGAAAACTCCGACTATATCTATGGTGTAACGATGCAGGACAAGGGAGTTTCCAAACTTGTCAGCTTAAAATTTGAAGACGCTCAGGAATATATTGAGCAATAATAGCGGACGGGAGAAGATATGTTTAGAAAATTATTTGGATTTGGCAAGAAAAAAGAAGAAAAAGAAAATGTCGAGCAAATAGAAGAAAATGTGGAGCAATCCGAGGAGAGCGCAAGAGATGAAGCAGCGTCGAGTGAAGAAAGTTTGACAGAGGAAAATTTGACAAACGAAGAGAACTTGTCTTCGGCGATTGAAACCGAAACTCCGCTTTCCGAAATACAGCCTTCGGCTGCGCAGGAAGAAACAACGGAAACTCTTGAAAAGCTCGAGCAGGTTCAGGAAATGTTTGATGAGACAAGCGCCGAGCAAGCGTCGGAAAAATTTGCACAAGCGTTGTCCGACACGACGGAGACATCCGAAACCATCGAGTCGATGGCTGAAATGCAGGACGATTTGACGCAGGAAGAAAAATCGCCGGAGTTTTCGGATGAAGAAATGTCCGAAGAAATGCAAGCGGAGCAGGAAGAGCCGGAAGAAGAATTAGGCTTTTTTGCCAAGCTCAAAAAAGGACTTTCCAAAACGACCAAAAATTTCTCCAAAAAATTGGATGAACTGTTTTTAGGATACAGCAAAATCGACGATGAAATTTTTGAAGAGCTTGAAGAATTGCTGGTGCTTGGCGATTTGGGTTTTGAAACCGCAATCGGCATTACCGAAGAACTGCGCAAAAGAGCGGATGAAAAGAAAATCGAAAATGTTTCCGACTTGGAGCAGGAACTCGAAAATATTATTGAAGAAATCCTACTTTCATCCGCTCGCGAAGAAAGTGAGAATGAATATCCGCAAATCATCGTGGTCGTCGGAGTCAACGGAGTCGGAAAAACAACCAGCATCGGAAAAATTGCATCGCAGCTCAAAAACGAAGGCAAGTCCGTCATGCTCGCAGCGGGCGATACATTCCGAGCGGCAGCGGCTGACCAGCTTGAAATTTGGGCGGGCAGATCCGATGTTCCAATCGTACGAAGCAACGAAGGCGCCGACCCGTCGGCAGTTATTTTTGACGCCATCAAATCCGCACAAGCGAAAAAGACCGATGTGTTGATTTGTGATACTGCGGGAAGACTTCATAATAAGAAGAATTTGATGAATGAGCTTGAAAAAATCTTCCGCATCGTCAATCGGGAATATCCGGAGGCGAAAAAGGAAGTGTTCTTAGTCATCGACGCAACGACGGGGCAAAATGCCATCAATCAGGCAAAAACTTTCTCCGAAGTGGCGCAGCTCACCGGAATTATTTTGACCAAACTCGACGGAACCGCAAAAGGTGGCGTCGTCATCGGGCTGTCGAAAGAATTGCAGGTGCCGATACGCTATGTCGGCGTCGGCGAAAAAATCAACGACCTGCAAAAATTCAATGCGAGAGAATTTGCAAGAGCATTGTTCTCCAAAAATGAATAAGGTCTGTTGAAAGAGAATACGAATTCAAAAGATACATCATTTGTATAAAGGAAGCGCGATTAAAGAGGAAGGCTGAAATGGAAAGAACAAATTTTATACAATCCTTCTACGATGAAGGCATGACGGAAGATACGAGATTGTTGCGAAGCAGGCATGGACAGCTCGAATATATCACAACGATGCACTACATTCAAAAATATTTGTCTCCGGGAGATAAAATTTTGGAAATCGGTGCGGGAACGGGTGCATATTCGTTGGCTTTGGCGCGTAAAGGACATGATGTAACTGCCGTGGAACTTTCGGAAAAGAATTTGGAAGTGCTTCGACAAAAGAGCATAGGGATAAAAAATATTATTGCTATGCAAGGCGATGCCCTTGATTTAAGTAAATTGGATGACAATTCATTTGAAATTACTTTGCTTTTTGGACCGATGTATCATCTGTATGAAGAAAAAGACCATCAACAAGCGTTGAATGAAGCGGTAAGAGTGACAAAAAGCGGGGGCATCATTATGGTTGCCTTTCTTTCCATTCATGCCATTATGCTTAATGACTATCTTCGCGATGATTTTGGAACGGGGATAGAGAGAAATTTTACTCCTGATTTTCAGGTCAAACATTTTATGGAGCAGCTTTTTACCGGATTCAATATCGACGAGTTTGAAAATCTGTTTAAGGAAATTCCGGTTGATTGGATAACGACTCTGGCAACCGACGGTATTCTTGAATCCGCTGAAATGCGAGAAGACTTTGCATTGTCGGATGAGCAATTTGAGAAATTTTGTCAATACCATCTGCATCATTGTGAAAGAAGGGAATTGCTCGGAAATTCAAGCCATCTTTTGTATATTTGTAAGAAGCGTTGATTTGGA
>JAUNKE010000081.1 GCA_030532905.1 Peptostreptococcaceae bacterium
GTTGGTTTAAAAAAGGGAGCTGCGGCAGAATGAAAAAATCTCATTCTGCAACAGCTCCTTTTTTGATGAGAATTTATGTAAAAGAAACTTGACATAATATTTCTTGAAGAGTACAATGTGTGTAAAGGTAGTTTTACATACAGGAGATTAAAATGAAAAACAGAATTGAAGAATTCCGTAAAGAATTAGGTATAAATCAAGAGCAATTTGCAAAAGCAATTAGAGTATCCAGGCAAACTGTCAGTTCGATAGAAACCGGAAGATATAATCCTTCGCTAGAATTGGCATTTGTAATATCGCATTATTTTGGAAAGCGTATAGAGGAAATTTTTATATATGGAGAGAAGGCTCAAAATGAAAAAAGATGATTTATTGAAGGGAGCGACATTCTTGTTTATCGGAATTCTGTCTTTTACTCTCGCTGTGCTTTTGAACAATAAAATGAGCGGTATATTTTATGGAATTGCGGGAATTGGAATCGGCTTTGGGATCATGATGTATTATCGATATTTCTATTGGAAAAAACCGGAAAACCATCGTCAGCTTGAAGGAAAATTAGAGAATGAATATATCGAACGACATGACGAATTGAAATTGAAATTACTGGATAGAGCGGGGCGAATAACTTTTCTGTTCGGCATAGGAACTATCTCTTTTGCCCTACTGATTTTTTCAATACTGGGTTCTTTGGAGATTATCGATAATTTGAGAATCGTAATTTTGTTTTTGGCAGGATATTTGGTATATCAAATTCTCTTTTTCGTGAGTGTTTTCAACCTGCTGTTGAAGAAATATTAAATATGCAAATCGGTTGAGGTTTTGATAAGGAGGTGGATTATGAAAGTAATAAAATCTCGGGGCGTGACCTCGTTATTTGTGGTATTGCTATCCGTTTTTCATGCTTTTATCTTTATTTTCACTTCGAATCATCCGGAGTTTCATCGATTGTTGTCGGAAAAAAATACGCTTCAAGGCTTTTGGAGAAAATGGTCGGCATTTATCGCGGGCGGAAATATGAAATATATCGGCTATCTGTTACTTTTTTTCTCACTCGTCATCATTGTGCTGTACTTTGTAAAAAGAAATGCGGCAAACGAGCGAATGAAATCTCAAAATGTATTGATGATTGGCGGCGGTCTTTCGCTTTTGCTCTATCCGATTTTACTGCTGCTCGTGTTGAGTGATTCCAATTATGCGATTGAATCGATATTTTTGATGGGCACGATTCAATGTGTTGTGACTTTGGCAGTTGTGTTGTTCGACATAATTCGTGCTTAGTGAGGGGGGATGTATTTGGATTTTTCGATTGTGGTGACCGTTCGATTTTATGCGAAAAAAAGAAAAGTGCCGCCGATTTTGGTGAACGAAAAATACTCTCCGCATTTGGTTGTCAAAGGTGATGAAGAATATTTGGGCGTGAATTTTATCGTCGGTCCCGAGACGGTCTCTTTTGACGAGGATACGGATGCGGTGGTTTTGCCGCTCTATGAAGGAGTGGATTACAGCAAGCTGAGTATCGGCGAGCATTTTTTTATTATGGAAGGAGCACAAAAAGTCGGTGAAGGCGTAGTAAAGGAAATATTTTTGCACCGGAAAGGAAAGAAGTGATTAAAACGATTGGGATTTCTGAAATTCGAGTCGTTTTTTTGTGGAATGTTTCGGACGGAACATAAAAATTCATTATCGCCACAAATTTTGCCAATTCTTTCCTTTATATTGTGCTGATTTTATGGTATTGTTTATATTGAAAGGTAGGTTGATATGCAGAAGGAATGGATTGATAAAATACAACTGCTCCACGAGAACGATGAGCATGAAAAAATTGTTGAACTGATAAATAATTTGGGCGAGCCGGACTACGATGCTTACGGTTATCGTGCGAGAGCCTACAACAATTTGGGTGAGGCGGAGCTTGCGCTGAAGGATTTGTTTGCAATCGAGGAGCAGGGCAAGGACGATTGGGTTTGGAATTATCGGACGATGTATTCCTATTCGCTGTTGATGAATGCGGAGAAGGTGGTGCAATACGGAACTCGCGCAGTGGGTCATTCCGAAGAACTGGATTGGGATATTGCCGACTTTTTGTCGCATGCATATTTCGATTTGGAAAAAATCGATGAATGTATGGAGATTTTGCTTCGATACAAAAAGGAAAAAAGCTCGTTTTGGAATGAATTGTTGGCGCGTTGCCACTATATAAAAGGCGATATGGAAAAAGCGATATTCTATTTGCAAAATGCCATCGCCGTTTTTGAAAAAGGAAATGACGGAGAAGATTTTGAGGAATATTTTATCCCGACGCTGCGATTTTTGATTCACTGTTACGAAAATGTGAATGAGGATGGAAAAATTCAGGAGCTGAAGCAAAAATATCCGGAGATTGAATCGGATCTTGCGCTTTATACGGAAGAAGACTTGGATATTTTGGAAAATCATATCAAGAAGCATTTCGGCAACTTTGAGCAAGTGTATCACGAAAGCGTGTCGGATATTATTCATGTGGATATTGCTTTGTCTTTGCCGACTCCGGAGCGAAATCACTATGTACTTACGACGATGGGCATGGGTGCGAAAATCATGGAGCGCGTTCCGCCGGAATTACGCGAAAAGGGCATCGGCAGATTGGAACTGATGATTGCTTTGCCGCCGGATTGGGATATTCATTCGAGTGATGAAAAATGGTATTGGCCGCTTCGGTGGCTCAAAATTCTTGCGCGTTTTCCATTCGAGGAAGATACTTGGCTCGGCTGGGGACACAGTATTCCGAAAGGCGATGTCTTTGCCGAAAATACGAAATTGAACACGATATTGCTCGATGTGCCTTATGAATACGGAGAAGATTCGTACAGCGTTTCGTTGAGCAATGGGGAGGAAGTGCATTTTCTTCAATTGCTTCCGATTTATGAGGAAGAAGCGCAGTACAAAATCAAAAACGGTACGCAGGCCTTGCTGAAATTACTTGACAAAAATTTTACCGGCGTGGTCGATATCAAGAGAAAAAATTATGCCATCGGCAAAAGTAATAGGGGGAACGGCTGGAAAAACAGCCCATTCAAATAATATGAATACGGAAATTATTGCAATCGGAACCGAGCTTTTACATGGGGATATTCTCAACAGCAACGCACAATATATCAGTCAGCAGATGGCGACCATCGGGGTGGATGTGCATTATCACACGGTGGTCGGCGACAATCCCGAGCGAATCAAGGAGGTTTTTCAAATCGCCCTTGAGCGAGCGGATTTGGTAATTGCAACCGGCGGATTGGGACCGACGAAGGATGACATTACCAAAGAAATGTTGGCGGAGCAGCTCGGCTTGCCGATGGAGTTTTGTGAAAAAAGTTTGGCGCGAATGAAAAAGCGATTTGAAATGCGCGGTCGAATTATGACGGAGAACAATCTGCGACAGGTTTATTTTCCAAAAGGCGCGGAGGTGATAGCGAATCAAAACGGAACCGCCGATGCCTGTCGGGTGGATTTTGACGGAAAAATCATCTATCTGTTGCCGGGGCCGCCCAAAGAAAACAAGCCGCTGATTGATGAAGTGGTCGTACCGCAGCTCAGAAAAAATAACAGACAGACGGTGGTGCATCAAAAAATTCAAGTTTTTGAGCTCGGTGAATCGACATCCGAGACTTTGCTGATGGATTTAATTGAAACGCAAAGCAATCCGACGATTGCACCTTATGCCGGCGACGGACGATTGATTTATCGTGTGACGGCAAAAGCGGACTCGATTCAAGATGCCAATCGCATGATGGAACCGATTATTCAAGAAATTTTAAGAAGGCTCGGCAACAATGCCAAACTTTTGGAAGAATAAGGAGGCAAATATGTTAGGATTAGTCCTGGGTGGCGGAGGAGCAAAAGGCTCTTACCAAATCGGCGTTTGGAAAGCGCTCAAAGAATTGGATATTCCAATCGACTTGGTCGTAGGCACGAGCATCGGCTCGCTCAACGCCGCTTTTGTAGCGCAGGGAGATTATGAAAAGGCGCTCACGATGTGGAATACTTTTGACGCGGGCAAAATGTTTGATATTGAAGGCTATGACAAATTGGATACCAATGAAAAATTGTTGGCGTCAATGCATATTTTTGCCAAAGATTTTATTCATGAAGGCGGAATAGAAGCGACCGAATACAAAAAAGCGATTCAAAAATTCGTCGATGAGAAAAAAGTTCGTGCATCGTCGATTCAGTTTGGCTTGGTTACTTACGATTTGAGCAATCAGAAGCCGGTGGAAATTCCGTTGAGTGAAATCAAAACGGGGCAACTCACCGACTATATCATGGCATCGTCCGCCATCATTCCGGCGGTCAAACCTTATGAAATTGACGGCGTGAAATACATCGACGGCGGTTTTTACGATGTCGTACCGATGAATTTGGCACTTGTGATGGGAGCGACGGAACTGATTGCGGTGGACTTGAGCGCGGTCGGCGTTGTGAAAAAAACCGACCATCCGGAAAATATCGGTCGCCTTCGATATATCAAACCGTACTGGGATTTGGGCAGCGTACTTATTTTTGAGGACAGAGTGGTGCAACGCAATATCGCACTCGGCTATTTTGACACGCTCAAATCATTCGGCGCGTACGACGGTAGAGCCTACACCTTTATCAAAGAAAAAACGGACAAGCATATCGAAACGCGGATGCGAGAAATACTCGGCGCGCAAACGGAAACCATGTCGCTCAAAAAATCAAGATTTTCACTCGCGGACAGCATTACGGAGAGCAAGTGGAAATCGCTGAGCAAGGAGCACACCACCGTCAACGGAAAAAAATTGAGCGACTTGCTTTTATGTGTTGAAATCGTTGCGGAAATGCTCAAAATCGACCCGACCAAAATTTATACATTGGAGTCGATGAATCACAAAATCAGACAAAAACTTTCGAGCATCACATTGGATACCGAGCGAAAAAATGCAAAGTCGATTCTTACCAAACTGACGAACGACCTCAGCACGATCGCGGATGAGGGAGCGCGTTTGAAATATTTTGCAAGAGAAATTCAAAAGAGTCTCAAAGCCGGCGATGATTTCAGGATTCAAAAACTCGCACCGGTGTTTACGAAAGAATTTTTCGGGGGACTGTATATCGCCGTCTGCGATTTGTTATAAATATTGGTTGAAAATATGAATATAGTATCCAAATGGATTGTCGGCGGTCGATTGCTCGGTATTCCGAAGTCGATGGATTTTCAAAGAGAAATTTTTTCGTATATCGTTAAAAATGAATTTGAGTCGGGATGCACTTATTCGGAAAAGGAAGTCAATGAGAAATTGGGGATTTATTATTTTGATTTCGTGACGCTTCGAAGAGCATTGGTCGATTTGAAATTACTCAAACGAGCGAAAGACGGCTCGCTTTATGAAAGATATTAAATTTTGTCATAGAGATAGTGACTTTCAATCGTTATATTTCAGATCCGGCTTTTCGGGTCGGTATTTACAGGATCTTTTTTAACGGCGGAAAACCCGTAGAATGATGCATCGTTGTTCTGTTGTCCTTTCAGGATGAAGAGTCAGCTTGTTTTATGTGTTTTTTATCGGGGAGTCAGATGGAGGGGGATATGAATTTATTGGATGATTTGAATTTTTTGTTGAGCGCGCCGAGTGATTTGTTTTATGATTTGGACGAAGAACCGCGAATTTTGCGACCGCTTGTGCTGAATGTTTTAATTTTTATGCTTGGCGTAGGGATATCACTTCTTTTTAACAACACAGAGGAGGTTTTGGAGGCGGCATCTCTTGGATTGCAGTTTAAGCTCGCGGTTTGGATAGTCGCATTTTTGGGACTGGCTTTTGTTCTTGTAGTCAATGGATTTCAAGCACTCTTTTATTTTCTCGGAGTAAAGCTGTTTTCGTACGATTTATCTTATAAAACGATTTTGTCGATTTCGTTATACAGCTATATTATTCAAATGATAAAAAAGATGCTTGAAGAAAACATAAGCTTGATAATGGGAGGAGAAACGGCGTTCAGCTTTTCGCCGTCATTTCTTTTAGCTAATACGAGTCTGGACGGTTCAGTGATTTCTTTATTTCTCGAATTTGTAAATCCTTTCGTTATTTGGTACATCCTTTTGGTGACGATTGGGATTTCAGTTGTTTCAGGAATGAGTAAAGCTAAGGCGTTTGGGATTACCATAGTCAGTTATTTTTCTTTATTGGTGCTGGCGGTTATTGTGGTTCTTATCATCGGTTAACTTTTGTGTGATATCCGTTTGTGCGAACAGGAGCCCTAATTCAAGCGTTTTGAAATAGAAAAGATAAGTGGTGTCAAAATAGAAAATTTTTGGAGAAGATCGTAGAAAATGATGCGATTTCCGTCGCTCGTTAAGATGGGAAGAAAACTGTGCTTTTGCTCTTTTATCGGAGCAATATGGAAAGGGGAAATATGACTTTATTGGATGATTTGAGATATTTGTTTACCGCGCCGAGCGAGTTGTTTTATGATTTAGATGAAGAGCCGCGAATTTTGCGCCCGTTTTTCATAAGTCTTTTGATTTATATTATCAATATAGGGATTGCCTATTTTTTAGGCGGCTTAATCGCAGTTCCTGAAGAGACATTATCGATTGAGGTTCAATTTATCATTCTGATTGTCTTATGTGCATTTGTAGGGCCGCTGCTTGTTTTATTGGTAAATGCAGCACAAGCGCTCGCTTATTTTATCGGTGTCAAGGTGCTTTCGTATAATATGCCGTACAAAACGATGTTGTCGATTTCGATGTACAGCTTTATTATTTTGAATCTCAATAAAACGCTGGAGACGGTTGTAAACTCGATAATAGGGAAAAGTGATTTCTTCACTTTATCACCGGCATTGTTCTTTGCAAATACTGCTTATTCAAATTCGATTATTTCAATATTGCTTAAACTTATCAATCCTTTTATCATTTGGTATGTCATTCTTATTGTAATCGGCATTCATGTTATTTCGGGGATGAGTAAAGCGAAGGCGGCGGGTGTCGTTCTTATCGGTTCTTTTTGCTTATTGTGTATAGCAGTAACCGGATTTATTATCATAGGTGCTTTTTTTGCTCTCGTTGTATCGGTCTTGGGAGGATATCGAGCTTAGCGGATAAGAATCTGAGTAGGGTTAGGTAAAATAATACTAATATCCATTCCATATTACATGATATTATGATAAAATAAGGGTAGAGG
>JAUNKE010000082.1 GCA_030532905.1 Peptostreptococcaceae bacterium
AGAGGCTTAAAAAAGAGTTTGTTTTGAGTCGCGGTTAATGAGCAGACACGAATTATGATTTTACCTGTGGTTTATTAGAGTTTAGTACAGTATAAAATCAAAAAGTTTTCGAGAGACCTTAAAAAATGGCCAACTCCTAAAGAAGATGACCAACCTCCAATCGTTAGTTTTGCTCTAACTTTTTGGGGTCGCTTCACTAAGAGCAGCCATTTTTTGTTTGAACTTGAAATTCTTTCAACAAATCGTCGATATAAACCTTGCAGCACAAAATTTCCGTAGCAGTTTAGAAATACTCGACAAACCGCTCTGTAAATTTTCGCTCGTTGTCCGCCATTTGAATTTTGAAGCAATTATAGTCCTTGGCATTTTGTGGAATTTGCAAGCCGAATTTTACAACAGCGATATCATCACGCGCCGCTACATTTTTTTCATAGGTCGAGCCGCGGTTCAATTTCAATTCCAAAATTTCCTTTTCCTGATTTTCAGGGTAAAGATAGAATCCTCTTTTTGCATCGAAGCGCAACATATATGCCAACACTTGAAGATAATCCGAATTTCCGATATTGTCCATCGGTTTGTACTTGGCATCCGCAATGATGCGATTGTCCGTAGCGCGACTGATAAAATCCGGATAAATCAAACCGATATTTTGGGCAAACAAGCGCTGAGCGCCCGAGCCCCCTTTGTTCATCGGATGATAAAACCATTTTCCAATCAACCGATTTACATATTCTTCCCAAAGCCAAGCCCCGTCGAATAAAATACCGTATATTTCTCTCGTTCCGGAGCCGAATTGGTGTTTCTCATATTGCAAAATCATCAGGCACAGTCGTTGAAGCTCCCGATACTCCCAAAAATATGCATGACGAATCGGATTCTTTTTGTTCTCGGCTATCACTTTTCTTCGCTTATAATATTCATAATTTGAAGTTGCTTCCACCACATCGGAAATTTCTTCTTTCATCTTGCCCAACAAAACTTTTCCATAAGCCTTGGTTTTGATAAACTCAATGGTATGCCGAATGAGCTGCATCAAATGATTGTCGTAGGAAAACTCTCGCCGATGATATGCGACCTTCCCGACAAAGGGCGTATTTTCTCTAATATGCCTTACAATATCTATCGTTCCTTTAATATCGGTATCATTGTATCTCTTGCGAATATAGGTTTTGAACACTCCTTTGCGCATCGCATTTCTCAGATATTGAGGGAACAAAAACAAAAGCATATTGAATAATCGATTCTCCTGATTCATTGTTGAGCTCAAATTCAGCACATTCGGATAGTCCAAAACAACTTCGAGCAGATATTGGAAAAAATAATCCTGATTGTCGGAAGAAAATCTCGATTGAATAACCAAATGCTGTTTTCCATAGCCTAAAAATCCCATGACATTGCCTGTGCGATATTTTTCATTCATGCTTTGTAGAATCATTTGATCTTTTGTGATATCCTTCGCTTCCTTTATCAGCTCCGGCACAAGAAATATTCCTTCCTCCGAAAGTTGCTCCAATGTCTTGTCCGCAATTTTTTGAACTAAGGACGACATGCCCTCCAACTCGCTTTTTTGTACCCGGTCATTATCTTTCAGCTTGATTTCCATCATTCAGCTCTCCCGACTCAATATCCCGAAACTCGAAAAAAGTCTTTTCAAATTTTTCCATGATGCCTTTTTCATCATACATCCCTCGAACATAGTCTTGAAGAAGCGGACAAAGATAGTCTTTCCAAAGCTCTTCGATAGTAATATCTTTTAATTTCAAAAAGTAGGATGCGCCGATATGGTAATTCTCGTTGAGCCCTTCAGTTGCCGAAATAGCATTGTTTAGCGCCGTCATTCTTCGGATGGCATCTTCTTTTCGTTCTCCGAGGGACTCCAACATCTCCAATCGCTCATCGGCTTTAATTTCAATGAATCGAAATCGGCGGCGCATTGCAAAATCAAAACTGTCTACGGAGCGGTCAATATCATTCATCGTTCCGATGATATATACATTTTCCGGAATATAGAATTTTTCTTCCGAGCTCTCATGCAGATTCGCATATTGCGTTGACACTTGACCCTTCAATCCGCGATATCCCGGGTCGATGGAGAAAAACAGCTCGCCGAATATCTTGGAAATTTCGCCTCGATTAATCTCATCGATAATAAAAATGAAAGGCTTCAATTCTTCTTTCTGCACCATTGGCTTCGGTATTGAAGTTTTCTTTTCTTTTATATCATTAAAAATTGCTAAATAATAAGAATCCGCCTGAATAGCTACTTTTCTTTGAAAAAATATCGTCACTTCTTTTGCTTGATCAAACTCTTGTTGCGATTCAAGCATGGCTGTTAATTCATCGAGTTTTAGCTTTAGTTGGTTTGATGTTTTATTTTCCGGTATCAGAATATGAATGTATTTCTCATCCACATCGCTAATATAAAATTTTGTTCCATTCAAAGTCTCAAGCGCATCTTCTTCAAAAGAAATGTCGGATAAATAATTTGAAAGCATGATATCCGCAGATGCTTCCTGCTCGATATCCTGTACGGATTTTTGCGAGTCCTCAAAATTTTTCCTTGCCCTTGCGACAAATTTCTTGAACAAACCGTCCTGAAGCACAAAGCCCATAGAGCCGTCGCTGTTGATTTTCGGTCGCAAGCCCTCAACAAAGTCGGTGTAGTCATATCCCGGGTGGAATTGTACGAATTCAATCTGACTCTTCTGACGCTCATCCAGCAAATGATAATCTGAAAAATATCCATTGCTGATGATATCTGCGGCAACCTCTTTCGCCAAATATGTTTTTCCCGTTCCCGGAGCACCGCGGAAAATAATATTTTTAGAGTCCAACAATATCTTGGAATATGGGTTAGCATACTCTTTGGGCAGATTCTCTATTAAGGTATTTTCTTGCGGTTGAACATCTTCTTTCTTGTCTTTTTCACGATAGGTCAGAATAAATTCATCGCCTTCTTCTCCGAAGCGTCTCAAACATTCTTGGACAAAATGAATCGTTGAAAATAGATTCCAACAATAAAATACAAACTTTCTTCCTTCATCATATGGATATACAACATACTCTAAAGAATTGCGCTGCTCTCGAAAAGCATTTTCATTGTTGAAAATTCCTCGCAACATCTCCGAATCGGGAGTATATTGACAGATTGGAAAGTTTTCCTTTTCTTCAACCGACAGCGAAGCAATCGACTTTTCAAATATCTGACAAGCCAGACGCGGCATCGTCTGATTTGATATTTTCTTCTCGCCTTTATTATGCTTTCGACGAATGACCTCGTCCTTACTGCTTTTATAATAAGTATCCAGCGGTTTATAGTCATTTCCCGAAATAAGATTATCCATTGTAAAATTTTCATCCGTCGAAGTCACTTTATCCGCCGTGATAATTAAGCTGTACTTTTTCTGATTATTTTCGATTACAAAACCCAATTTTTCTAAAAAACTATTCGCTTCTTCCGAGGTAGTGATGGTGTTTGGAGGAAGCTCCATTCCATTTGCAAAAAGATTCGCTATCGAAACAACATATATCGGAGGATATTTCTTGCCTCTTTCTCCTGTCAAATGATATTTGACACTTTGACGATGATGAGGTACTCCTCCTTTTTCATCAATATACTCCATCGCCTCAAGAATATGTTGTTTCGTTATATTGTCCGGAATTGCCATTTTAGAACCCCTTTCTTCTTCACTATTAACATCAATAGGATACCATAATTTTGGATTGAATAACAAAAAACCGAATGCCTCTTTATCCATTTGATACAAAATTCAAAGGCCTTTGACACAGAAAATATTTATCTTCATAAAAAATCACGATCTCTCCGTTATCATCTCAATCTGTTTCTCTATTCTTTCGACTGCGTATAGCGGAATATTCAGTAGCCAACTTTCTTTTTTGTAATCCGACATTGATGCTCGAACAGAAAGCTTCGGCGAAAACTTTTGGTGATACACCTTCAAACTTTTGGCCTGCAAGTTTTGCTCCGCTTTCACCTCGATAGGCACAATATTTATTCCATCGTCAATTACAAAATCCAGTTCGGCCGTACCCTGTTTGGCACTCCAATAATAAATACTCAGACGCTCGATGGTTTTCAGTTGTTGCAAAACATATTGCTCCGTCAGTATCCCCTTGAACTCTTTAAACATCGAATCCCCTTCCAATAAGATACTTTGATGCATCCCTACAAGCGCTGAAAGCAAGCCCACATCCAACAAAAACAGTTTAAAGGATTTCAAATCCTCATACGCTTTCAGAGGATAATGCGGAACATCTATTCGGGAAACGCGATGAACAAGTCCGCAATCCACCAACCAAAGCAGTGCGAGCTCATAATCTTTGGCACGCGCTCCTTGTTTCACCAGTCCATATATAAATTTCCTGTTTTCTTTTGCAAGTTGAGAAGGAATACTCTGCCACAACATCCGAATACGCGGAACAATCTCCGTCGGAGCATGTTTTGAAAAATCCTGCTCGTAAGCCTCCAAAATTCTATTTTGAATTGCTCGAACTTCATTAAAATCTTTTCTCTCGGAAAAAGCAAGTACCGCTTCCGGCATCCCTCCGACAAAATAATATAACTTCAACAAATCGACATACTCTTGTCGAAAGGTCGTTGCCATCTCAAAATCATCCTTCTCCAAAAGATCTACAAACTGTTCTTTCCCCATTGCGTTTGCAAATTCAAAGAAGCTCATCGGATAGAGGTCCAAAAACTCAACCTTGCCTACCGGAAAAGAAGTTCCTTTGTGCAAGGCTACTCCCAACAAAGAGCCGGCACAAATTATATGATACTCGGGTGCATTTTCATTAAAGTATTTCAAAGAGGAAAGTGCATTCGGAACTTCTTGCACTTCATCAAAGATAATCAAGGTGTTGTGAGGTTCAATTTTATCACCGAAGTACAATTCCAATCCGGTGATGAGACGCTCAATTTCATAGCTGCCGTCAAAAAGATTCTTCATCGGAATATTGTTATCAAAATTGATATACACTAATCGCTCATAATATTTTTCCCCGAAATTTTTCATCAGCCAAGTTTTTCCTACTTGTCGAGCACCGCGGATAATAAGCGGTTTTCTATTCGTTTTATTCTTCCATTCCACCAATCGTTTCATTGCCGTTCTCAGCATTTTCTCACCTCCTCATGTAATAAAATTTAATAAAATTTTTTTGTTGAAACTAAAGATTTTGCTAACTTTTCATATCTTCCTATTGCCATTATAACATAAACAACAAAAAATCGAACGACTTTTCCGTTTCTTAATACAAAAAATCGAAGGACTTTTTGCGGTTTTTATACAAAAAATTGAAGGACTCTTTGAAAATCATCACAAAAATCAAAACGAAGCTGAGAATGGACTTGCCAAATCAGCTTCGTTTTTCTAAATTTTTCCTATTCATTCTTATTCTCGAACTTGACCATACTGCATATAGTCGCTGAATATTTCTTCCACATTTTCATCAAGTAAAACGCTTTGCTCTCCATCGTAGTAATAGAGCTTCCCTTTTTCGCTCGTATGATCCCAATCCGCCAAATAGATTATCTTGCCGGACTCAGTCAATATTTTGTGATAGCAATTTTTACTGATGCTCTTCACTGCCCCGTCACGATAAACTTTCAGCTCGGAAATTCGTCCGTCCTCCTTATACGGCACTTCGTAATAGATGGCTTGATTTTCTTTGTCATAATCAGCGGAATAAGACTCAATCCCTTCATCTGTTTTTTTGCCGTCCACATAGAGCGTTTCATCGCCGTTTTCTTCTTTGTCCAAATAAGCCCACACCTTGCCTTCCTTAGCAAAAAGCACGCTGAGTGCGCTGACATTTTCCAGTATTTTTTTCGGCTCGCCCGCTTCTTTTTGAGTAATATCGGACATATACAAATCTCCTCGACCTTCTTTGACATTGCGAGAAAAATACAATCTTGTGCCCTCCGGATTGTTGAACATATCGGAGTCGCCTTCTTGAATTTTGATACTTTT
This sequence comes from Peptostreptococcaceae bacterium, assembly GCA_030532905.1. Taxonomy (GTDB): domain Bacteria; phylum Bacillota; class Clostridia; order Peptostreptococcales; family Filifactoraceae; genus JAUNKE01. The sequence goes on from JAUNKE010000082.1 coordinate 5,988, forward strand.
CTCATTTATCGGGAAGAAGAGCTCGCTGTTGTCAAGCATTCTTAAATAAATCGCGTCCACCACATCTTCCGCTTTTTGAAATTCCGAAAGCTTCGGTTTTGCAAATTCTTTTTCCGTGATTTTTCGAAGGCTCATCTGCCCCCAATCTTCCGGCTCGTTGAATCCTTCCCACATAAAATATTCTCCGTCGAGTTTCTCCAAGCTGTTTTCTCCGATATAGTAAATATTATAAAAGTTGAGAGCTCTTTTTTCACTGAGCTCATTCCAATCTTTCAGCAGCGGGTGACTTGCTTCAAGGTCGTTTTCAACCAAATCCGCAAGCGGAAAGCTTTGGGCAACGGCGACTCGATGCTTATCGAAATATGCTTCGGTGCGATAAGACATACCCATGATTTCTCCCAATCGCTCGATTGCTTTCCCGCTTTGTTTGCAATACATAATATCTGCATCCTTATCGCTCTTTATGTAAAGCAGTACGGAAGCATTATCGTTCATCGATTCAATAATATCCACATTGGAGTCGATAAATTCATCTTTGCCGGAGTCTTTCAAATACAAATTTCCTTCTTTGTTCAGATAGACAAATCTTTTTCCGTCTTTAGACATTTTGTACTCCGGTCGATATTCAATTTTTAGATTGTCCGCAACCATCTCGTTGACTCCGCCGACTTTCCATTGGTGAAGCTCTCCTGAAATCTTATCGTAAAGCACATTCTCTTCACCGATGAGATAATCCGCAATATCCTTGTCAATCAGAACATTTTTCGCGCCCGCTTGATTGAGTTGACGACAGTAGAGATTCAACCCCTCGCTATAGAGATCCTGTATATCTTCCTGCTTTTCGATTCCGTAATCTACAAAATAAGCTAGGTCCCCGACCGCTTTCGGCTCATACCATCTCGTATAATTCCACTCTCCGCTACCGTCGAATGAAAATTTTTCGGTCAGTTGCTTCGGCTCTACTTTTTCCAGCGCGGTAAAAAAAATCTCACCATTCTTTTTGTAAAAAACATAGTTTGAGCTTTTTTCTTCGTGGACATCTCCCGGAGCGCAAGATGCGAGCAAGCACAGCATTGCCAGTATCACAATAATTTTCTTTTTCATCTCA
>JAUNKE010000083.1 GCA_030532905.1 Peptostreptococcaceae bacterium
AGAAAGGAGCGTGTGATATTTTATGTTTCAAGGTACATTAATATCATACAAGAACATTATGGAGAAAATAAAAGATTTTTTGTACGAGAAGAGTGACATTTTTTTCGCCTCGATTGTTGTCGTTTTGGTAACCACGGTGGTTCTTTACAATCTCAACGGCTGGCTTGTAATCGACGGTGAGGCGAGTCGCTACCACGAAATTCCGGTAACGAATGAGGACGGCAAGAAGCCGACCGACAATGCGCTTGTCGCCAATCCGGAAGAGGACAAAGAGAAAAAAGAAGAGAACGAAAAATCCGAGTCGGAAAAGAAAACCGAGAAAAAAGAAAGCACCGAGCAGCAAAAATCCGAAAACAAAGCGGAGCAAAAAAACAAGGAAGCTGAGGAAAAAGCAAAACAGGAAAAAGCCGAAGCGGAAAAGAAAGCTCAGGAGCAAAAGAAAAACGAGCAGAAAACGCAAGAACAGAAAAAACAAGAGCAAAAAAAGCCTGAACAAAAGAAGCAGGAGCAAAAAACTTCCAATCGTACGATTACGATTGCATCCGGAAGTACCGCCAAATCAATAGCCAATTCGTTGAAGAGCCAGGGAATCATTTCGGACACCAACGCATTTTTGAACAAATTGGCATCTTCGGGCAAGGAGACCAAACTCAGAGCCGGAACATTTACAATTCCGGAAGGTTCTTCTGCCGACCAAATCATTTCGATTTTAACCAAATAAAAAACAAACCGTCCGTTTGCATGAGGTTCAACATTACCAAACACATGCAAATCGACGGTTTTTTTCTACAATTTTTTCGCCTTCCATTCATAATTCGTATTCATAATGAAAATCGAGAGCAGAATCATCACACCGCCGAAGAATTTTCCGATGCCCGCATCCTCTTTGAGCCAAAGAACCGCAATCAAAATCGACACGACCAATTCAATCGAAGTGATAACTCCCAGTTTTGAAATTTGAATGTTGTGTAGCGACGGAATATAAAGACCGTACGGAATCGTCGATGCGATGAATCCGAAGAGCAAAATCACCAACCACACCGAAATCTCCTTCGGCTCCGCAAGCCAATACCACGGTTTTGCAAAAGGAATCAAAAAAATCGCGCCCGACAGAAAGCTGTAAATGATGATGGTAAACGGATTATACTTTGCCGAAGCTTTTTTGCTGATTGCCGGCATCAACGAATAAGCCAGCGATGCCAAAATTCCCATAATGATGCCGAGTGTATCCGTCTGCAAAGCCGAAAAATCGCCGCCCGTCGCTCCGTAAATCGCGCCGATTAGACAAATGATGACCGCGACCACTTTCTTCTTCGACGGCTTCTCCTTGTAAAACACCGTCCCGAGCACGAACATAATAACGATTGAAAAATAGAGCAGCACGACCGCGGTAAAAGTGCCGACCAATCGAATCGATGTAAAATACGCCAGATTAAAAAATCCCTGCGACACCACACCGATAATCGCACATTGTAAAAATCCTTTCCGGTCGATTTTCAGCACCGACGGGTCTTTGATTAAAAAGAACAGCGCCATAATCAAAAATCCCGAAGTCAATCTGCAAATCGCAATCATCTCCGAGCTGAGCCCGAAGCTTTCGAGCGTCTTGCCGAAAAGCCCGAGCGTTCCCCAAAAAACACCCGCCAATGCAATCTTCAAATAATTTTTCGTTGTCTGATCCATCGCTCCTCCTTTCTACATTATTATGCCAACTCCCTTTGATACTTTCGATAATATACGGCGGACATCAAAATTTCGCCGACAAATTGCGCCGCCGCAACGCCGAGTAACGAGCCCGTTCTTGTCCAAAACCACATCAAAAGCAAAGCAAAAAGCTGAATCGGGAAGGTGCTGTAAAGCACAAAACGAAACTTCTCCATCGATTGCAATGCACAGCGATAAACATAGCTCATCTGCGATATGAAATTCGCCGCCACGAAGGCAAGCATAAAATCGCTCGCCACTTTTTGCGCCGCAAAATCATTGCTGATAATCGCCGGTACCCTCGTGCGAAACAAGAGCAATAATATACCGACGAGTGCATACAACAGCATCGTAAAAACCGTCGCGATTTTCGGATACGATGCAAGCTCCCTCTTGTCCGACCTCCCGCGCGCAACGCTCGTCAAACTCAAAACCGCCGAGCCGTAGATATATTTGAACAAAAATAAAAATCCGAGCAACTCCATCAAAATCGAATAGCCCGCATACTCCGCCTCGCCCATTCGAATAACAATCGCATTTATCAAAATCACCATCAGCGTGCCATCCAAAAATTCCTCCGCCATAATCTCCAGAGACAATCTTAAATGCATCATCGCATTCTTAAAATACGCTTTGACACGCGAAAGACAAAATCCGATTTCCTTGCGCAAAATATATAGATAAAAAGAAAGATTCAGCGCCAATGCCAAAATCGTTGACCAGCCGACGACCCGAATACCGAGTTTCGGAAAACCCAAAGAACCGAGCGCAAACAGATAATCAATCGCGACATTCACCAGAGAAGATGTCACCCCGCCAATCAATATCCACCGCGTCTGACCATGCAATTTGAAATAAGTTGTAAAAGCAAAAATCAACAATTGCAGCAACACATAAAAAGACATCGGTGTGAAAAACAAAATGCCCTGCTCCAGCGACTCGCCATCCAGCGCATAGACCTTCGACAAAATCAAACGCTGAGAAAAAAGTAAAACCACAAAAGCTATGAATCCAATCATCAAGCTCAAAAAAATCGAAGTCTCAAATTCAAAATGAAAAGCCGACCGGTCTCTCTCGCCCAACTTTTGACCCCCTCGCACATTAAACACAATCGTAATCGCCCCCAACACACCGACAATCACAAACAAAGTCGAGCTCGCAAGATTCACGGCATTAAATGCCGGTGTCGAAATATGACCGACAATCGCCTTGTCCGTCAAACGAATCAAATTATTAAAAACGAATTGAATCAACAGCGGCAACGCAAAACCGTTCAACTCCTTCAAACGATTATTCATTATGTAATCCTCCGTTCAATACAACAATACCATTAAACTATGATTTACACAAGATAGAGAACAGATCTTGCTCAACAAAACAACTTCAATTAAAAGACAAATCCCACCCCGAGTAGAAAATCAAATGAAAATTAAAAAGGAAAAATTTGTTCCAAGCCGGCTGCTCGCCAAAGCGTAAAGTCAATACCGAAACTCATTTGAAAAAGAGTTGTCAACAATTCGTATCTTGAATATGGTATCTTCGGTTACCACCTTGTAGGGAACGGTGGCAGTAGGTTACGGATACACAATTTCCTTGCAGTCATTGTGTATCTCGTCAACCTATGCGTGTATCCTACCAAAGATTTTCATCGCTTTGCTTGAAAATCAGGTTAGGTCTAGAACCCCACCGCTTTGCCGTTCCATCGGAACGGAAATTCTCGTTGCCATATTCGAAAATCGTGTTAGGTCTAAAACTCCTCCCCATTACCGCTCCATAAGAACGGAAAATATAATTCGTCTCTACAGTTTATTCGATTTTATCATGAACTATTATAAAGCATCTTACAAACGGAGCACTGATGCTTGCAAAGAAGAAAAGTCGGATCTAAAATACCCCATCAAAACCAAGCGGAAATATAGTATAATTATAAAATATCGGGGAAAATAAATGGAAAGATTCGAGGTGTTTATGGAAGAGCATGGAAAATTCATACTGGAAACAGAGAGATTAATATTGAGAGAAATGACCGATTCCGATTTTAATGCATTAAGTTTGGTCTTATGCGATAAAGAAAATATGAAATACTTCGATGAAATTTTTGACGAAAAAAGAGTTAAAAGATGGATCGAAAGAAGTATTAAAAGTTATAGAGTCTTCGGATTCGGATTTTGGGCGGTTTGTTTAAAGGAAACCGGCGAAATGATTGGTGACTGTGGTGTTACGATGCAAAATATAAATGGATTTATAAGTCCCGAAATCGGCTATCACTTGCGCGCCAATCAGCAAAAGAAAGGATACATCAAAGAAGCGGCAATGGCTGTGCGAGATTGGATATTTGAAAACACAACATTCAATACAATTTTTTCTTATATGACAAAATCAAATATCCCGTCTCAAAAAGTTGCCGTTTCGTACGGATGTAAAAAAGTCGAAGAATACAACGACAATGGCAAAGATATCATTGTTTATGCCATTACGAGAGAAGAATGGAAAAATCGTCATTAAATAAATCCCGGCTTGCACTTAATAAATATAGAAGTTTGAAAAAGGGAAACTATCAAATCGATTACTGTTTTTTTGCTCAAAATCAAAATAGAAATTACTCGAGAATAAAAACACGGTACTTACAGAACAAAAACCACAAGAAAAGAACAAGCACCATAAAAAAATCATAGGCATGAACAGAAGCAAACAAGCGAATGAGTTAGAAATTGCAGAGAAAATCTATTGCAAGAAAACCGAGGAGCAAGAGAATAGAGAAGAACGAGTTGAACCTAGAATAATTAAATTGAAAATGGTATACTATATGTGAATAATGTTTGATTTGATGTGGAGGTAGAAAATGAAGAAAGTATGTGAATATATCGGAGTAACTCTCAGTTTGGCTTTACCAATCGTAAGTTTAGTATATTTTACAGGTATTTATGATTTGTATCTATATAATTGGTTGTGGTGCGGTTTTTATGGCAGTATTGCAGTTTTCTTTTTATCTAAAGAGAAAATTTTTAAGTCTGCGGTTATAGCTTTGAACTTGTCGATAATTTTATTCTGCGCATTTGGCGCTTTAATGGGCGGCATTTACGGACTGGGGATAATTCTACTTCATATACTGATTCCATTCTATTCGGCTTTACTCTAAGCATAGTTTTTTAATAACTCTTTGTTTGCTGTAATAACAATTTAATGACACAAAACAGAAACTTTAACGACTCCCAATCGCTTGATTTTTTATCAAACTTTTGGGGGTCGATATTGTTCAGTTTTTTATGTAGAGATACAAAATCAAAAAGAAGATTAAAATGCTTTTAAAGCAAAATTTATGAAAAATAAAAACAACTCAAAACCTTTGCGAAGTTTTGCTTGCATTTGTAAAAAATTCCGATGCGCGAGCCCTTGAAATTTCAGACCCATCTGCACGACGCAGATGGGAGCTCGATGAAACACGATGTTTCTTTGAGAGCGCTCGAAATTTTCGGGCGAGCAAATCCAATTTTTCTTAATGCAAGCTCGAACGAGCCGTAGATTTTGAGTTGTCACCACTTTCCCATTCCCTCCAGTGAGCTCTTGCGACAGCCGATTTTGCAACAAAAAAATTAGAAAGGTCATCACAAAAGAAAATCTGTTGATTTTATCTTAAAAATCCGGATGCGCAAGTTCGTAAAATTTCAGACCCATCTGCACGATGCAGATGGGAGCTCGATGAAACACGATGTTTCTTAGAGAGCGCTCGAAATTTTTGAACGCGCAAATCCCATTTTTCATAAAATCAACACTTTTATAGTGATGACCTTTCTATATGCTTCTTAATGCGAATCGGTTAGAACATCGCGAACGACTATTCTTTTAATTCCCCCATCACATCATAACCTTGATCTTCAATCTCTTTTTTGATTTTCTCAACATCCGCACCGTTGTGCTCGATAGTTACCTTCTCATGAGGCAAATCCACATGCACCGCAGTAACCCCGCTAATCACCTTTACCGTATCCTTAACCACTTCGATGCAATGCTCGCAACTCATACCTTCAACATGTAAAATTGTCTTCATAGTAAACTCCTATCTCAATCAAAAATTTCCAAAAGCAAATGCTTTAGCTCCATTATACTAAAATTTCCCGTCTTCGTCACGATAGAAAATCATTAGTAATCCTAAAATATTTTTGCAAGCGGCGCAGGCATTTCCATCTCAATGCCGAGCGCTTTGGATGCACGAATCGCCCAATGCGCATCGCGAAGTAAACCGCGACCGATTGCCACCAAGTCCGCATCTTCATTGCCTATCACCGAATTCGCCATATCCACCGACTCCAATTTTCCCACCGCAATCGTCGGCAATCCGGTTTCCTCTTTCATTCGTCGGGCAAAAGGAACCTGATAGCCGGCATGAGTTCCCGGTCTTCCCGCCGAGCCGACGAGCGGACCTTCTCCGCCCGAAGTGATGTGCAATACATCCACTCCCGCTTTTTGATACTCCTTGACCAACTCCACCACATAGTCCAAATCATAGCCGCCCTGCGTATATTCGATGGCGGAAATTCTAAAAATCAGCGGCATCTCCTTCGGCACCACCGAGCGCATCGCCTGAATGATTTCCTTGCCGAACAAAGCCTTGTCCTTTCCATATCGGTCATCGCGATGATTCGTCAACGGCGAATGGAACTGATGAATCAAATAACCATGCGCCCCGTGAATTTCGATTGCATCAAAGCCCGCCTTTATCGCTCGCTCCGCCGCCTGTTTGTATTTTTCAACGGTCAAAGCGACTTCTTCCGTCGTCAAAGCTCTCGGCGTTCGCGATTTTTCCGAGAAAGGAACTTCCGATGCCGAAACGGCTTCCGGCGCATCCTCCGCTTTGCGTCCCGCATGCCCGATTTGAATCGCAACCTTCGCACCGTATCGGTGACATTCATCGACGATGCGCTTCAGCGGCGCAATCTGCTCATCCGACCATAGACCCAAACATCTGTCGCTGATTCTTCCGTTCGGCTCAACATTCGTCATCTCCAAAATGATGAGTCCGACTCCGCCCATCGCGCGACTGACATAATGCACATAATGCCACTCGTTCGGAATTCCGTCTTTGTTCTGTACCGAAAATTGACACATCGGCGGCATAACGATTCGGTTTTTGAGCTCCAAACCGCAAAGCTTTATCGGTGTAAAAATATTGTTCATCGTATTCTTGTATGATATTAATGTACCTTGAAACATAAAATATCACACGCTCCTTTCT
>JAUNKE010000010.1 GCA_030532905.1 Peptostreptococcaceae bacterium
CCTTTGCCTTTGCCTTGATTGTATGCCCTCCCTATCCCGTTGTCAATACAAAAGCGGGTTCTGTAAATTTTTTGTAAACATTTGCAAAACCAAGCGACATGACTTTTCTTTTTCCGGCAAAAAAGACCCGACTCAATCTGAAACAAATTGAGCCGAGTCTTCTTATCGCTTTTATCAAAATTGCTCGCAGGCATTTATAAAATTCGTTACATCCCTTCGGCAAACTTCGACTTGAAATCATGCCGTTGCCTTATAATAGGTCGCCAAGCCGTTGCCCACAACAAGTCCTCTACTTGGAACCTGCCATCCGACCAATATCATGTTGAAAATATCAACGCAAGCTCCCGCCGCATTGATCATAAAAAGCATCATCCAATAGCCATGGTAGATGTTCAACACTTTGAACAAAATCGGCATTACAAACGACAATTGCAGTAAAGGCATAATCGAAACGATTATAAAACGAGCTTTTGTCAAAATTTCTTCCGAATACACGAAACCGAAAAAACCGTTTATCCCGAAAAATGTTTTGTCGGAACTCAGCGCATTCGGTATTGTGAGCAGATGAATGATCTCATGAAGAAGAATATATCCATAGATTCCCAACATATACAAAATTAATTTCAAATCAATCCGAAAAATAATTTTCTCAAACTGAAGCGCTTCTTGAAATTCGGGAAACAGGAAATATAGCCATTTGCCACAGATAAAAAAGAGCAAAATAGAAATCGGCAGCGCCGCCCCGATTACTACTGCCATTCGCTTAGACTCTTTGAGCGGTTGCCATCCCTCTCTCATCAGTGATTCCTTTCTTTCATTGTTCTCAGCCGGTATCTTACCAATTAGACGCATAACTACCTCCATGTTAATTGTTTGCATAATTCTTTTCTTATTCGCTTCAAATCTGAACCGTAATCATTGAAAAATTTCTCGAAAGTCAAGTACCCTTTATTCATTGATTACAACAAAGCTGTCTTCGCCGAGTCTTTTCATATACTCTGCTCGAATTCTTTGCGTTTCCGCTTCTCTCGATTTGAAAAATTCAGCTTCCAATTTCAACAGATTATCCATCCTATCGTTGATTCGCTTATCCAATTTATCGTAGGTATCAAAGTCAATGATGTTTTGCTCTCTTAAATATCTTTGCATCTTTCTGAGGTTGTCCGCCTCCTTATAGAGCGTCATTGTCAAATCATTCGCCGGAGTATAGTTTCCTGCAAAAGTATGCGCATTTGATACTCTCAAAACATCCGTCTCTTCCAGTTTTTTCCAATCATATTTTGAATTTGCAAGCTCGTGAATTCGCTGGAGTTCAGTCACCAGTGATTGAGCCGTATTGGTCGTCGCATAATATCCGCCCGCCGCTTCGGCTATCTGTCTTAATTGCAATTCCTGCGCCGGGTTTACATTGAAGCCGACAATCCCCATAATCGGTTTGACCCCTAAATTCCGAACATTTGTCGCCGCTTGAATCGGGTCGCCGTCACAGCTTTCGATTCCGTCGCTGATAATATACATGATGTTAAGATCTTTTTTATCTTGGAACTTCTCAAAATCTTTTGCTCCGAGCTCAATCGATTTTGCAATCGGAGTCCAGCCGGTTGATGTAATCGGCGCAAGTTTTTCTTTAATCGCCGCCACATTCAATTGCTCAATCGGATGAATAAGCTCCGAGCTATTGCAGGATTCCGCCTTGCCTGCTTTGGTATTGTTTCCTTTGTGTCCATATACTCTAAGACCGACATTCGCATTTTCCGGCAGCGAATCTAAAATTTGAACGATGGACTCCTTGGCGATATCCATCATACTCTTGCCGTCAATCTCTTTTGCCATACTTCCGCTGGCATCGAGCACAAGCTCAATATTGATTTGCACATCCTCCAAAAGTGACTGTCCCGTAATCGGATGCGTTTTGTCGTTCTTGAAGATGATATATCCATACTCGCGAAGGTCCGCAGCGCCCTTGTAATCCGCCGCCACAAGATATAGAAGTTGCGTAAAAATCTGATCCGCCTGCTCGTCACTCGCTTTTTCAATTTTTTCAAATCGGTCTAAATAAGGTTTGATCTCTTCCATCTCATTGGAAAGATATTCATATTCTCCGTCTGAAGCGAGTAATCCTTTCGGATAATTAACCACACTTTTGTAATCATAAACCGGCATCGGATGTTTTGAAAAAAGCCCCGTCCGCGATTGAAAATCTTCCTCCGAACCGTCGGTATCATCCTTCAAATCTTCTTTTTGTTTCTCGTTATTTTGCTCTTGTTCCGTAGTGACTTTTTCCTTTTGCTCCTTATCAGCGGATTGAGCGGATTGCTCCTTACCGCCACAGCCCGTCAAAAGCAAAATCGTAATCATAAACATAGTAAACAGATTTCTTCCTTTTCTCATAAAACCTCCAAAATCTTTTCTCAAAATAAATAAAAAACCTTTCGGCACTTTATCAAACTTCTTCTCTTCACATCATTTTATCTTTTGAATTCTACAAAGTCAATCCGCTTTTAACTAAAACCGTAATGACGGACTCTTGACAGATATTTATTCGATGTTTATAATAAAATTAGACAGCAAGTCGGTTTTTGTTTTTAGGATTAAAAATAGCAATCGTCTATTTTTCAAATATGAATTTCCATACGGAATATATTAAAATCTAAAAGAAAAAAGTTATCAACAATTTGTATTTTGAATAACTGTTCTTTGATTTCCGCCTTGTAGGGCGCAAAGGCGGTTTTAGTATAAAATACAATTCCCGAAGATTTCACAATCATTTTGTTTCAGAAACAGGAGGAGCTATGAACAAGGCGCAAAGAAGAAAAAATCAAATTTTGGACGCGACGCAGGAGCTTATTTTTGAAAAAGGCGTGGATGCGACGAGCACCGGCGATATTTTGGAGAAGGTGGGCATCGCGCGCGGGACTTTGTATCATCATTTCAAATCAAAGGACGAAATCATCGATTGTTTGATTGAGCGAATGAGTCTGGAGTTGATTGAAAGAGCAAATGTCATCGCTCAGGATGAACAGATTCCAGCCGATGAGCGTTTGTTGCTTTGCTTTATGGCACTCAAGGTCGGAGAAGAAAATCAAACGATAACCGATTATCTTCATCATCCGCAAAATGCGCTCATGCATCAAAAAATACAGTATGATTTTTTTCAAAAGATCCCTCCTATTTTGGCAAAGATTGTGAAGGACGGTGTCAAAGAGGGAATTTTTGATACAAGTTTTCCGCTGGAGAGTACCGAAATGCTCTGTGCTTATCTGGACATTGCCTTCGACGAGGTCATCGTGCGCTCCGCTCCCGAACGAACGGAGCAAAAAATGAATGCGCTTCGAGTGAATATGGAGCGAATTCTCGGTGCAAAAAACGGCAGCTTCATTGCTTTGTTTGAAAAATATAATGGAGAGTAAATTATGGACAATAAATCTTTCAGGAAATTTTTCGTTCTTTGGGCGGGACAACTCATCTCTTCCATCGGAACGGGCATCTCCGCTTTCGGATTGGCAATCTATGTGTTTGAAAAAACCAATTTGGCATCTTCAACCACTTTAATCACGCTTTTGGCATTTTTGCCTTCTCTGCTGCTTGTCGCGCCCGCCGGCGTTCTCGCCGACCGATACGACAGACGACTGTTGATGATATTGGGCGACGGACTTTCGACAATCGGACTCTTTTATATTTTATTTTGTCTGTTTGACGGCGACGCAAGTCTTTGGCAAATCGGCATCGGCGTTTTTATAAGCTCGATTTTCAGCTCTTTGTTAGAGCCTTCTTTTCGGGCAACGGTTACCGACTTGCTCGGCAGCGAAGATTATTCGAAGGCGAATGGTCTGATGCAACTTGCGAATGCTTCAAAATATTTGATTGCGCCGATTATCTCGGGTTTCTTGCTAAAAAAATATTCGGTTGCATTGCTCATCGGAATTGACATCGCCACCATCATCGTCACGGTCGGCGTTACGCTTTATGTCCGCAGAGGAATCGAAACTAAAGCACGCACGGACAAGAGCAATTTGAAGGAGGATTTTTCGGAAGGGATGGCTGCTTTACGAGCAAACAACGGTGTGTTTATGCTCGTCATCATCAGCATGGCGCTGACTTTTTTTGTCGGCATCATACAAACTTTAGCCACTCCAATGATGCTGGAATTTACACGAAAGGAGCTTGCCGGCATCGCTTTGACGATTTCGGCATCCGGCATGATTTTCTCCAGCTTTTTGTTGTCGATGCTTCCGCTCAAAAAGAATTTCGTGCGAACCCTATCTTTTTCTTTATTTCTTTTGGGCATTTTTATGGTCGGTTTTGCGTTTCGACCGAGTCTCTATTTTGTTTGCATCTTCGGTTTTTTGTTTTTTGCCGCGCTCCCTTTTATCAACACTTCGCTTGATTTTTTGGTGCGCTCAAATATCGACAATGAGTTTCAGGGACGCGTCTGGGGACTCATCAGCTTCATTTCACAAATGGGCTATGTGTTGGCATTTGCCATTTCAGGTCCGCTCAGCGATTTTGTATTCAAGCCTTTGATATCCGAACAAGGACTTCTAGGAAATTCCGTCGGCTTATTGATTGGCATCGGTCGCGGCTCCGCTCTGATGATTATTCTGTCAGGCATCTTTTTGTCGCTGTCATCCGTCTCATTGTTGAAGGTATCTTCCGTACGCAAACTTGACGAGTCACATTCGCTGTAGAGTTTTGGAAGCATTTTCAGAACACAAATTCTTCTTCTCTAAAATTTTTTGCAATCTTACCTAAAAGTATTTGTGTTAATTGCAAAACAAAAAGCGAATAGGAATTTGGTTGTGGTATAATAACTATGTTAAATTAAATTTCTATAGCGATGTGAGGTTTTGTTATGTACGAAAGAGTCGAGAATTATGTTTACAATGGTCATGTTGCGGATTTCTATAATGATGTGGAGGATTTTGAAGATAACAAGAAAAAATTGTTCCAATCCATTATCGGAAAACCTGTCAAAGATTTTTGGATGTCATGGTACACCGGCGCATTTGATGTAAAAGATACCATCACCGAGGTCGGAATCGAAATGGAAGATGGTCGAAAGTTTGTTTTGATGGGGCGTTATCACGATTGCTTTTCTTTCGATGAATTTTTGATTGACTATGATTTTTCAACCGGCAAGAATTCCAAAGGAGAAGAGATTCGTAAGCAGTATCCTTGGCGAAAAGCGTTGACGATGAAACCGAGCGTTATCGAAGACATCAAACCGCTGTTCTCCACTTCTGAAAATGACGAATGTAATTTTCTGGGTGTCGAAATTCTCACAAAGATACAGCGTATGACAATAAAGAATCGTTTTGAAGCATTGGATGTGAAAGTGGAGTTGCTTTCCAAAAAGAATGATGATGAATAAAAATTATGACGGTTTGGCAGAAAAGGCGTTGTCGTATTATTATGCGCATCGCCGTTTTTTGCCTTGGCGTGAAAATCCCACGCCTTACCATGTTTGGATTTCGGAAATCATGTTGCAGCAAACTCGAGTGGATACGGTAATTCCGTATTTCAATCGCTTTATCGAAAATTTCCCGACGATTATGGATTTGGCAAATGCCCCCGAAGATAAATTGTTGAAATTATGGGAAGGGCTCGGCTATTATTCCCGAGCGCGCAATCTTCAAAAAGCGGCCAAAGTTTTGCTCGATAACTACGACGCATCGCTTCCGTCCGACAAATCCGAGTTGATGAAATTGCCGGGCATCGGCGCCTATACCGCGGGTGCGATTTCCAGCATCGCTTTCGGCAAATCGGAAACCGCCGTTGACGGTAATCTCATTCGAATCGGAAGTCGCCTGATGGCATATCGCGATTCGGTAAGCAATGCTCAAGGCAAAAAAGTCATGGAGAATTTTTGGCTCCATTTGCTCCCGGAAAAGCATGCGGGCGATTTCAATCAAGCGATGATGGATCTCGGTGCGACGATTTGCCTTCCGAATTCGGAGCCGCTTTGTCTGCTTTGTCCTATTCGCGAATACTGTTTAGCCTTTGAACTCGGCAATCCGACGGACTTTCCCAAAAAAGAAATCAAAAAACCGCGTCGAATCGAAGAGAAAACTGTTTTTCTTCTTCGCTTTGAAGAAAAAATATTGCTCCAAAAGCGAGAGAACGGCGGTCTGCTCGGCGGACTCCTACAATTTCCGATGGCGGATGAGCATCTTCAAGAGAATGATGCGCTGTCTTTTTTGCAAAATCGTGGACTTGTGCCGATTCGAATTAAAGCCGGAGTGCATGCAAAACATATCTTTTCGCATATTGAATGGCGCATGATATCTTGGGAAGTCGTTTTGGACCCCTTTGTCGTGATGGAAAATCCGAAGAATGATTTTGACAACTCCATTTGGGTGGAGCAAACGCAATTGGATGAAATTACTTTGCCGACAGCCTTTCGCAAATTCAGAAAAAGAGCCGCCGAGCGATTCTAAGGAGTGTAAAAATGAATTTTTTATCTGTAGAAGAAGAACTGCTTTACCATAAAATCAACGAGCCTCTTTTTGAAGCAAAGGACGGCCATCGAACCGCATCCGCTTTTGTTGTCAATCCCGAAGGCGATAAGGTACTGATGATTTATCATCTCAAATATGACTCATGGGGATGGATGGGCGGCCATGTCCAAGAAGGCGAGAGTTTTTTGCAGGCAAGCATGCGTGAACTGAATGAAGAAAGCGGGCTGTCGATTCGCTCTCCGCTTTCAGAAATGCCGATTCTGGTAGGAAAAATGCGGGCTTTTGACCATTACCATTATGATTGCGCCTTTGTCTTTGTCGCGTCGGAAGACGATGCGCTGATTGAAAACAAAAAGGAGACTAAGGGCATCGCATGGCTGGAAGTCTCCAAACTCGATGAGATGGTCGGCGAAAAACATATGCTTATCATCTATCACAAAATTTTGGAGCGTATTTACAAAAGCGGACTCTTAAGGACAAATCGCTAAAACATTATTGTGAATTGTATGATTCAATGTTCCCTATATTAGGAAAAGATTTTTTATCATGCATTTGCCTTCGGATGAATTTTCGATTTATTTTCCAATCCGCTTTTGAAATCCATTTTATCCAATGTAGGCTCTACTCCTGTGAATCTCTAATCGAACGCTCCAAATGCCGACGCATATCATCAATGCCGATTCGATTCTCTTTTGCCAAACGAGCAATATCTTCATATTCGAGTTTGAACTTTTGGGCATGATATCCCTGCGAATACTTCACCCGAACTTTTCCATAATCCGTTTCAACGGTCTGAATTTCCCGACACAATATATATCTTTTCATAATTTGACGACGAATCCCAATCGCGGTGGTATAGCGAAATATCTCCTGCGCCATTTTTTCTTCATCTTCCGGCGTTGAAAGCACACAGAGTTTGAACGCGGGGCGATTTTTTTTCATATAAATATTTTCATAATGCACATCGAGCGCTCCGGATTCCAAAATCATTTCCATCGCAAAGCCTAAAGCTTCAGGCGTCATATCATCGATATTCGTGCACAGCTCAATCACTTCATCCGTAAATTTTTCATCCTTCATCCCGCACCTCTCTTATCGATTACAGCACAAAATATTGCATCATCAAGCTGCTGATTGCAACCATAAACCAAGCAACCGCTCCGGTCAAAATCGGTTTGATTCCCGCTTTTTTGAATTGGGCAAAAGATACCTGCGTTCCGATTCCCGCAAGCGCCATCGCCATCAAAAATTTGGAAATGTTTTTCGCAGATCCGAGCCAAGCTTTCGGAAATATGCCTAAGCTGCTGACTATCGATGCAAGCAAAAACCAAAGTATAAACCAGGGGATGATGTTCATGATGGACACCTTTCCTTTTTCATTTCGGTTTTTGTAAACTCGAATAGCCGCCATCAACAGACAGCTCGGCACAATCATCAATGCCCGAACGAGCTTCACAATGGTCGCAATATCGCCCGCCGCGTTGGAATAGCTGTACCCTGCCGCCACTACCGACGATGTATCGTTGATTGCCGTTCCCGCCCAAATTCCGAACATCGCATCATCCATTCCCATCAGCCGTCCTAAAAACGGAAATAGAAAAACCGCTACGATGTTGAAGAAAAAAATCGTAGATATGGAAAGTGCAATCTCTTCTTCGTCGGCTTCCACAACGGGCGATGCCGCCGCAATCGCGGAGCCGCCGCAAATCGCAGTTCCAAAACCGATCAGCGTACTGAGTTTTTTGGATAATCCCAATTTCTTGCCAATCAGCAGCGCCGAGCAAAAAGAAACGACTATCGTCACAATCGTAATCGAAAGCGATTGTAAACCGGTCTCGGCGACTTGCGCAAAAGACATAGTAAATCCCAATGCGATAATCGAATATTGCAGCAGTTTTTTTCCACTGAATTTAAGTCCCGCTTTAGCCGACTCCGAAATACCAAGCCAATTGCTGTACAATATTCCAATCAAAATTGCAAAAACAGCCGAACCGATCAGCTTGTAATATTTTCCCAATACGCTCGCCACCAATGCCATGACAAAGGCAAGGGCTAAACCTTTCCCGTTTTTCTTTAAAAAATCCATTGTCTTCTCCCAGGTTCTTCTTCCGATATCAGTCCAAAATCATCGATTCGCCGATGAAACATCGCAAAATATTCGGCTCTTCAAATTCTTTTTTGCCGACCCCATAACCGATTTTATCCCACACAGCCATCGGCATCTGCCTGAACTCGTTGACGAAGTATTTGAGCAAGCTCGCGCCGGTCGGTGTGCAAAGTTCTCCCTTGACATCCTTGCTGTAAATCGGAATACCGCGTAAAATTTCAGCAGTCGCCGGCGTCGGAATCGGCAATTTGCCATGCGCCGTCTTTACTTTTCCGTATCCTACATGAATCGGGGTCGCAATAATTTTATCGACTTCCAGCTCATCTATCGCCAAGCAAACCGCCACAATGTCGAAAACCGCGTCCTTCTCTCCCAGTTCATGAAAATGAATCTGCGATACTTCCATATTATGTGCCTTCGCTTCCGCCTCAGCGATAATCTGATAAACTTCCTTCGCCTGAGATTTTATAATTTCGTCAACATCCAATGTGTCGATTATCTTTCCGAGACTCGCAAGGTCATTGTGGCTGTGCTCCTTATGCTCCTTATGATGTTTGCCGTCTTTATGGTGATGAGAGCGGGAATCTTTCGCAGCGATGATGAGCGGAGCCGATCCAAAATGCTCCGAATGATGATCCTTTTTATGATGTCTCCCGCAGCATCCCTCATGATGTTCATGCGCATCCCCTTTGTGATGTTTTCCGCAACAACCCTCGTGATGCTCATGATGCTTCTTGTGTTTTTTCTCATGCTCGTGGTGGTCTTTGTGTCCACATTCCTCTTGACCGTCAAATCGAACCTTTATTCGATTCCCCGCAATTCCCATCGATGTCTTGGTTTTGCATTTTACTTCCAGATTTTCAAAGCCCAGTTGATTGAGCCGCTCGACAAATTTTTCCGGCTCCGGCATCAGTCCGATCAGCGCGCCGAGCAACATATCGCCGGAAGCGCCCATCGTTGTTTCAATAAATAATGTTTTCATATTCCCTCACATTTCTTTCCATTCGCTTTTTCAAACGCTGAACTCATCTTTCTATATACCAATCGAAATTCAAATCCATTCCGATTATCATTTGCATAAAATCGCTCGAGTGAAATTCATTCGTCTTTCAACACATAAATTTCTCGCGCAAAATAAAAATTTATTTCCTTTTTCAAATTACATTTTGTTCATCATACTCGCCAAATAACCGGCTCCGAAACCGTTATCGATGTTGACAACGCTCACGCCGCTTGCGCAGGAGCAAAGCATGGACAACAATGTAGTCGCTCCTTGAAGATTTGCGCCGTAGCCTATACCGGTCGGTACCCCGATTACCGGACAGTCCGCCAACCCGCCGAGCACCGAAACCAGTGCGCCTTCCATCCCCGCCACCGCAATGATGACGCGCGCGCTCATTATAAGCGGCAGATTGGACAACAGGCGATGCAATCCCGCCACGCCGACATCATAGAGTCTTTGCACTTCGTTTCCGAAAGTTTCCGCTGTAATCGCCGCCTCTTCCGCCACCGGAATATCGCTCGTGCCCGCAGTCACGACAAGAATATATCCTTTGTCACAAATATCGATGGGCGATGGGTTGACGATGGCAATTTTTGCCGCCGAGTGATATATCATGTCAAAGGCGAAATGCAGTTGCTCCGCTTTCTCCTCACTCAATCGAGTCACCAAGATATTCTTTTCCGCCTTGCTCATATTTTCCAAAATACCTTTCAGCTGCTCCACGCTCTTTCCTTCGCCGAAAATCACTTCGGAAAATCCCTGTCTCAATTTTCGATGCGTATCCGGCTGTGCAAAACCGAGATTTTCAAAACCTTTTTCAAAGGGCTGCATCTTCAGCTCGAGCAAAGCCTCTTCCGGAGACTTCCTGCCTTCCGATACCGCCCTCAGCAATGCCATCGTATCCATAATTCTCCTTTCATCGAGGCTCTAAATCCAACAATACTTTGTCGAAAGCAATTTGGTCGATTATCCGCTGTCGATTGTCGATTGCTTTTTGCATCTGCTCCTCGCGAATCTCCAAACGCGCATAATCGCCAAGCACTCGCACGCGAAAATCATAAAATCCCATGTCAAACAAAACCCGCTCCGAGCGCTCGACTTTTTGAAGCATTTCCTTCTCCAGCTTCATTCCACTTGGAATTCTCGTTGCAAGACAGGCATAAGCCGCTTTGTCCCAAGTAAAAAGATTGGCCTCTTTCGAAAGAGCTCGAATCTGTGCCTTCGTCAAATTCGCCATTCGAAGCGGCGATAAAATTCCCATCTCCTCAAGCGCTTTCATCCCCGGTCGCTCATTCGGGTCATCATCGGCATTGGAGCCGTCTATCACCACATTGTACCCGTCCGCTTTCGCCATTTCATAAATTTGTCTCAGACCGGTATTTTTACAATGATAGCATCTTTGCTCATCATTTTGAACGATTTGAGGATTATCTAAAGAAGAAGCTGTCTTAATAATGAGTTTTACACCCAGTTCTTTTGCTAAATTCCTCGCGTCTTCCAATTCAAATTCCGGTTGAAATTCCGTTTTGAGATAGTATGGCTGAACATGAGCACCATAATGAAGAGCCGCATATAGCAAATACGACGAATCCACTCCGCCTGAAAAACAAAGTGCCACCTTCCGATTTTTCGAAAAAAATTCTTCTAAAGTCATACTCCCTCCTCACTCCTTCTTTATAATAGCATAGAGCATGCTTTCGAACAAGAAAAAGAGCGGTTGCCCGCTCTTGATTATTCTTCCATTGATACGATTTTTGCTCCCTGTGGAGGTGTCAACTGTATTGCTTGCGATGTTTCTTTGGTCTTCACATCGGCATTGACAATCAGTTTGCCGAAACTTGCGTCCTCCACATTGACTGCAATTTTCGCGTCATGTTGGTCGCCCTTCATGTTGAAACTGAATTTCGTGTCGCCTGATGAAGATGCGATCACTCCTGAAATTAACATTTCAATCCCCAAATTATCGCTATCCGTGTTGAGCAAAGTGAGTTTGTAGTTCATCTCCTTCATCGAAAGCAGTGCGGATGCATCATGTAAATCCGGCGCATATTTCATCAATCTGGAAACAATTCCTTTCTTATCTAAAGATAGCGTATAAGAAGAACCGTTTTGAACGAATCCGTCATCTCCCATGAAGAACATTAAAACTTTTGAAGCCTCTTGTACCTGATCATAGGTAGTTGATGCATAAGTGCTTCCAAAAGTTTCTTTCTGACTCTCCATCGACTGATACAACAGCTCCGCCAAAGTCAGTTTTTCCGGGTTTTTCATCAATTCATCCATATAGTTCATCGAATACGGATTAGTAAGCGCGGAAGAAATTCCGGATTGTGAATCCGTCTTAAGCCAGCTTCCGCTTTCTTTTTCAAGAATTTTAGAAGCCAACTCGGATTTAAGATACATCACCGCTTTGTCGCTGTCATAAATGATTTCATGCTCCGATTTTTTAAGCGCATTGATTAACTCTTTTTCCCTGTCGGTTGCATTTTCCAAAATATCCTTCTCAAAATCACCGAAATTGACTTCGAGCTTGAATTTTCCATTGACATCCATCGCTCTTGTCAAACCGTCAAAGGAGAGTTTTCCGCCGGCTTTTTTCATCTGATTTTCATCTAAAATTTGGAAATCCGCGGAAAACTCGGCATTGGTTTGCAAAGTTTTCTTCAGATTTTGTTGCGCTACCCCTTTTTTCAAAATCGAGTTATAAATGGTAAAGTTCTTGTTGATATCATCAAAAAACTTTTGTTTATCATAGATATTGACCTTCTCGTCATATTTTGAATACTCCACGGTCAATCCGGTCATATTCGCAATGTCGCGAACCGGAACGAAATTTTGTCCCTTATGAGTGAAAGGCGCGGAACCGAGCATAACTTCCTGTGTCTGCCCGTCTTTTTTGACGACCGCTTTCGTTGAGCCGATGGTCATCATAATTTCCATGTTATCAAAAGCGGCATGAATTTGCTTTGAATTTTTATCAAAGTCCACTTTTGCTCCCAAACCTTCGAACACCGCTCTGAAAGGCAGCATCGTTCTTCCGTCTTTAACAATTGCGCTCTTTGCATTTCCGCTTATAATCTTGTCATAGATTTGAACGGTCAAGCCTTCCGCATAAGAAACCTTTGCCACGGAGTTTATCTTCTTCTGCATTTCGTCAGCATACGACGGGGTGCTGAACATAACGGTTGATGTCAGCATAAAAGTAGCTGTCATCAAAGATAAAAGTTTTTTCATATAGACCTCCTAAATGACTTATTTGTCTTAACATCAACATTATACCCCAAATTAGTTGATAAATAAACTGATGAAAATTTGTTTTTTCAAAAATTACAACAGCTTGCGATATTTCATTGATTTTTGATATAATAAATGAGACATCTAAGTGGAGCTTGGTAATGTGACAAATATTTTTTTGCGTACAAACGCATGGTTAGGAGGCTTTATGAAAATAGCTTTTTATGGGGCGGCAAGAGCCGTTACCGGAAGTTGTCACTATCTGGAAGCGAATGGTAAAAAGATGTTGATTGACTGCGGCTTGCAACAGGGGATGGATGCCAACAATCATCAGGAGTTTCCATTTGCGGTAAATGAAATCGATTATGTATTTTTAACCCATGCACATATTGACCACTCGGGGAGATTGCCTCTTTTGGCGAAACAAGGTTTCGAAGGCAAGGTATTTTGTACTTCCGCAACCGAAGATTTGTGCAATATTATGCTTAGAGATTCCGCTCATATTCAGGAATTTGAGGCGGAGTGGAGAAATCGAAAAGGAAAACGACTCGGGCAGGAGCATAAGGAGCCTTTATACACGATGGCGGATGCGGAAGCCATCATCTCCCGACTCGAGCCTTGTCCATATAATCAGATTTTGGACATCGATGAAGGAATCCAAATTCGATTCAAAGATATCGGACATTTGCTCGGCTCATCCTGCATCGAAGTGTGGCTTACCGAAGGCGGCATCAGTAAAAAAATTGTATTTTCGGGAGACATCGGAAATATCAATATGCCGCTGATTAAAGACCCGAGCTTTGTCGATGACGCGGACTATGTCGTCGTCGAATCAACTTACGGTGACAGGCTTCACAATCGTCCGCCGGATTATGCCGTAGAGCTTGCGAAAGTGATACAAGAAACCTTCGACCGCGGCGGCAATGTCGTCATTCCGTCGTTTGCGGTGGGAAGAACACAGGAATTGCTCTACTTTATACGAAAAATCAAAGAGCAGAACATCATCAAAAATCACGGCGTTTTTGATGTATATGTCGATTCGCCGTTGGCGAGTGAAGCCACGAAGCTTTTTGATGAAAACAAATGGGAAAATTATGATGAAGAAGCGATGGAGCTGGTAAAGAGCGGAATCAACCCGATTGCATTTGACGGACTTCATCTGTCGGTTACCGCCGATGAGTCGCGCGCAATCAACTTTATCAATACGCCGAAAGTAATCATCTCCGCATCCGGTATGGCGGAAGCCGGACGAATCAAACATCACCTGAAGCACAATTTGTGGCGTCCCGAATCCACCATCGTCTTTGTCGGCTATCAGGCGCATGGCACGACCGGGCGAGCGATTTTGGAAGGTGCACCGGTGATTAAACTTTTCGGAGAAGAAATCACGGTTCGTGCCAATATCGTAAAATTGGAGGGCATCTCCGGTCACGCCGACCAACAGGGTTTGCTCGGATGGCTGGAACATTTTTCAAAAAAACCGGAGCGGATTTTCGTCGTTCATGGTGAAGAAGAAGTTGCGGAACATTTTTCCACACTGATAAAAGAGAAAATCGGTGTTGAAGCGACGGTTCCTTTCTATACCCAAATGCACAGTCTGTACGACGGCTCTATGATTCGTGAAGGAGTTGTCGTTGAAAAACCGCAGCGCACAATGCGTACCGAAGAAAATACACCTTATGGAAAACTTCTTCAGGCTTTGCGCAGCTTGGATAAGGCGGTCAGCAACAACAAAGGCGGTGCGAACCGAGACCTCAACCAATTTGCGCAGGAAATTCTCGATCTCGTCGCCAAATGGGATCGCTAAGTTGAATTTTTTACAACAATACGGTAAAATACTTTTCGGAAAAGATCTTAAAAAAAATGGCAAACTCGTAAGAGCAAGCCATTTTTTATATGCTGATTTATACCCATTAAAAATCATTTTTTCATTAAAAAAGCCGCTGCAAAAAGCTCATTTCGCAACAGCTCCTTTTCATATTAAAATTTTTCAAAACGACATCTCGCATTCGCCACGCATTTCCCGCAAACTCGGATATTCCCTAAATCGCGATAGATAATTTGGTTGTCCTTCATGTGCTCCATGCATTTTTGCTTATCGAAGCCGTCCACCGTCAACGCTCCTCGCGGACATGCATCGATGCAATCGGTACAGGATTTATCCACTTTATAAAGGCAATACTCTTTTTCCGGTCTTGGCGTCGGCTCGATTTTGAGCTCGGTAATGACGGAGCCGAATCGTCCCGCACATCCTTTTTCCGTAATGATTAAACGATTCATCCCGAAGGTTCCCATGCCCGCAATATATGCGATATGGCGCTGAGAATAATTTCCCGAATCCGTCGCTCTGTCCAAATTTTTTCCTTGCGGCAGAATGGTCGCATATCCCTTTTTTTCCAAACGCTCTTTGATTGCCAATCCCAAATTATCAATCAGACGATTGGTTTCAATATATGCAAATGCCCAATCTCTCGATGCAATTTTTCCCGACTGATTCGACAAAACGGTCTCTTCTTCAAAAGGGACAAAATAGGAGATAACCGTATTCGCGCTCGCCAATGAAGTCAGCGGAGAAATATGGTCTTGACCGACGATATTTTTAAGTTCATCGAACAATTCGTCATGCGCATCGGCATAACAAATCAGCGGTTCCTGCCAATTGGTTATCGTCCGCTCTTTCTTTTTATATTCCCGAACATATTTTCTTATAAAATTCTCAAGACTCTTTTTCATACTTCCTCCAAAATCCCTCTCTACTAAAATACCATAGAAAAATATTTTTGTAAATCGTTTCAGAGAAAGTTATATCCCGCTAATTTCAGTTAGTTGAGCGTAATCACAAGGCAAAAAATCCGCTTCAAAATCGAATAACCGATAGCTTATTTCGCTTTGTTTTTTGAAAAATGACGATATTTTTGAGCACGCTGATTTATTGAAACTCTTCGCCATCCAAATAGACGCAAACCACATCCAAATTTTTGTCCAGCACCGTCAAATCCGCCGCTCGCCCGATGGCTATCTTTCCCGCAACATTATCGATTCCGACCGATTTTGCCGGAACGATCGTCGCCATTTGAATCGCTTCCCAAACGGATGCGATGCCCCAATGAACCACATTTTTAACGGCATCTTTCAACAACAAAATCGAGCCCGCCAAGCTTCCGTTATCCATCTTCGCGGTTCCGTCTTTTACATGCACGGCAAAATCTCCAAGTTTATAATCTCCATCCGGCATACAGGTCGCACTCATACAATCCGTTACCAAGACGGTCGAAGAGGGTTTTCTCATGCCGACTACGACCTGAGCCGCTGCCGGATGCACATGATGCCCGTCACAAATCAGCTCGGCAAATACATTTTGCAGCGTCAATCCCGCTCCGACCATTCCGGGATTTCGGTGATGAAGCGGACTCATCGCATTATACATATGCACGAAGATGCTCGCGCCCTGCTCCACCGCGGATTTCGCCTGCTCGTAAGTCGCATCGGAATGTCCGAGTGCAATATGAACGCCCATTTTTTTTGCATGCCTTATGAACTCCGGAGCACCTTCCCGCTCCGGAGCAACGGCAATCTTAATCGGCAAACCGTCCGCAAGCTCAACCCAATGTTTCAGCAAATCGATTTGGGGATCCTTGAAATATTCCGGATTCTGAGCGCCTTTATACTTTTCAACAAAAAACGGGCCTTCGAGAAAAATTCCGCCAATCTTTGCCCCGCGAGCCTCGCGATAATTTTGAGCAATATTTATGATGGCTCTGTCGGTATCTTCGTTGGAGGCGGTCAAGGTCGTCGGCAAAAAAGTAGTCACCCCGACATGTGCGGCGGCTCTTGAAATAGCCAGCAAGCCTTCCCGATCCGCATCCATAACATCATGCCCGACCATTCCGTGAATATGGGTATCCACAAATCCGGGCGCCACAATATGCTCGCTGTGGTCAATAAAAGGCATCCCCTCCGGCATCGTTTCCAAAATGCCGGCGATTTTTCCATCCTTTATTTCGATAATCGCATTTTCCAATATTCTATCTTCAAGCACAACGGCTTTCGCTTTAATATATTTCATTGTTCTTCTTTTCTCCATTTCTTTTGCGTCGTCAGAATAAATTGGCTGTAATGTGCGCATTGCAAAAATTCTATTGGAGCGCGTCAAAACTCGGCACATCGCAATCGCATTATTTCTTATTATATCGAAAGAATAATAATTTGTGTATCATTTTTTACAGCCATTTTATAAGAATTTGCTCCTTTTCAAAAGCTGAATGTCAAACATATCAAAACGACAACATCTTCATAAAAATCGTGAAAGCTAAAAACGCAACCGAAATTGATTGCGTTTTTAAGGAGAAACAATAAGATTGGTATTTGCTTTTCCATTGACACTAAGGTGCCATCATAAATTTTATAATGAACAGCAAGGACAAAATCCAAGTAAGCGGCTTGGTTTCTTTTGCCTTACCCGATACAAGCTTAATGATACAATAAGATATAAGACCGAAAGCAATTCCGTTTGCTATCGAATAGGTCAACGGCATCATGACAACGGTTAAAAATGCCGGAACGGATTCACAAATCTCGCTGAAGTCAATTTCTTTAACACCGCTCATCATCAATGCACCGACAAAAATCAGCGATGGTGCCGTAGCAACCGACGGAATCAATGTGACGAACGGTCCGATTACCAAAGCCAATACAAACATCGCACCCGTTACCGCCGCCGTAAGACCGGTGCGGCCGCCTTCCGCAATTCCCGCACTGGACTCCACATAAGTGGTAACCGTAGAGCTTCCCAAGCAAGCGCCCGTAGTCGTGGCAATCGCATCGCACATCAGCGCCTTTTTCATACTCGGCATATTGCCGTTCTCATCCAACAGATTCGCTTTTTTCGCCGTTCCCAACAGCGCGCCGATCGTGTCGAACATATCCACCAGTGAAAAGGAGATGACGATGACGATGACGGTTGAAAGAGTTTGCAGAAAACTTCCGCCGCCGAAAAGACCGCCCACATCCATTTTCAAAAGAGAGACTTCCGCAAAGTCGGCAAATTGCTTCCCCAGATGTAAAGAAATTTTCTCCGGAAGCTGCATATAATTAAGAAATGGTAAATACGCTATAACGGTGGTCACCAAAATCCCGATAAATATCGAGCCTTTGATTTTTCGAGCCGTCAGAGCCGTAATAATCAACAGTCCTATAATTGCAATAACCGCTCCCATCGTATCATGATAAGTTTCCGGGTTGAGAAGCCCTTTGAAATTCACCAAAGAAACCTGCGTTACCGGATGCGGCACAACAATTTTTGCATTTTGAAGTCCGAGATAAGCAATAAAAAGTCCGATTCCACCTGAAATTGCATGTTTTACATTCGCCGGAATCGCTTCAATAATCGCTTCTCGAATTCCGAAAGCGGTAATGGTGATAAATAACAGACCGGAAATAAATACAAGCACCAATGCGAGCTGATAACTTTCAATCACATCGAGTTCACGAGCCACGATTTTGCTCATCGTCGGCATGATGGTAAATGCAAAAAATGCGTTCAAGCCCATTCCCGGAGCTTGCGCAAACGGAAGATTCGCCCAAAAAGCCATCAAAAAAGTTCCTACCGCTGCCGAAAGACAAGTT
The DNA here is from genome assembly GCA_030532905.1 of Peptostreptococcaceae bacterium. Lineage (GTDB taxonomy): Bacteria > Bacillota > Clostridia > Peptostreptococcales > Filifactoraceae > JAUNKE01. Next base: position 18,428 of record JAUNKE010000010.1, read on the forward strand.
GCAATAAAAACGCCGTTGAAAATTTGCTCATTTCCATTTGAAAGAATATCCGGATTTACCAAAATTACATAAGCCATTGTAAAAAATGTTGTAAATCCCGCAACAATTTCAGTTCGCATGGTTGAACCATGTTCTTTAATTTTAAAATATTTCTCCATAATCTCTCCTGTCAAAAAAGTTTCCCTCAGCTATAATATCACTAATGTACCGATTTTTCAACAAAATTTATGTGATTTTATACAAAAAATCGAATATCAAGGCAAAAACCGTATATTATCGAAGAGAATATCAAATTATTATACGGATTTATGGGATTTCTCCAAAAGTCTTGTCGGTTTTATTTCGCTATTGATTAACGAAAATACCCCCGCAGCGTTCTTGGCATTCACCATTTCCGCTTCGGAGGTATCCCGTCTATCTCATTCTAATTTTTTGTAAAAAATCCGCCGTCTCTCAAATTTTCATTTGTAATTTAAGATTTATTTTCTTGCATTTTCTTCAACGAGAAATAACAAAGTGTCGTTATGAATCTGCTCCGCACGCATCTTCCCGCAAAGCACTTCCACTATCTTCAGCGCAAAATAGATTGCGGTTGCCGGCCCTTGCGAAGTGATTACATTTTTATCCATTACCACCAACTCATCGTGGTGCTCTTTATAATTGATTTCCGTTTTGAATGCCGGATAACAGGTGCCTGCAATCTGCTGCGCAATGCCCGCTCTGTCCAAAACGATGCCGGACGCGCAAATATTTGCCAGATATTTATCCTGCTTTCCAAAAAAACTTTGGAATGCCTTAATCACTCGGTCATCATCCCGAAGATTCGTCGAGCCCGGCAGCCCTCCCGGCGTTATCAGAATATCATATTCGTCGAAGTCTTTGACATCATTGATATGAATCGGAGTGAGCGCTATAAGCCCATGCGCCCCCTGCACCTGATTCCCTTTCTCGATGGAGCAGAGTTCCGCCTTTACTTCCGCGCGAGTCAAAATATCATATACCGTCAACGCTTCAATTTCTTCAAATCCGTTTGCCATAAAAATCAATGCCTTTTTCATAATCCACCTCTTTACAATTTGAAAAAACTTATTTTTTCAATTATACCACGAAGCATAGTTTACATCAATTAACAACTTTCCCTTCAACAAGTCAAAACATATTCAAACTTTCACAAAAAAGAGGAGCATCAGCTCCCCATTGATTCATTTATCGTTTCGTACAATTTGTTATTATCATGCGGAACGCAATCCGTTACCCAATACCACCAAAAATATCCGCCGACATAATTTTCGGTGTATTTCGGCATGGAATAATAATGCTCCGCCTTTTTTATTTTTTCATCCAATGTCGCTTTTTCATTCGAAACGCCGCATTCTCCGATTCCCAGTTTGGTATTCGGAAAATCCTTCTCAAGCTTCTCAAAAATTTCTTGCCAATTCGGCGCGAAATTTTCATTGTCGTCTTCATAATAGCTGACAAAAAGATAATCCAATCGGTTTTTCATCGATTTCGGGACATTTTTTCGCAACCATTCATGCATGTCCACCTGTTGAAAACCCGGCGCCGTATAATAGGCGGTCAACACCGTCTTCGCTTTTTTCCCCTCAAGAAGCTCAAAAGCGGAAATCATCTTTTCAACAATCAGCTTATTGTCATCGCCGAGCCAGCCCTCACCGTTGATTTCATTCCCGATTTCCCAAAAATCAACATAGTCGTTGAGCGCTCCGTAACTTTCGGCAAAACGCTTGCGATAACTCGCCTCATTCTTATAATAAATCATATCATACGAATCGACCGGCGATGCCATCACATAGGCTACCTCATGAATCTTTTTGAACATCTCCACATATTCAATCGGATGAATATCTCGGCTCATCACGATTCGAACGGTCGGTTTTGCAGGCATTTTTCGAATGGCTTCTACAATCTGTGATAATTGGATACTGTCGTACCAACTGTCATCAATGGTAATCCCGATAATTTTTTCATCGGTCGGGCGTATTTCACCGACATCGGACTTTGGAATTTCTTCCGGAACAATCTCGGATGATTCTTTGATTTGACAGGCGCTCAGCAAAAGAACCATCAGGAAGTATCCGAACCATCGAATTATTTTTTTCTTCATTTTTACCGCTAAAGTGACTCCGCAAAAATTTGTCGAACTACTTCCGGCGTCGCTTCGATTGGCGCAATGCTGAGCAGTCCTTTAAGTCCCGGTGTTTCAAAAGCGAGTCTTGTCAAATCATCAAGATGCTCTTCACCGAAACCGAGGTCTTTCAAGCTTTCTTTAATATTCACCGAATGCAGCCATCGGCGCACCGCTTTGGACACATCGTCCGCCGTTGCCGTCTCAAATTCAAGATTCGGCAAAATCGGTTTGAGAACATCAAACAGCGTATGCTTTTTCGCATCATAAATATGTTTAATGACCGAAGGTAATAAAATCGCCAGTCCTTGCCCATGCGTAGTCTCATGCTTCAACCCACTGAGAGGATGCTCCAATGCATGAGTCAAATGCAAAAGTCCGTTGTCAAAAGATGTTCCCGCAATCAAAGAAGCATAGGTTAAAAAATATCTCGCTTCCAAATCATTCGGGTCTTTTTGAACCCGTGGCAAATAGATGGAAATAAGACGAACCGTCTCTTGCGCCAACAAGATGGAGAACGGGCTCGCCATAACCGTTGAGCAAGCCTCCACGATATGATTGAGCGCATCCACCGAAACAAAGGTCGTCTGATCCGGCGCAAGTCCCGTCATCAATGCGGGGTCGTCTATTGCGTACAAAGGATACATCGCATCCGCGGCAATCGCCGGTTTATAATCATTTTCCGGAATACTGATAACGGAAAAGCGGTCAACTTCCGTTCCCGTTCCATGCGTCAGATTGATGGCGATAATCGGAACCGCATCTTCAATCGGGAAAGTTAAATTAGCGAGCGCTCTTGCATCTTTGTCCGGATATTTGAGTAAAACGGCCACCGCCTTTCCCGCATCAATCGGACTTCCTCCTCCAATCGCAACGACCGCTCCCGCTCCGAGCTCACGCGCCATGGCGGTCGCCTCGTCAACTTGGTTCACTTCCGGATTCGGCGTTACTTTATCATAGAGTACATATTCGATGCCGTGCTTTTGATAAGCCTTCTCCACATGGCTCCAAGCACCCGTCTTTTTGTATGCGCCTCGGCCGGTCACCGTAACGACTTTTTGAATGCCCATTTTGACCAGCTGCGCACAAATAAAATCTATTTTTTCTATTGCGCCGACCCCTAAAAAAGCCGTCGTCTTTACTCTGATTTCACGCACCGCATGAATATTTATATCTCTCTCCCACATAGATTGCCTCCAATTCCCTTGCATAAATTATTTCCCTTAACAATATTCTACTATCTTGTTGTTTATATGTCAATCTCATCATCCGGCAATCTTTTTATGATTTTACGAAAATTATTATTGTTAGGAAGAATTTTCTATGCGACTCTTAGCAGTACTGTTCCTTTATCAAACGATGCGCCGTCATTTGCATAATCAGCGTGGAATTGTTACGATATTGCACTCCCGATGCCAAAACACCATGGATGTGTAGATTTTCAAGTGTTCCGTATCGGGAAGAAATCGACGCCATTGTCTCAGGCACTACGGCAAATCCTCCGTATTCGTCCACCAGAACATATCGCTTATCCATCAGCTGTGCCAAGAGCTCATTTTTCTCTTCCACTTTTTCCATTGAAGTATCCAGACCGGTTGCGTTGATAATATAGTCAAATTCGCCGACAGCATCGTCGATATTCCCATCCGATTTCTTCAAACGGAATTTATCCGAGCAAATGATGATATCTTCGATTTGAGTCGGCATGGTCAATATGCCTTTTTCGCTCGCATCAATTAAAATCCGCGCCGATTCTAAAGGAAGCGGGCTGCGATTCAAAGTCATAAAAGGATGATATTTTCTTCTGAATTTTATTCTGTCGGATTTGGGCATCGAATCCCAGACCTTATTGAAAATTACATTCATAATCGGAAGCAGCGCTTGTACTCTCGCCAATTCATCCGGTTCCCGAATATTGGTTTTCAATTCTTCAATGCCGCCTTGCATGTGCTTCTGAACGAATCGTTCAAAATCAATATCATGTACTTCCAACTCTTTATTAAAAAGCTCATCAAACTGCTCAAAGGTGATTCGACCGTAATTTTCTTCCAATATTCCGTTGAGCGCTTCCATCGTGAATACTTTCATCTCCAGCATCACAGGCTCGACCCTTACCGTCGGGATAAGATTCGTTCTGGAAAACATCGCAACTTTTTTGATGTTTTTTTCCGTTATCAGATGGGTTGTGACATCCACCCCCGTGAGACCGGCACCTATAACACAGACTCTGTCTTTCTCTTTTATATGAGCGAGTTTTTCTCGAATCGGATAAATGTCCTGAATATAATTCGGATGAGTTTCTACCTTATTATAGATACTTCGCTGCGGAATTTCTCCATTGCATAGATGTACTCGGTCATATCGATTGATACTCCCCTTTTCCGTCTCCAGTTCCCATTGTTTACCAACCTTGTCCATGCGCACAATTTTCTCGGTGATTTTTTGCGCACCGATTTTCGACATGCTCTCATCCAATCTGTCTCTGGTGTATTCGCCGAAAGTCGCTCTCGATGTATAGACCGGCTCCTCTTTCCCTTTTTCTTTCAGCCAATTTGCCAAATCGTCATTGTTTTGATAGTCATAGCTTATTTTTCGTGTTTTCAGATTCAATATCAAATCATGAGAATCGTCTCGATACGGATATCCTCTGCCGAAGCTTTCTTCCGTATCATAGCAGTCGATTGTCACTCTTTCTTTATCAACTTCTTTTGCATAAGCTGCAAGTACAGCCATTCCGCTGCTTCCCATTCCTATAATCGCTATTTTTTCCATAAATTCTCCTTTTGTTGATTGCATTGTTTCAGTATTAAGAATACCACAGATTATTGAAAATAAGTCTTAAAAAGCCGATTCTATCTATTGAATTATTCTATAGTATCGATAAAGCTTTTTACAGTTTTCGCTCCCATCCGCTTACGATGAATTCTCCTATCTGTTCGAAGAATTGTTGATAAAAAAAGCAGTGGCATCACACCACCGCTTCTTTTATTTGTTTAGCTTATCTTTGCTCGATTCCAATCAAACATAAGTTTTGCTTCATAATTCGGTATTCCGTAATCGACCATGAAATCAATCACATAGAGAACCTCTTGCTCATCCAGCTTTTTATCGCTTTCAAAAGTATATTCCAAAATGGATTTTGAAACTTCTTTCGCCTCCAGCTTGGAGTATCCTGAGCCGTCTTTAATATACAGCTCGGTTACATTTCCTTCAACACCGTCCATTCCCAGATCAATATAGGTTGTGTTGAATGTTAACTTGTAGCGATATCCGTCTTTCGTTTTTTCAACAATCGCATCGGATGACAGGAATGCATTTCCAGTAGATTCTTCCGCTCCATCAGTTTCCATCAAACGAACGGGAACATGATATGTCGCTTCTTCTTTGTCATCTTCGGAAATCGGCTTTAACGCTTGTCGTTTTGCAAAAAGCTCCTCATAAGCCTTGTTGATCTCGTCTTGAGTTGCTCTTCTGTTCATATAGACGGCTTTTGCCTTTCGAAGAGCCTCTCGGAATTCCGCCTTTCCTTCCAAAGCATATTTCGATAAATCAATCGCTTCGGAAATTCGGATTTCTTCTTTCAATTTCTCTTTATCCGAATCTTTCAGACGAAGTTTCTTGAGCGGCAAGCTGATTTTTTGAATAGCATGCGTCACTTGTACTTCCGTAGCATTGTCATTTTCAAAAACTTTCTTTGCAAAGTCATAGCCTTTTTCTAATGCGGCAATGTCTTCTTCTACATAAAGTTCTCGGTTTTTGAAAATTTCTTCAGCTTCTTTGAGCAAGTCCGCTAATTTTGTTTTATCTACTTTACCGTCCTTACGCTTCATTTCGCGCATCGCTCTTTCGAGTTCCGCAATGGCGAAATTGATTCTCTCTTTGGTATTGTGTTCCGGCTTCTTGGAATTATACAGCTCTTCCGCCTCCGCAATCAACGCTTCCAAATCGATAACGCTTGCATTTTGATATTCATCTCTATGCTTTCTCAGAAGCTCCTTCGCCTCATCGATTTTCTTTCTAAGAAGCGCTTTGTCTCCCGCATTTACAATCGGTACCAATTGCTCGATAGCCAATTTAAGCTCGCTCGCCGCTTTATCAACCATTGCCTGAGTAGCTTCCGGATTGTTATAAACTTTTTCAGCTTCCGCAAGCGCTATTTCAAAATCCGCCCAACTTTCAGGCGAGAAGTCTTTCTCCATATACTCTCTGGAACGATTGATTAGGATTCTAAGCATCGTCTTGTCAACCGGAATCGGATTCTTTGCTCCGCCTTTTTCCAGCTCAACCGTAGCCAGCAAGTTATTTCCGCTGATTGTAAATTCAGCCGGTTTTGATGCATAATCTTCAGTCTCCAAATCAGTTACATAGATATCGAAATTCAACCCCTTCGGCAATTCAATCATCTGATTGTTTTTGCCCGCTTCCAAATCTACGGAATAAGTGGTCTTCTTCGCATCGCGTCCCACGAATTGAACGGTTGCTCTTCCTTCATATCCGTTTCGAACAAGATTTACAAGACCTTGCTGCATTTCTTTTTTGTGAATCTCAACAATCGGCGTGCTTCCTTCTTGTCCGCTTCTTCGAACGAGTACATCTTCATTCTTGATATATGCGAAGAAGTCTTTATCCAATTGCTTCAATGCTACAACATATTCTCCCTCCGGTACATTTGCACCATACTTATCGGAAGAAAGTGGCGTTGTTGCAAATTCAATTCCTTTATTCTTATCCAAAACAACCAACTTAACAGCGGCGTTCTGCGGATTCTTCACTTCGATTACCACTTTTGCTCGATTTTTGTAAACAAACGGCACTTCAATAACTTTGTCAACATCCTTTTCCGTAATCTCAAAAGGAATACGACTCGGTCCGCTGATCTCATAAGCCTCATCCACATCGGAAATTACCAGATAGTATTTTCCAACTTCCAGGTTATAAGGATTTTCAATCACATTACCGTCCAAATCTTCAACAGCCCATTTAAACTTGTTTGCAGTTACCGCGCCCGAATCGATTACCGGCTTAACGATAATGGAGCGCTCGTTTCCGCGGCGAATCGCCTTATCAAGCGGTAAGCTGATGGTATTATAAGCATAATCCGAAATCTTCAGCGTTGCATCTTCAATTTTGATTTCCGGTTTCAATTGGAATTTACCTTCCGCATCCGGCTTGAAAATTTCTCTTCCTTTTACAATGATTTGACTGCGAATTCCGGAGCCTTGCTCAATAACTTCTTCCAAAGTAAAGATATGCTTGTCCGCGTCATAGCTGCTCTTTTTGATTTTCGGCGCTATCGTGTCAATCAAAATCGGTAATTGCATCTTTTGAGCCGGTGCATTCTCGCTGGAATCCGGTTTTACCGAAACCTCAAAAACATATTTACCGTCAGGCATAATCTCGCCCTGCTGATTCATTCCGTCCCATCTCCAATGCATTTTGGAGGAATTATGATTGGAATTTCCGAACATGGAAGGACGAATGAAGTTCTTACGACCGACATCATCCGGTTCCGCCACTTTATATAACTCGGTATTTAAATTTCTCTGATCAAAAACACGAATTTCAAATCCGTTATAGTTTCTCAGGAAGGTTCCGAAGAATTGCGCAAAATCTCCTTTTCCATCTCCATTTGGGGAAATAGCGATTTTTTCAGCATCATACTTCGGGTTTTCAAAAGTGTTATCCTCATCTTCTCCAAGAGCAACAAACATTCCGTCATCCCTTGATGCGATAAAGGTAAATGGCTTGTAAGAATCTTTTGCCGCTTCGTAATAGAAAGGTCTTGTTCCGTTAGCGATATGATCATAAACGGAAGGATCTAAGACGGTTATCCGATCCCATTCTCCTCGGAAACCTACAAATGGAAAACTGAACGCTTCCATTTCTCTCTCTTTTTGAGATGCCGGAGCCTCAAAGAATACATATCCTTCCAAAAAGAATCCTTGCGGCATATCCTTTTCCAGCATTGCAATCTCGTCGGAAGTCAAAATAAACGCCACTTCAATGTCTTTCGTTTTTCCGCCCGGAACCACTACCGTTTTTTGCTCAAACTTCTTAATTGCTTTCGGCTTTAACATCGCCTGTCCGTTTTCGACCGTATCCGTATTCAATACCGCGTAATAAACAAACTCTTTATCTTCTTTCGCGTAATTTCTAAGAGTTGCATTAATCACGACGGTGTTCCCTTTAATCGTCTTCAAATTTACACTGGAGTAACCATTCGTTCCTTCAACAATCACGCTTGAACGAACCGCGCGAGCAAGATTCATGAGTCCCGCTCCCTGAGAGCGTGGAGACACATATGCCTTTGTCTGTTTATCGGTTAGCGGAACTGAACTGCTCATCAAAAGATTTTTTATTAGTTTGTATTTTTCTTTACCCTGAATCTCCGGGAAAGTTTTTTCAACATATTGTTTAACAATCGCTATTCCCGCCGCAGCATGAGGAGATGCCATGGATGTTCCGCTCATCATTCCGTAAGAGTTCTCATTTAATGTTGAATAAATATCTCCACCCGGCGCGGTAATATCCGGCTTCATATTTCCTTCTGCAGATAAACCCCAGCTGGAGAAGTCGGAAATCTGATATCCCACAGGATTATCTACATAGACTTCTTCATTGGAGAATGTCAAACGCATATTCGGCTTTGAAAGCAATATCTCTCCATCTTCCTTACTGATGAAAAATGCAGGGATGCTCACATCTTCAAGACCCATGTTGACCAATGGTGCAGATGGAAGATTATTGTATATAATGGCTCCTATCGCACCCTTCGCTTGCGCATTTTTTACTTTTTGGGAAAAAGTAATCTCACCTCTTTGAATCAAAGCGACTTTTCCACTTACATCTTTCCCTTCAAAATCCGCTTCTTTTCCAAGCCCTACATGAACAAAGCTCTGCTCTCCTTCCGGATGCGGAATGTCCGTGGAAGTAAATACAAAATAGTATTTTTCTCCATTATCGGTACCGGTGATTCTCTTTTGCTTAATTTTGGCATTGTTCACGGATGCTACACCCAAAGAAAGCTCCGCGATTCCCGGTGAACCGGTCAATCCGATATCCGGTACGGATGCCGGCGGTCTTACCAATTCTCTCGAGCCCAGAAATGCATCATTTCCGATTGCAATCGCAACAACGATTCCGGCTTTTTCCGCTCTCTCAAGCGCATTGATTGTAGTTTGCTGAACATAGCGCTCACTGACGGATGTTGCACCCAAACTCATATTGATGCTGTCCGCACCCAATTTAACCGAGTCGTCAATCGCTTTGTTGTAAACGGAAGCGGAAGTGGAACCCGGCTCAATTCTGTCACTGAATACGCGCATCGCCAACAACTGAACCTCCGGAGTAACTCCCTTCAGTTTATCTCCGTTTGCTCCGATAATTCCCGCGACATGCATTCCATGTGAACTGACGGATTCTTCAACCAGTTCCTGATTTTTTTCCATATAGTTGTATCCGAACGGGAATTTGTCTGAGAAATATGCTCCGTCCAGATTCAATTCTTTGATGAGCTTCTCGCCCGCATCTCTGCCTTTGATTTTCAGTGTGTCATACGAAACTTTTTGGAAAGCTTCATGGGACGGATCGAATCCGGAGTCGATAACCGACACGATTTGTCCCTTGCCCTTATACTCAAAATCGTCGCCGTCAACTCCGATCATCGGGTTGCTGCCGGCATCCTTAACAGTGATTTCAGGTCTCTTGTCCTGCAATTTCGGTGCAGGTATCGGCACATCAATCTCAGAAGATTTTACTTCCGGTAAAGCTACAATCTTTTTCGCATTGGCAAAAGTTGTTCTGATGACCAAAGCGTTAAGCGTAACATCCATCGTATCGAGAACTTCGTATCGAACACCTAAACGATTTATCTTTTTCTTTAATATCTCTTGAGATTTTTTGGCATACTCAACTTGCTCCGCCAAGCCTTCCCGCGATTTTAATCGGCTCGCCTCTGTTTCTTGGAGATTATGTTTTTCCGCCATAATTTTCGAATCAATTTCAACAGTCACCGTAACGGACTCGTTATCCTTACGATTTTTCCCTTGTCGAACAAAATCCGCTACAACGGAATTTGCTTTTCCTCTGCTCGCTAAAATTTCCGATTCCAACTGTTTTACTTTGCTGTCCTGAAGTCCGACGACATCCCCGGCAAAAGCCGTTCCCGAAGGCACAACGGAAGATATCAATAAAACGGCTGATAATATGATTGAGGTCAATCTTCTTTTCACTAAAAGTCCTCCTTATTTCATTATGTGTTGTGGCGGTTTTCCGCCACAACACTTACTTTGCTCGCTATTTACTAGCAGTCATTATCGCATTGTATGCCCAATGTTCTTTTTTCACATCGTCATAATCTTTTTCGCGATTCTTTTTCGTTTCTACATTAAACGCTCTAGTAATCATTGCAACCGCCTCAGCTCGAGTAATCGCATTTTCCGGTTTGAAGCTGCCGTCTTTGTAACCGGCAATGATTCCCGCTTCAACGCATGCCGCGATTTCCGCTGCCGCCCAATGCTCTTGGTTGACATCTTTCGGCATCTTCGTTCCGGATGAAAGATTCTTGATTTTTGCTAGAATATATGCGTATTCCGCTCTTGTAATATTTTGTTGCGGATTGATTTTGCCGCTTTCATCGGAGCGAATATATTCCAATGAACCCAACTTGGATAATGAATTTGCATACCATGCATCTTCTTTAATATCCGTAAACTTTTTACTTGTTTCCGCCGCATCGTCGATTAGCGCATCAAACATTGCAGCCACCTCAGCTCGAGTCATATTTTTATTCGGCATGAATTTATTATTCGGGAATCCTTTCATAAATCCGTTGCCGAGAATCTTGCTGATTCTTTCGTTATCCGCCTTCTTCAGCGCCTCTTCCAATCGAGCGATTGCTTCTTTGTCGCCTTTTTTAGCCAACTCAATTTCTTTTTCCAAAGCTTTCAATGTTTCCGCGCTGTAGATTTCTTTGCTCTTGGAATCCTTAAGAATTCTCTCGGCCTTTTCAATCATCTTTTGAACAGCTTTCGGATCTTTTGCTAGCGGAACCTGATTGTCCGGTATCGTAGTGCTTCCTCGGTTGGAGCTTCCGCCGCCACCGCTGAAACCGTCTCCGCCGCTTCCGCCGCCGCTGTTTCCTCCACCGCTGTTGGAAGAATCTTTTTCATTGAAGAAAGTAAATGTATCATCTTTTCCTTCTTCAACCTTAACTACCTTCGGTGCGCTATCCAATTTATAACCGCTCGGAGCAGCCAATTGAACAATGGTATAATCTCCTTTTTCGAGTTCAAAATTCATTCCTGAAGCATCATTGATGGTGAACTCTTTTTTCTCATTGGTACTTGAAATTTCAAATTTTCCGCCGACAAGCGCCGCATTTGTCTGTTTATCCTTATTCAAAATCACCAATTTGGATTTTTGCGGATTAGTCTGATCCACTTTGAAATCTTTATTCCAGTCTAAAAGCAATACGACATCTTTGGTCTCAACTTCTTTTGTCGCCTTATCTTTGATTTCCACTTTCAGCATCAACTCCATATCCTTAGCCGGATTTTTCGGATTGAGCGTGTCATTCGGAATCAAATGAATAAACTCGCCTTCTTTGCCCGGAGTCGTTCTTCCGTAAATGGCCTTGTTTTTTGTAACAATCGCCATTCTATCTACGGTATATTCTTTATTCTCCGATTCAAACGGTTTGAATTTGAAAGTTGTCGGCGCGAGAGTAACTCTCGCTTTCGAAGATGACACTTTGTTTACAATTATTTTTTCAAGTGCATCGTTTATCGGTGAATGAGATTTCTTGTCCATATTCAAAATATGAGCAAACTCTTTCAGATTTTTGGTATTATCCACCGGAGGCGGTGCCGTTTTTTGGAATACAACTTCATTGTCCGTCTCCAACCATACCGGTTTTTCATCAAATCCTAATGCGATAGCCAGTCTTCTCTTAACGGTATATTTCTGACCTTCTTTCGCACCCTTTATTTCGTATTCATACACGAATTTTTCAATATCATTGTTGTCGCTGTTCAATTCGTCCTGATAAACTACAGTACCGTTCTCATCTTCAATAACGGTTTTAATTTCCCAGCCCAACGCTCCGAATCGCGTCTTGAATATTTTTGCTACAACTTCTTCTCTAGGAACATCTTTCTTTAATCCGAGCTGCTCCCTGTCCACCTTGTCGATGTAATGAAGAAGCTGATCCACATCTTCTATCATTCTTCCCTGTCCTATCATCGGGTGGTTCATCAACTCCCAATAGAACATCTCCAAGCTGTTGATTCTTTGCGTATAAACAATTTTCTCATCATACGCTGCAACTTGAATGTCCATACTTGTTTTCTGAGGGTAGTATAGAGTATCCGCTCCCTCAAAAAGAACCCCTATTCGTTTCATTTTCTTCTTCAAATCTTCGTCCGGATTTGTCGGAAAAAAGTTTTTGTTTATGGTAAATGCAGCAAATTGCCCGCCAATCCCCTCATCGATTTGTTCAACCATTGTATCAAAAGGCAATTCCCTAATCTTATTCATTGATAAACTAACCTGAACCCGATCGTCAACGGATGCCCTTATCACCATATTGAGAAGCATCTTCTCCGGAACGGTTTCCAACATATTTTCCGAAAAATTTACTATAGAAAGTTCTTCCAAATTCCCATAAGATTCCGGAATGCTCTTAAGCTGATTTGTCGCCGCCAACAAAACCGCCAATTCCTTCAACTCGGAGATGGATTCCGGCAGCTCTTTCAATCGATTGTACGATAGATGCAAAGTGGTGATTTCGGGATTGTTCTTGAACAAATCTTCCGGAATCGACTGTAATTTATTTCGCGCTAAAATGACAACTTGAAGCTTCTTGTTATGCGCAAACATATCGCTCGGTATCGACTCCAGATTGAGTTCTTCTAAGAATATTTCTTTCAACTCCGAAAAATTAGAAAGAAAATCGTCCGGGATTTCAATCAACGGATTGGACGATATAGCCATTCTCTCCAATTTATTTTGATTTCTAAATGCATTCGGGTGAATCTTGGTAATTTTGTTACCGCCAAGATCAATAACCTTAAGGTTTGTCGCTTTTTCGAATACATCTTCTCCAATAAATTCTATATTATTTTCCGCTAAATATATCTCTTTCACATTCGGCCCCAAATGCTTCAACAAAGAAATGTCCTTAATCTCTTGGAATCCTAATTTCAAAACTTCTATTTTGGTTTCTTCCAACTCTTTAATTGAAATTTTCTTGTCACCGTCCGTATCCACACCTTGTTGAATCAACCCTTGAATAAGGCCGGGATCTCCCGATGGCGTACTGAAATTTTCATAACCTGCCCAAGGGTTTGCAGTTGCATCGAAGGTAATCTCGGATTTGTGGTAACTGTCACTGTCAAAATTATCCTTCTCCGCCGGTTTTCCGTTAAATGGTGCATTCTCCCCAAAGATTGCAACCGTCTTCTTCTCTTTAATATCTGAAACGCTTACACTGTATTCCACTAAAGTCACGACATCTTTGTCGTTTTTAGCAAGAACTTTTGAAGTCGCCTCTTTCCATTCGTTTCCGTCTTTCACTACGAATTTTTCAATTTCCGCAGCGGATTTATACACCAAGAAGCTGATTGTATAGGCTTTATTCTGCACGGAAAGCTTGGATTTCACATCAATATATTCGCTCACTTTCAAGTCGGATAAATCTTTCGCTTCAAAAGTAAGTTCATATTCTCCGTCATCCAAATTCAATTTTTCTGCTGAATTTTGAAGAAGCGTATCGTCATGTTCATTTTCAAAAATGATTACGCTTTCTTTGTCCGTTCCCCAAATTAATTTAATGGTATTTTTTTTCAACTTTGCAGGATTACTCAATATCGTGAGCTGATTCCCCTCCACTACAAAGTCGGTGCCCCTTTTGTCAAAACGCAAGTCGTTTACAAAAACTTCTTCTACTTTTTCCAAAACTTTTCCGGCATCTTCTTGGGAAGAGAAAATAATCAACTTATCATCTTCCGATTTTGCACCGAAAACAATTTTAGAAGCATCGAGTTCTTCGACCGCAGGCTGATTGGATTTCTCTCCGTCTACCCCATCCTTCTTCTCGGATACCGGAGCATCAACCTCTGAATGTTCCACTTCTCCTTTTGGCACAAGCGATATGCTTGACTCATCGGCAAATGCTGACGGCACACTCGTACACATCATCAAAGCTGCAAGAAAAGCTGACATCCAGCGTCTCGTCTGTTTGTGCATAATAACCTCCTTAAAAAATTTGATTTATAAGTAAAAGGCAGAGCCTTCTTACTCCGTATTCTCAAATCAAAATTCATAATACGAAATTATGAGCTTTTGGACAAAACAAAAATTCTTCTTCAAAACTTTTCAAAAGAGAATTCATAGAGTCTATAAAAATCCGCCACAACTTTACAAAAACGCCACAAGTTTTTTGTGTTATAATTTATTATAACAACATAATTGCATTTTTATTAAAGTCAAAATTGTGCTTTTTATCCTTTACGCATCCCAAAAAAGTGCAAATTTTACTCTCGGAAAAAGCAAAATACTTAACCCCGTTATGTGATACTTCTCTATATATTTCCCTTTTTAACACAAATATTCAAACCTTGTAAAAATCGTCCGTATGAAACCATTTTACAAACAATGGTTTCTTGTTCCAGTTTGAAGCTTTGTGTTTTTTGTTTCTTAAGCAATTTTCAAAAAACAGTATCTATATACTATCATACGATTTCCCGTTTGACAATTTTTTTATATCCTTTCAAATTTTATTCCAATTTCAAAAAAATAGAATTATTTTCCGTCCTTTTTTCAATGAATTAAGAGCTTTTATTTTTTGTGAGCAATTATTTCTCGATTGAATTTATAATTTGATATTCCGAATTATTTTTCAATTTTCTTTTCGTCTCAAAGATATTTTTTGTTTGCACAAGGTTTTCCTCTTTTGTGATTCAGCATATTAAAAATCATTATCAAATCAACTTTTCAAAACTTCAAAACAAATATGCTGCATAACTCCATTGTAGCAAGAAAACATTATTATTTATTTCTAGTTTGTTTAACCTACAAATAAGAAAATCAATTCAGTCCCAAAATTTATTTATATGTGTTTTTAATCGAACCTTTATTTTGATATCGGAATTCTGATTTCGCTTTCACAAAAAGAGATTTTTCATTTGAATGTCTATATCGAACCGAGTTAGTATTAAATATTTTCCTTTTACCGCTCATGTTGAGAGCTAAATAAAAAAGCCTCCCGGTTTTAGATATTTCTAAAACCAAGAGGCTGAAGTGATAAATTGAAAACCTGATTTCAAAATCATGCATCAAGGAGGTTGAAATCCGCGATGCGTCGCAATCCAAACATGGAACAAAGTAAATTAACGCGTAAATCCATATCCATGTACTTCGCTGACAAAGTTCAAAGTCATAAAAACTTCCGGATCCAAATCCGTTGCAAATTTTTTAATTTTAATATATTCACTTTTGCTCACAACCGAGCTTACCAATATTTTTTCTTCACCGGAGAATCCGCCTTCCGCATAATAGAGTGTCGTTCCTCTATCAATTTCCTTTATAATATACTCGTTGATTTCCTTATAAAATTTGCTGTTGATGACGATATTCAAATTTTTGTCAAACCCCGCAATGATGTTGTCAATAACGACCGAGTTGATTACGATGCCGAGCAGGGCGTACATTCCAAGTTGGAGTCCGAAAGTTATCGCCGCTCCCGCAAGGATGAAAAAGTCCGCAACCAGTAAACATTTCCCGATGTCGAGTCCCGTAAATTTGTTGATTATCTTTGCGATGATATCCGTTCCACCCGTCGATGCGTTCTGATAAAATATGATGCCCATTCCAATTCCCGAAATCACGATACCGTACAGCAAATTTATCAATAAGTCGTCAACGATCGGTTCCGTCATCGGTATCATTTTTTCCATTAAGGTTATCAGTCCCGAAAGCATCAAACTCGAGTAAATCGTATATCCGCCAAATTCCTTACCTAAAAAAATGAATGCCAATATAAATAGAATCACATTGCATACCAACATAATCGCCCCGACCGGAAATTGCGGGAAATAATGATTCAGGATAACCGAAAATCCGCTGATTCCGCCAACCACTAAACGCGACGGCAACAAGAAGAAGTACAGACCGCAGGTAAGCAACATAAGACCGAAGTTAATCTTCAAAAACTTTTTAATATCAAAATTCATAAAACCTCCATTACAAATCACCGCTACTTCACATAGAAAACCCCTGAGCACGATACTCAAGGGCTTATTAGCAATATGATTATAGCATTTTAATTTTACTTTGGCAACCTATGCGGCAATTTTGCATTGTAATGGATCTTTACCGCTCGGATGAATCTTCCTGACTCTTATCCAAGAAAATCATACTTCCCGCCGATATACCCAGCGTTGAAGCATTGTGCAAAAATGCGGATGTGTTCGGCGTAATCCATCCGCCAAGCCCCAATCCCAGCAGAAGCGTGTTGAAGCCGACAATAAATTGGTAATTACGCTGAATTCTTTGCAAAAGTAATTTGCTGATACGACGAATTTTGATAAGATCATACAACGAATTGTTCAGCAAAGTGATATCCGCAACTTCTCGCGCAATATCGGAAGCATCTTTCATCGCAACGGATACATTCGCTTTCGCAAGTGCCGGAGAATCATTGATTCCATCGCCCACCATAATAATGGTTCGACCGCTTTCCTGAAGCGATTCGACAATCAAGGACTTTTGATCCGGCAATACATTCGCGTATAATTTGCTCACACCGAGTTGACGCGCCACTGCAATCGCGGTTTTTTCGCTGTCACCGGTTATCATAATGATTTCTTTGATGCCGCTTTTCTTGAGCTCGGAAATAACCTGCGCCGCTTCCTCGCGCGGAGGATCCGAAATGCCGAGCACACCGATCAATTTTCCGCCCACCGCCAAATAAATCGGCGACAGATGTCCCATTTCCTGCTCGATATGTGCCGACAGTTCATCGCTGACGGGAATTCCTTCATCGTCCACTACGAAATGACGACTTCCGATAATGGCTCTCTTTTCATTTAATGTCGAAACTATACCATGCGCGACAATATATTCCACTTCCGCATGATATTCCGGATGGAACAAACTCTCTTGCTCCGCCTGCTTCACAATCGCTCTCGCAACACTGTGCGGGAAATGTTCTTCCAAACATGCCGCAATTGTCAAA
The DNA here is from genome assembly GCA_030532905.1 of Peptostreptococcaceae bacterium. Classification (GTDB taxonomy): domain Bacteria; phylum Bacillota; class Clostridia; order Peptostreptococcales; family Filifactoraceae; genus JAUNKE01. Next base: position 35,809 of record JAUNKE010000010.1, read on the forward strand.
ACTTCATCTCTCGTATATTCGTCAAAAGCGATTACTTTTTCAAGTTTCGGAACCGCCATCGTCAGCGTCCCCGTCTTGTCAAAAACTACGGTGTCCGCTTCGGCCAATGTCTCAAAAAACTTCCCGCCTTTGACAACGATATGACTCGCTGCCGCCTCACGCATTGCGGAAAGAACCGCAATCGGCGTGGATAATTTAATGGCACAGGAATAATCGACCATCAACACCGACAAAGCTTTTGTAAAACTGCGCGACAGCAACCACACGGAACCGAAAAGCAGGAAGTTCAAAGGAACAATCCTGTCCGCCAGATGCTCCGCCTTGCTTTGAATTCCCGCCTTGAATTGCTCGGAGCGGTCAATCATGTGAATAATATTGGACATGCGGCTGTCTGAGGTTAAAGAGCGTACCTCGACGGTCAGCGTTCCTTCCTCTACAACCGTTCCGGCAAAAACCGTACCGCCGGATTTCTTTTCAACCGGCAAAGGCTCACCCGTCATGGAAGTTTCATTGACAAGCGCCAAGCCATCCACCACCGTTCCGTCAATCGGAATCATACTTCCGGATCGAATTAAAACATGGTCACCCAACTTGAGCTCTCCAATCGGTATGCTCACTTCCGTTCCGTCAGCGACAATCCAAACTCTATCGATGTCAATCTCCAAGCTTTTCAGCAAATCATGTCTTGCGCGCGCTTTTGTATATTCAGCCAGCGTATCGGATATCCCGAGCATAAACATAATGGACGCCGCCGTTCCCGGTGATTTATACAAAAATGCCGCAGTTACGGAAGCCGCATCCAAAACTTCCACATTGATATTCCCTCTGAAAAGGGCTGATAAGCCGTTTTTCAAATACCCGAATGCTCGAACCGCAGTAATTGCCACCCCGATCGGCGCCGGTAAAAGTTGTCTCACTACCGTTCGCATAAATATCGAGCGGAAAATTTTGTTTTGATAGTGCAGGTCGATTTCATATTTGCTCTGCTCCTGATTCGCAACCGCTTCGGGAAGATTCTCCAGACAAATATCATGAACACGATCCAAAATTTTTGATCGAGCATCCCCCTTGTATAGAATCAGCAATCCGCCGTTTAAGTGGCTTGAAGTCACCGACTCCACCCCGTCTATTGAAAGAAGCAGAGACGCGATACCATATCCCTGCTCTTTTGTAAACGCATATTTTCCAAAACGCAACCTTAGCCTGTCATCCTTGTCATAAATGATTTGATATTTTGGAAGAGCCGACATCTTAGACCTCTGTTTCTCTTGCTGCAGCCTCAACTACGATATCTTCCGCTTCTTCGCGCATATTTTGAATCGCTTCTTGGGCATCATGCTGCAATTTCATTCCTTTAGCCAATGTGTTTACCATCATTTCTCTCGTTTTAGGGCTCTTTGCAATTTGAATCCCCGCAACCGTTGCCGCAATCCCCGCTACAAAACTCCACGCATTGTCTTTTCTACAAAAAAATCTCATATTTATCCTCCTTATTAGAAACAAAAATTTTATTATTAATGCTAGGTTATACCAATCCGATTTTTTTGTCAATAGTTTGAAAAATACACAGAATATATTTAGAAATGTTAACATCAGAAAACTATGTTATCCTTGAAAAACCAAGTTATTCCGACAAAACCGAATCAGTTTCGGTTAACTTTCAGACAGCTACATACATCCAGGGAAATTTTACATCAAAATCTTGATTTGAATCCGAAATCAAAAAAATCTCTTCCTTATCTATATCGTAATATAGCGTAGAAAAATCAACAAAGCTTAATATGCTCCATTATTTTCGAAGCAACGAATCGGAGAAATCGAAGGCGCAATTATGAAGCACCGTAAGGCAAGCGTACCGATCAAACTCCACAACGACTTGACACGACCAACTGCATCAAAGCGGGCGACAAAAAAGAAATTGTGTGATACAATTATCTTAAAAACAGAAGGGGTAATTATGTATCTGGTCAGCTTAAAATCAACTCATCATGCTATGATGCTGGAGCATATATGTAAAACACAACAACTTGCATCCATTACGATTCCAACACCGCGCGCAATTTCAAAAAGCTGCGGAATGAGTATTAAACTTCAGCAAGATATTGAACTCGAACAATTGATTTCAATCTTGGAAGAAAACAATCTGCAAGTTGTCGGCGTATTTACAGTCGGTGATAATTCGTTGGAGCGAGTATATACCAATATGGAGGAATGATGAAAAAACCAATGAAATTGTCCATCGGTGACATTGTAACAACCAAAAAAAGTCATCCCTGCGGTGGAAATGAATTTACATTGACGCGAGTGGGAATGGATATTCGAATGAAATGTCATACTTGCGGGAAAGAAATCTGGATTGAGCGTCCCGATTTGGAAAAACGAATCAAAAAATTGATAAGCGTCGATAATCCGCCGAGCGAATCTTAGACTGGCATCAGAATTATTAAATGCTTTTTCGATGTTGAAATTGAGAAATCTCACAAGAATTCCTTGGAAGATCTAAATACAAAGAACGGAAGAAATTTGGACGAGATGTTCAAAAGGCGCTAAATATTCCACAACAAAACTAAAGATAGGATAAAATATGCAATTTATATTCCAAACTTCGAATATTGACACCAAAAATGCGGAGTTGCAAATCGCCCGAATTCTTGAGCAAAGAGCAAAAAGTAAATCCGCAAAATCATTTTTTCAGCAAAGCTCCGACGCACAAAATGCCAAAAACAAATGGTTCAGCATAAAATCATTCAGCATCTTTTCACTGATATGCGGATTGATATTGCTGATTTATTCTCTGCGCTCAACCGATGAGCTGCTCATGTTGTTTCTAATGGGACTGCTGCTTACAACAAATGGAGTTTCCATGCTTTTTTTGGACAGAAGCAAAAGAAATATGTTCAAAAAAGGAGCAAGAGCACTTGTAGAAGGCTTGAAGGATGCGAGCGGCGCACAAATTGTTTTTGAAGAAAAAGGATTTTCATTTCCGGAATCGGAAGTCATTCCTTATGACAAAATACAAAAAATTTTTGAAAGCGAAGATTTGATGGTTATTATTCAAGACGGTACATTGATTCTTTTACAAAAGAAAGATTTAATAAACCAATGCTTTGAGGATTTTGCCGAATTTATGAAGTCCATCTTGGCGGAGAAATGGATTTTCGTTCCATCGAGCGAAATTAAAAACGGGACACAATGAATCACTTCATTATTATTCATTATCATAATAAATTGAGGAGGATATATGGACAAATTACTTTTAGGAAAAAATGTTGCGGACCAATTGAAAGAGGAAATCAAAGTTCGCGTCGAAAACTTCAAGAAAAATCAAATTGAGCCGAAGCTATGCATTCTTCGCGTAGGCGAAAAGCCCGACGATATCGCATATCAAAGAGGTGCCACCAAAACGATGGAAGAACTCGGCATTGCAATTGAAGCAATCGAATTGCCGAACGATTGTACGACCGAGCAATTGAGCGATGTAATGCAAAAACTCAATGACGACAACAAGGTGCACGGCGTTTTGATGCTCCGACCTTTGCCAAACCATATCGACGAAAACAAAATTCGCAACCAAATCCACTTGGATAAAGATGTGGATTGTATGTCCGAACTGGCACTCGCGGGCGTTCTCGAGCCGAAGAAAGCGAAGAAAAAGCCTTGTACTCCGCAAGCGGTTATCGAAATCCTGAAGCATTACAACATTCCAATGAGCGGAAAAAACACCGTCGTATTGGGACGCTCCACCGTTATCGGAAAACCGGTGGCTTTGCTGTTGACGGATGAAAACGCAACCGTCACTCTTTGCCACAGCAAGACGGCGGATCTTGCAAAAGTATGCCAATCCGCAGACATTTTGGTATCCGCTATCGGTAAGGCGAAATTTGTGATAGCTGATTTTGTAAAGGAAGGCGCCGTCGTTGTGGATGTAGGAATCAACTTTGATGAAAACGGAAAGATGGTGGGCGATGTTGATATCGATGCCGTTATGGACAAAGTTGCCGGCATCACTCCGGTTCCAAGAGGCGTCGGATCCGTGACAACCACCGTGCTTGCCATGAATCTGTTGAGCACCATTAAATAATCGGAAGGTAGAATATGAAAAAAGGACTTGTTGTAGAAGGTGGCGCGATGCGAGCAGTGTTCGTAAGCGGTTGTATGGATGCGCTCTTGGACAACAATATTGAATTTGACTACTTCATTGGCGTTTCCGCAGGACTCGCCAATGGAGCGTCCTTTATATCCAAACAACCCAAACGAAATATCGAAATAGCGACCGAATTTTGCAATGACAAAAGATATATGGGATTTCGAAACTTTTTTGACAGACAGAACAAAAGCTACTTCGGAATCGATTTTATGTTTCGGGTCATCCCGCAGATACTTAAACCATTTGACTATGAAACTTTCAACAATTTCAGCGGCGAAGTCATCGCCGTGGTATCCAATGTAGAAACCGGGAAAGCGGAATATCATAATTTGCTGGGCAATCCGCATCAGGAAGACTTTCTGATTGCCAGCTGCTCTCTGCCGATGATGTTTCCCGTTCGAACCATCGACGGAAAAGATTATTTGGACGGCGGTCTTTGTGACCCGATTCCAATTCGTCGCGCCATTGAAGACGGTTGTGACAAAATTCTGGTTCTGCTTACCCGCGAATACGGCTATCTTAAAAAAGCGGAATTCGCAGACCGCGCCATTATCAAGCTTCTTAAAAATAAGACAAAATTCGTCAATGCGATTTTGCGTCGTCCTAAAGTCTATAATTACAGCATGGATATTGTGGATCGTTTGGAGGCAAGCGGAAAAATCAAAGTAGTGCGCCCGAAATGCACCAAAGATTTTTCGCGCACTGAAAAAGATGTCGACAAAATGTGGAAATTATATCACGAAGGCTATCAGGCCGTTGTCAATCGAATCGACGAAATCCGAGAATATTTCAACCAATAGGAGAAGATCTTGAAAAAATATATTGTTCTATTTATTTCTCTACTTCTGGTCGCATGCTCGAGCGCCAAGCCTTCTTCCGATGCGGTGCGTGTTGACCGGGAAGCATTTGCGCTGGACACCGTCATCCAACTTTCGATATGGACCAATGACGATATTAGCGAAGAAGAAGCGCAAAAAATCTTGAGCGATGGCGAAAAACTCTGCCGAGATTACGAAAATATGTTCAGCAAATCGATTGAAAGCAGCGATGTTTATCAATTGAATCATGCGAATGGAAAAGAAATTGCGGTTCATCCGCAAACAGCATATTTACTTTCGGAGAGCATTCGTTTCAGCGAATTGAGCGAAGGCTATTTCGACATTACCATTTTACCGATCAAAGAGCTTTGGGATTTCAAAGCCGAAAACCCGAAGGTTCCATCGCAGGAGTCCATCGATAATGAGCTTAAAAAAGTGGATTATCGAAATATAAAAATAGGCGAAAAGGCCGCTCTAAAAAATGACCCGAAGGCAGAGGGTACGAATATTTCTCTACAAAACGGAGCCATGATTGACCTTGGCGGAATCGCGAAGGGATATATCGCCGATGAGCTCGCTCGTCTTTTCAAGGAAAAAGGCGTGAACAAAGGCATTATCAATCTGGGCGGCAACATCCTGATGGTTGGAGAAAAAGAGCCCGGCACTCCTTGGCGCGTCGGAATTCAAGACCCCGGCGGAGCACAAAACAGCTTTGTCGGCTCGGTTGAAATTCGCAATCAATCCGTCGTGACATCCGGCGTGTATGAGCGCTTTTTTGAGCAGGACGGGAAGGTCTATCATCATTTGCTTGATCCGTTTGAAGGAAGACCGGCTGACAACGGTCTGGTATCCGTAACCATTCTGTCCGACAAATCATCGGACGGCGACGCTTTGAGTACCGCTTGTTTCGTACTCGGTCTTGAAAAAGGAATGGAGCTTGCCGAAAAGCTTGACGGAATCGAAGCCATCTTCATCACAACTGATGGAAATTTTCACCAAACAAGCGGTGTGGAAAAATATAAATTTGAGAAAAACTGATATGAAAACAATCTCTGATTAAATGGATTATAGAATTTTTACAAAAGAAGCCGTTTTGAATTTCGAGAATTGAGGCGTTTCTAATGAAATCAAGAAAAATATCAGCTGAATATACAAAACTTGAGTCTGATTTTATCACTGTGTATCACAAAGTCGGTACAAATTTTTGAAATCATTTGGCGATAAGATGTTCGAAGATAATTCTTTATCATCTTATTTGAAAAGCGTATAAAAGCCGAAAGGTATGAAGTCAATGACCTCATACCTTTTTACATAACCTTTCGCAACAAGACGACCTTGTTTGCATTTATTAAACCTTAGTATACCTGATGTCAATAGAGATAGCCGTCTCCACCGCCAAATCGCTTAGCCGAGCGATTACCAATTTGTTGCATGAATTTGGAAATATGCTTGCGGATGCTCGCATACCGGACATTTTGGAGGTGCCTGTTGTGCAACTACAATGTATCCGCAGTTTTCGCAGAACCATTCCACTTTTTCTTCACGCTTGAATACTTTTCCTGTTTTGATGTTTTCGTTCAACGCATTGTAACGAGCCTCATGCTCCTTCTCAATTCCGCCGACTTTTTCAAACAGAAATGCCAATTTGTCGAAGCCTTCTTCCTTCGCTTCTTTTGCCATACGAGCATACATGTCCGTCCACTCGTAATTTTCTCCGGCCGCTGCTGCCGCCAAGTTTTCCATGGTGTCTTCACTGATTCCGCTTAGCGCTTTGAACCAAAGCTTTGCATGTTCCTTCTCGTTGTTTGCAGTCTCTTCAAAGATATTTGCAATTTGAACATAACCCGCTTTTCTTGCTACGCTTGCAAAATAAGTATATTTGTTTCTTGCCATCGACTCGCCGGCAAACGCGTCCCAGAGATTTTTTTCGGTTTTTGTACCTTTTAAATCTTTTCCGTTTAACATAACCATTCTCCTTTAGTTAATATATTTGAACCCCATCGGGATTCTGCCTAATTTTTTTTCTCTTTTGCCCGGCAATCAGGGCAAATCCCACTAAAAACGATCTCATAACCCAGTATTTCAAAGTCCGAAGTTTCCGCGAGTTGTTTATTTAGCCGAATAATCTCCTCCAATGCGGAATCGCTGGATGCCGGAGCATCAAAAATCTGTTGACATTGACTACATTTTATATGATTGTGTCGATGTAATTTGTAGTCAAATCGATCCGCTCCGTCGTAAATCGAAACCTTGCTGATGTAGCCGTCCTCAACAAGTAGATTTAAGTTCCGATACACAGTACCTCGACTAATCGTTTTGTGTGTCTCAACGATTTTTTGGTAAATATCCTCTGCCGTGGGGTGGTTGTGTAGACTAAGAACCGCATCGAGTACAAGCTTTCGCTGTATGGTGTTTCTCTTCTGTACAGCCATGTTTCCCTCCCGTTCCTAAATAGTATCGTTTACTATTTGAGTTTAACAAACCAACCAACAGTTTGTCAATGCTAATATTTTTTATTTTTCCGTTGTAAATGTAAACTAAAACCTTTGGCAAAACAACTTTAAGAATTGATGAATAAAACATTACTTTTTAATAAAACAATTTTGTCTCCAAACTTAGTAAATTCAAATCTTTACGCTTCACTAGTAATATTTTCTAATTCTAGATTCTTAACTTAACCTTTAGTATGGGTTGTCAATTTTCTTCTTCATTATTAAAATAAGCTTGATTAACCTCCTTGATAACTTCTTGTAATTCTTGAATAATACCTTGGAAAGCTTTCTTTCTAAATTCTTGAGAGCTATTTATATTAGATATTTCAGAGTCCTTCAGCTTTTTTACTAAAGAAAAATTATCTTGAATTTTTTTGTATATATCTTCTCCGCTATCTAATGAAATCTCTATAAACTTCTCCAAAAGCGTTCTCTCGCTCACCCATTCTATTTTATTCCGGGTCAAAATATGAGCCATTGTATAATAAAAATAATAATATGCTTGAGAAATAAACTTATACTCATCATTTTCTTGTCCTTGGTTAGTATTTTGATTATCTATCAATCCCTTTGAAAGTTCTTTCGCCACCTCAGAATAATCCTCTTCATTGAAAATCATTCCCATCACACTACTCGTATAGATCTTTGGTGATTTATATAACAAAATTCCTTTTTGTATTCCCTTAACAAATGGTCGATATGCTATGTTATTTATATCCTCTAAAGTTAAAATAGTGATGTCCAAGTTTATTTTCCTACACAAATATTTCTTTTGAATTTCAATAACTTTTTTGTGTTTATCAAAAAAACTTATAGATGGTTCGTGTATAACAATAGCTAAATCAATATCATTATAATGACTATTGTTTATAAAAGAACCAAAAAGAATCACTTCTATATCACAACCCTTAAAATAGTTCTTTGATATATCATTTATTATTTCATCAGAGAACCCCAACTTTACTTCGTGAATAACATTTTCTATAGGATAGCGCGCATCTTTTAGGTCTATATCAACCTTTTTGTAAACACCCTCTTCTATATGTGGCGATAACAAGTTTAAATCATTCAACTCCGATGCAATAGAGCAAGCTTTCTGTCGAACAAGTGATATCTCCATATCCGCAAAATGATTATGGACAAACTGACATTCTCTGTATAATCGGCTATATGAGTGAGCAGCTAACCAACATCTTTGTGATAAATTTGCATAGCCACGAAACGAACTCCACAATTCCAGAGCAATCGCAATAACAGATAATAATGCTGGAATCAGTTGCAAAGGTAAATATATCGAAATACTGTCCGTGTGCCATAAATACTTAACATAGTTCTGAAATATGAATACGTCTTCATCAAAATTTGAGTTCCCATAAGAAAGAGCATAGAATACGATAATACATATCAAACAAACATTTTGACATATTTCGAAAAACTCATATTTTCTCTTATATTTATTGTACATTATAAAATTTTGAGCTCTATTATAGTTACAATCTTTTGTATGCTCCAATACTTCTTCTAATACCTTTTCTAACTCTTTATCCATTTTTCCCTCCTACTTATACAGCTTTAAAATATTTCGCAAGATTAAGTACATGTGTGCAGACGCTCTTTGGCATCTTTGATATCAAATTATACATTAAATTGCAAATTCGTTATCACATTAGAGCTCATAATAAAACACCTTAATAGAATATATACATTAAGATGAAGTCGGCTTGAGATTTTCGTCTAACTAAGTTCAGGTTTTCAACGAACAATCATCCCTATTAATTTATCACAGTAAGATTATAGCATAATTTTCGTACTATGGTTCCCATTTTTATTATCTTATAATTATCTCTTCTCAACACTTTTTTCCGAACATTAGATATGTAAACTCATTCAGACTTATACCGATACCTTTCTCAGAAAAATATTTTTCAATTCAATAATCATTTTTCAAAAATCGATAGTGTAAAATAGTTGTGGGAGTTTTAGAAAAGAAATAGAGATTAGCTCCAAT
>JAUNKE010000011.1 GCA_030532905.1 Peptostreptococcaceae bacterium
ATCCATTATTCCGACAATTTTAGGGAATGGTATAAAATTATTTAGCCAAAATGATTCGGAACATAAATTGAAATTAATCAACACGATAACAAATAATGGAATAATTGAATTGAATTATATTCGTAGATAAAATTAAGCTGTAAATGATAATAATACTTACATCTAACACCTGGTTCATCTAATTGAATATAACAATTGTAGAAGCAGTAAATCAAAAGGTTTACTGTTTTTTGTTGCTCATTTTTCAATAAAAGCGTCAACAAATCAAAAAAGGTACTTGTCAAAGCGCTCTCTGCTTTGCGCATCCGGATTTTATTTTGAAAATCAAAATATACTTTGTCAATCGCTCGCTCGGTTTTCAACACAAAAACATTTTCGAAATATCCGATACAAACCTAAATGATTATTGTTTTTCGATAAAAAAATATTGCCTTTCGCTAATGGTTGTGTTATATTGAGCAAAGGAGGACATTCAAATGAGTCAAAAAGAACTTTCAAGATGCTTAAAAGGCTTGGTGGCGGTTTCCGCAATTTTGGGGCTGATGTTATGCTTCGGTCTGGCACCGATTGTAGGCTCGGATTTGGCGGAAGCGAATCCGAAGCGGGCATTTATGTTTTGGCCATGCCTTATTTTTATCTGGGCGGCTTGCATACCCGTCTATATGGCATTGTATCAGGCTTGGTTGATATTTACGAATATCGGAGCGGACAATTCTTTCTGCGAGGACAATGTGTTGCGCTTAAAAAAAGTCAGCCGTCTCTCTATCATCGTTGTGATTTGGTACTCCTTTGCGGCAGCTTTTTTGTTACTGATGAAAATGGTGAACCTGCTTATTTTTATGGTAATTTTTATAATTTTATTTGCATCGATTTTTATGGCGACATCCTCGGCGGTTCTTTCGCACTTGGTAAACAAAGCGGTCGAGTTGCAAAAAGAAAATGATTTGACGATATAGGGGGTTGACATGGCAATCAAAGTCAACTTGGATGTAATGATGGCAATCCGAAAAATGTCCGTCACCGAACTTTCGGAGCGAGTGGGTATTACAATGGCGAATATGTCGATTTTGAAAAACGGAAAAGCAAAGGCGATTCGTTTTTCGACACTGGAAAAGATTTGCGAGGCACTCGATTGCCAAGTAGGTGACATCATCGTCTATGAAAAGGACGAAGAGAAGTAAAAGGACGGTTAATATGACAAGTGCGGTTATTGTTGCGGCGGGCAGAGGAACTCGGATGAAATACAATCCTCATGTGAGCAAGCAGCATATTGATATACTCGGCAAATCGGTCGTGCTTCGGACGATTGAAAAATTTGTCGAAAATGATTCAATCGACGAAATCATTTTGGTCATTATCAAGGAAGAAGAAAAGTATTTTAACGAAAATGTGTTGAATAAAATTCAAACGAGCAAGCCCGTCAAGCTGGTCTATGGCGGAGCGGAGCGTGTGGATTCCTGCTACAACGGAATTTTGGCGACGGATGAGCGCTCGGATGTCGTGCTGATTCATGACGGGGTGCGCCCTTTTGTAAAGGAATCCGAAATTCGCGCGGTGATTGAAGCGACGAGGGAAAAAGGAGCGGCGGTGCTGGCGGTGAAATCCAAAGATACAATCAAGATTGCATCAAGGAATGTGATTGAGCATACACCGGACAGAGAGCATTTGTATCTCATTCAAACGCCACAGGGTTTTGAGCGCAAAACGCTGATTAAAGCATACGAGCATTTGAAAACGGAAGATAATTTTATGCCGACGGATGATGCATCGGTGGTTGAAAAATACGGAAAGCCGGTGCATATTGTCGAAGGCAGTTATGAAAATATAAAGATAACGACGGTATCGGATATTATTTTGGCGGAGGCTTTGTTGAGAGCGGAGGGCGAATGTTTAGAGTAGGAATCGGCTATGATGTGCATCGTTTTGCACAAGAGCGCAAATTGATAATCGGCGGGGTGGACATTCCTTATGACAAAGGCTTGTTGGGGCATTCGGATGCGGATGTGCTGTTGCATGCGATTATGGATGCGATTTTAGGAGCGATGGGACTCGGCGATATCGGTCGGCATTTTCCGGACAATGATATGGCGTTTAAGGATATCAGCTCGCGCGTTTTACTCAAAAAAGTGGCGAGTCTTTTGGCGGACAAAGGATATGCCGTTGAGAATATCGACGGAGTGATTATTGCACAGGCACCGAAGATGTTGCCCTATGCTGAAGCGATGAAACAAAATATCGCGGAGGATTTGGGCATTTCAATTGAGCGGGTCAATGTCAAAGCGACTACAACCGAGCGATTGGGATTCGAAGGTCGTGAGGAAGGAATTTCATCGCAGGCGGTCGTGCTCTTGAAAAAATTACAGAGCGAGTAGGAAGTCGATGTCAAAATCCGAAATGAATCTAAAACCGAAATTGAGATTGATATTTCAAATCGAATACAAAAATCGGGAATGACATATCGGCATTTGAATTTGTAAAAAGAACAGAAGCGGAAATTTTTCGCCTGAATTTGCCTATATAATAGGAAGCTTTACATTTTTTGTTGTCGTTTTTTGCTACTTTACCAAGAGGCGTTACAAAAATATTTTCGATTCATTATTCTTTCGGATTATGATACAATGAATTATGGGAAAAATCCAATCGGTTTTCGTGAGAAAGGAAAAAATATGAAATTCAAGATGATACACAACAATTTTAATGTATTTGATTTGGACAAGAGTCTGAAGTTCTACAAAGAGGCGCTCGACTTGACCGAAAAGCGAAGAAAGGTTGCTGACGACGGCAGCTTTATCATCGTATATATCGGTAACGAAGAATCCGAGCATGAGCTTGAGCTCACTTGGCTTCGTGATTGGGACAGAGCGTACAATTTGGGCGACAATGAATTTCATCTTGCCTTCCGTACGGACGATTATGATGCCGCGCACAAAAAGCATGAAGAGATGGGCTGCATCGTCTATGAAAATCCGAAGATGGGAATTTATTTCATAGCCGACCCGGATAATTATTGGTTGGAAATTCTACCGAAACGATAAAAAAACCTTGCATTGTTTTGAATAATAGTGTAAAATATTACAGATGCAGAAATGCAAATAACACATGACCTGTGTTTACGACAAGGTGCCAACGGTATGTCGCTCAAACAGGTCAGAGGAAAAAACCTAAAGGAGATATTATGGCTGTAGTAAGTATGAAACAACTACTTGAGGCTGGTGTACACTTTGGTCACCAGACCAGAAGATGGAATCCTAAAATGGCAAAGTACATCTTCACTGAAAGAAATGGAATTTACATTATCGACCTTCAAAAAACCGTGAAGAAAATTGAAGAAGCGTATGACTTCATCAAAGGTGTAGCGGAAGAAGGCAAACCGATCCTGTTTGTAGGAACAAAGAAACAAGCACAGGATGCAATCAAAGAAGAAGCTGAGCGTTCAGGAATGTTCTATGTGAACGAAAGATGGCTTGGCGGAATGTTGACCAACTACAAAACAATCAAAGCGAGAATCGAAAGACTTCGCAAGTTGGAAGAAATGGAAGAGAACGGAACTTTTGCTCTGCTTCCTAAAAAAGAAGTTATCAAGCTGAATGCTGAAAAAGAAAAATTGGAAAAATATCTAAACGGAATCAAAGAAATGCCGGAGCTTCCGGGGGCACTTTTTGTTGTTGACCCTAGAAAAGAAAGAATTGCGATTCTTGAAGCGCACAAACTTGGAATTCCTGTAGTAGGTATTATCGATACAAACTGCGATCCGGATGACATCGACTTCCCGATTCCGGGAAATGACGATGCGATTCGTGCGGTCAAATTGATTACAAGCGCAATTTCTCAAGCAATCATCGAAGTGAAGCAGGGAGAGATCGGCGAAGTGAGCGTTGAAGAAGACGCGGAAGTTGAAGAAGTACAAGAAGAAATTGAACAATAATTTTGTAAAGGTATCCAAAACTTTGCACAACCATTGTAGCTAAGGTTGGATGCCTTTTTCAGTATGGAGGATAATATGGAAATAACAGCAAGTATGGTTAAAGAGCTTAGAGAAAAAACTCAAGCCGGAATGATGGATGTAAAAAGAGCGCTTCAGGAAGCTGACGGCGATATGGATAGAGCGGCGGATATTTTGAGAGAGAAAGGTCTTTCAAAAGCTGCGAAAAAAGCGGACAGAATTGCTGCTGAAGGATTGGTAAAAATTGCAATTTCCGATGATGCGAAAACCGGAGCAATCATCGAGGTAAACTCCGAAACGGATTTCGTTGCAAAGAACGAAGAATTTATCGGATTCGTAAAAAATGTTGCGGATGCGGTACTTGCGAAATTGCCTCAAAATGTTGAGGAGCTTAAAGCGCTTCCTTTTGCGGGAACAAGTGAAGATATCGGAACAAAATTGAATGCATTGATTGCAAAAATCGGAGAGAATATGAATCTCAGAAGATTGGCAACTGAAAAAGCAAACGGTGCGGTTGTCGGATACACTCACGGAACAGGAAAAATTGCCGTATTGGTAAATTTTGACTCGGAAGCATCTCCTGCCGATTTGGAAGAACTCGGAAAAGATGTTGCAATGCAAATCGCAGCGATGAATCCGATGTATATTTCCAGAGATGATGTTGACCAAGCATACATCGCGCACGAAAGAGAAATTTTGACTGCTCAGGCTATGAACGAAGGCAAGCCGGAAGAAATTGCAAAGAAAATGGTTGAAGGAAGATTGAACAAACAGTTGAAAGAAGTTTGCTTGCTTGACCAAACATTTGTAAAAGACAGTGACCTAACAATTTCGCAAGTGATTGACAATAGAGCAAAAGCACTTGGCAAATCAATTAAAATCGCATCGATTCAGCGTTTTGAAGTTGGTGAAGGAATTGAGAAAAAAGAAGAAGATTTTGCAGCAGAGGTTGCTAAGCAGCTAGGCAATTAACAGAACCATGAGAGAACATACGCAATCGCTGTGTTCTCTTTTTATAGCAATGAAAAGTCAAAGGAGGCATTATGGGATTAAAAAACAAAAGAGTGTTGTTGAAACTCAGCGGAGAAGCTTTAGCGGGAGATAAAGGATTCGGAATCGACAATGAAACGGTACTTTCGATTGCCAATGCGATTAAAAAAGCGCATGCGCTCGGTGCGGAGATTGCCATCGTCGTCGGCGGCGGAAATATTTTCCGAGGACGCAGCGGAGAGAATATGGACCGTACGACAGCGGACCACATGGGAATGTTGGCGACGGTAATCAATTCGCTCGCGCTTCAATCGACGCTTGAAAATTTGGATGTTGTAACTCGTGTTCAAACCGGAATTGACATGCATGCGGTTGCGGAGCCTTATATCAGACGCCGCGCGATGCGTCACTTGGAAAAAGGTCGTGTCGTAATCTTCGGCGCGGGCTCGGGTAATCCGTATTTTTCAACCGACACCGCAGCGGCACTTCGAGCGGCGGAAATTGATGCGGAAATCATCCTGCTTGCTAAAAAAGTGGACGGCGTCTATGACTGCGACCCGGTCATGAATCCAAATGCCAAAAAATATGACTATCTGACTTACTTGGATGTGCTGAATCAGGATTTGAAAGTGATGGATGCGACGGCTATCACACTTTGCCGAGACAATAATATTCCGATTCGCGTATTCTCTTTGGAAGAGCCGGACAATATTATCAAGGTGCTCCAAGGAGAAGAAATCGGAACCATCGTCGAATAAGCAACTTGTATTTGGTTTGATGACGCAGACTCTGCAAAATGAAATTGTAAAATATTTGTTGAAAAAGGTTTTTGTTTCGTGAAAAGCAAGAACAAAATCCAAAAATATGATATAATATGAAAAAAATCGAGGAGAAATTCTATGAAAAATGAAGTCCATGCAAAATTAGAAGAAAAAATGGAGAAGACGCTGAATGTTTTAAAAGAAGAACTTGCGGTAATTCGAGCAGGAAGAGCGAATCCGACACTTTTGGATAAAATCGTCGTAGATTATTACGGAACGCCAACTCCACTCAAGCAAATGGCGGGCGTTTCCGCACCGGAGCCTAGAATGCTTGTGGTTCAACCATGGGATAAATCGGCGCTTAAAGATATAGAAAAGGCGATTCAAACATCGGATATGGGCTTTAACCCGAGCAATGACGGAAACCAAATTCGCATTGCGATTCCGCAGCTTACGGAAGAACGCAGAAAAGAGCTCACTAAATTGGTCTCAAAAACCGGAGAAAATGCAAAGGTCGCTCTTCGTAATGAAAGACGCGAGGCGAATGACAAGCTCAAGAAGATGGAAAAAGACGGCGAATTGACTGAAGACGATGCAAAAAAAGCAACGGATGAAGTCCAGAAGATTATCGACAAATATACCAAGACAGTGGATGAAATGGTAGCTAAAAAAGAAAAAGAGATTATGGAAGTTTAATGGAACATAGTTTGATTGGGATGCCTCTGGCGAAAGCAAAAATGCTTTTGGAAGAAAGCAAACTGGATTATGAGGTTCAAACAATAGCAGGTGGAAAAGACAAAGAGATTCTGACGGAGCCTTATGTACTTCGTGTGCGAAATATCGGGGAGAAGTTGGAACTAATAGTGACGAAATTTAAAACCACCATATAAATTGGGGCTGTCATGGTGTTTGACAGCCTTTGTTTTACGCATAAATATTTAGATGAAATAGAGGGAAAATGGAACAAAAACTGGAAAAAATCCCGGTGCACATCGGCGTTATCATGGACGGAAACGGACGATGGGCGAAGTCGCGGGGACTTTTGAGAACACAGGGACATAAAATGGGTGTTGAGGCGCTCAAGACGATTGTGGAGGCATGCTCCGACCTCGGCGTCAAATACTTGACCGCCTATGCATTTTCAACGGAGAATTGGAAAAGAGAAGCGAGTGAAGTGTCAGCAATCATGAAATTGATTGAAGTATATCTTCGCAGTGAGCTCAAAAAAATGATGCAAAATAGGGTGCGATTCAAAACCATCGGCGATCTTTCGGCTCTACCGGAGAATATTCAGAAGGTATTGTATGAGTCGATGGAAGAAACGAAAAACAACCGGGGACTGACATTGACGATTGCACTCAACTACGGTGGTCGTGACGATATCAAGAGAGCCGTACAAAAAATTTGTCAAAGAGTTCAGGACGGCGAACTGAAAATTGAAGATATTGACCAGGAATTGATTTCACAATCATTGGACACCGGTTTTATGCCCGATCCGGATTTGGTTATTCGACCAAGCGGCGAGCTGCGACTATCCAATTTTTTACTTTGGGAATCCGCATACAGTGAATTCTGGTATTCGGATATCAACTGGCCGGATTTTTCACCGGAGGATTTAAAAAAAGCGATTCAAAGTTATGCACAACGGGATAGACGATTTGGCAATGCAAGATAATAGGGGGAAATATGTTAGTTAGAATTATTTCAAGTATAGCACTTTTACCTTTGTTGTTTTTGGTGATTCTAAAAGGAGGAGTGTTCATCTATATCGGCGGAACAATTTGCTCGCTGATGGCTTTGTATGAATATTTTCGGGTGTTTGAGAAAAACAATTACAAGCCGATGACCTTCATCAGCTATCTGCTCACCATCATCATGTATTCGATGATTTCTTTGTCGAGTCTGCAATTTTCGCATATCGTCATCAATATGTTGTATCTGTTGGTGGCTTCGGGTGCTTATCTGATTATTACGCGTAAAATTCGAATCGAAGATTTGATGGTCAGTGTACTGGGTTTTGTCTATATTCCGGTTTTCTTGTCCCATATCAATCTGCTCAGTCAAATGGGGACGATTTATATTTGGCTCGTGTTTATTTTTGCATGGGTCAGCGATATTTCGGCCTATTTTTCCGGGATGTTTTTTGGAAAACACAAATTGATTCCGGAAATCAGTCCGAAGAAAACGGTGGAAGGAGCCATCGGGGGAATTGCCGGAACGGTCATTTTCACCGTCGGCTTTGCGATGTTTTTCAAAGAGCCGAGTCCGATGCATTTCGTACCGCTTGCGATTGTGGGCAGCGTTGTGTCGCAGCTGGGTGACTTGTTCGCATCCGCCATCAAAAGAGCACTTCAAATCAAAGATTACGGAAATATCATTCCGGGTCATGGCGGTGTGCTCGACCGTTTTGATAGTATTTTATTTACAGCACCGCTGACATATTATGGAATCACGCTTATTGAGTTTATGAAGCATTTGTCGGCGTAGGAGAAAATATGAAAATAATAATTGCAATTTTAGTTTTTTCTTTTCTGATGATTATCCATGAGCTGGGTCATTTTTTGATGGCGAGAAAATTGGGAATTCGTGCATACGAATTGTCAATCGGCATGGGACCCAAACTCTTCGGAAAAGAAGTCAACGGAACTCATTATAATGTAAGACTCATTCCTTTCGGCGCCTATGTTCGATTCGGAGATGAAGAGGATGAATTTTTTGCCGAGCCGGATAATTTTATGAATCAGAGTCCGCTCAACCGTATCAAAGTCATTATCATGGGGCCGCTTGTCAATATCGTCGCCGCTTTGTTGTTGATGATAGGTGTCGTTTATTTTGCAGGATTCCCAAGCACCACGATTGATGAAGTGAGCAGCGGTTTTCCGGCAGCGAAGGCAGGTGTTGAAATTGGTGATATCGTGCTTAAAGTAAACGGCACCGATACTTCAAGCTGGGAAGATGTGGTTAAGGCGCTCAGCGTTGTTCCGGAAGATAAGAAGGTGACATTGCTCGTGCAAAAACCGGACGGCGATCAAAAAGAATTGACGATGATTATGGAAGAGCACGAAGGAAGATATATGGTCGGAATCCGTCCGTATTTTGAAAAAGATTTTTTGAAATCGATAAAATACGGAGCGATTGCAACGGCGAAACAAAGTACCATGATGATAAATACGATTAAACAACTCTTTATCGGAAAGGCGAATATCAATGAATTTGCCGGACCGGTGGGCATTGTTGCGGTTGTGGGTGAAGCGACCGAGGCGGGTTTTTCAAGCGTCGTCATTCTGACTGCTCTGTTGAGTTTGAATTTGGGAATCTTAAATCTCGTTCCGATACCGGGACTCGACGGAAGCAAAATTTTATTTTACGGTTACGAATTAGTGGCCAAAAAACAGATGAATCGAGATTTAGAAATGAAACTGACAATGGCGGGCTTTATCCTTATCATTGCTTTTAGCGTGTTCATCACCTATAAGGATATTGTAAGACTGGCATTCAAATAAGGATTATGATTAGAAAAAAAACAAAGGAAGTGCGAATCGGCAATCTGAAAATCGGCAACGACCATCCCATCATCATTCAGTCGATGACCAATACGGATACCCGAGATGTCAAGGCGACGGTTGAGCAAATCAAACGATTGGAAGAGGCGGGCTGTCAGTTGGTCAGAGCGTCGATTCCGGATGTGGAATCCGCCGAAGCGATAAAGTCCATCATCAAAAAAATAAATATTCCGCTCGTGGCGGATATTCATTTCGACTATCGATTGGCATTGCTGTCGATTGAAAACGGCGTGGACGGACTGCGGCTCAATCCGGGCAATATCGGCTCCGAGGAGCGGGTTCGCGCGGTCGTTCAAAAAGCGAAAGAAAGAAATATCAAAATGCGAATCGGCGTCAACGGCGGCTCCTTGGAAAAATCCATTGTCGCAGACTATGGAAACGGTGCCGACGCGATGGTGCAAAGCGCTTTGAAGCATATTAAAATTTTAGAAGAACTGGATTTTTACAATACGGTGGTATCGCTTAAAGCAAGCGATATTTTTCGTACGATTGAAGCCTACGAAGAATTCTCGAAAATATCGGACTACCCTTTGCATTTGGGCATAACCGAATCGGGAACGATGCAAAAAGGTACGGTGAAATCGGCAATCGGCATCGGACATCTTCTGCTCAAAGGCATCGGCGATACGATTCGCGTGTCGTTGACGGCGGATCCGGTCGAAGAAATTTATGTTGCCAAAAATATTTTGAGTGCCCTTGATTTGGATAGGGAGAGCATTCAAATCGTCTCCTGCCCGACCTGCGCAAGAACCAAAATCAATCTGATTGAATTGGCGGAGCGCATGGAAAAGAAGATGGAGGGGATCAAAAAACCGCTCAAGGTTGCCATCATGGGTTGCGCGGTAAACGGTCCCGGCGAGGCGAAAGAGGCGGATATCGGAATCGCCGGCGGAAACGGCGAAGCGATTCTGTTCAAAAAAGGGCAGATTGTTCGAAAGCTCAAAGAAGAGGAAATAGAAGAAGTTTTGTTATCGGAAATACAAAAAATGTAGTGAGGCTCTATGCGGGTTATCAAAGAATATTTACAAAACAACAATATAAAAATCAACAGCATTCGCTTATACAAAAAAGAAGCGAGACTTGAATTTTGCATACAATCGGATGAGGTGATTCGCTATGAATTGTTGCATGGGCTGGAAGAGGAATGTAAAAATAGAAATCCTCTGCTGAGCAAAGTGACGATTTTGACAAAATGCTCTTGCGAAGAAAAAGGAGCTGCGTCGATAGAAGAATACATTCCGAATGTCGAATATATTTTGGAAAAATATTGTCCGGCGAGCAAAAAAATCGACAGTTGCATCTCGATTGACTGCAATTGCACCGGCGATGAGCATAAAATCACGCTCAATGTTCATGACAAGGTGGTTAAAAACAGCATCGAAAGCAAGAAGCTGGATCAACAGATTAAAAAATCGGCGGCGATGAGCTTAGGGCTGGATGTTCAGGTTCATGTCAACGACATGTCGAGCGATATCGACTTGGACAGCTACTTTGAAGAGAGCAACAAAATTATAGCTGAAAAAATGAAAGAGATGACAACGCCGACTAAAACCGTTTCAAAACCTGCGTCGAGTGACGGCGAGGTGCTTTACGGTAAAAAGATTTTATCGGAGAGCATCACTTTGGCGGAACTGAGCGACCTTGAAAAATCCGTAGTGGTGCAAGGTCGAGTTTTTGCGTCCGATATTCGAAAAACCAACGGCAAAACCAATATACAAACTTTTGCAATCACCGACGGAACCGCATCCGTCAACTGCAAATTGTTTTTCAAAGGGGAGGATGCGCCACTCAAAGACGGCAGCTATGTCAAACTCAAAGGCGATTACATGCTCGACACATACAGTCGCGAGTTGACCTTCTCCGTCAAAGACATCAACAAAGCCGAGATGGTCAAAAGAGAGGATAAGGCGGAGAAGAAAAGAGTCGAGCTTCATCTGCACACCAATATGTCCTCGATGGATGCGATTGAAAGTGTCAAAGACCTTGTCAAACAGGCGGCGGACTTCGGGCATCCGGCGATTGCGATTACCGACCATGGCGTCGTGCAGGCATTTCCGGAAGCGATGGAGCAGGGCAAAAAGCATGGTGTCAAAATCATTTACGGAGTCGAAGGCTATCTGGTCGATGATACGATGAATGTGCTTAAAGAATACAATGATCTTCCGCTCAGTCAGGATTTTGTCGTTTTTGACATCGAGACGACGGGGCTTTCTTCGTCACAGGATAGAATTACGGAAATCGGTGCGGTCAAAATCTCCGACGGGAAAATCGTGGACAGCTTCAGCAGACTCATCAATCCGGAGAGAAAACTGTCGGCGAAAATCATCGAATTGACCGGAATTACCGACGAGATGCTTGCGGACAAACCGACCATCGATGTCGTATTGCCGGAGTTTATGAATTTTATCGGTGATGCGATGTTGGTGGCACACAACAGCGATTTCGACACGGGTTTCATACGCGAAAATTGCAATCGGCTGAATTTGCCGTACGAATCCAAGGCGATTGACACCGTTGCGGTTTCGCGCGCGCTTTTGACCGATATGAAAAGCCATAAATTGAATCTGGTTGCGAAAAAACTCGGTATCAGTTTGGAAAATCATCACCGTGCGGTCGATGACGCTCAAGCCACCGCTGAGATATTTTTGAAATTTTTGGAGATGTTCAAAGAGCGCGGCATTGAAACGCTGGAGCAGGTCAATCAGAAAATCGTCGATAATGATTACAAATCCAAAAGAGCGTCTCATATCGTAATTTTGGCACAGAATCTGAGCGGATTGAAAAATCTGTATAAAATTATTTCCGATTCTCATGTCAACCATTTCTACAAAACGCCTAGAATTTTGAAGAGCGTACTCGCTGCACATCGGGAAGGATTGCTTTTGGGAAGCGCCTGCGAATCGGGTGAATTGTATTCGGCGGTGCTCAAAAACCGACCGGAAAACGAGCTTGCGTCCATCGTTCGATACTATGATTATTTGGAAATCATGCCATGGGACAACAATGAATTTTTGATTAAAAAAGGACTTGTCGGAGGAGTGGGCGAGCTGCAGGGAATCAACAAAAGAATTTTTGAACTTGGAAAAAAATACAACAAAACGGTGGTTGCCACCGGTGATGTGCATTATATCAACAAGGCGGATTCCGTCGTTCGCGATGTGCTCAAAGCGGCGCAAAAGTTCTCCAAGGATTTGGATAACGGAGCATTGTACTATCGATCGACCGATGAGATGCTGGAAGAATTTTCCTATTTGGGCGAAGAAAATGCATACGAAGTCGTCGTGGAGAACACCAACAAAATCGCGGAGCTCATCGAAGAGTTCAAGCCGATTCCCGACGGAACTTATCCACCGGAAATCGAGGGCTCGGATACGGAGCTTCGTGAAATGTGTTTTGCAAAGGCAAAAAGAATCTATGGCGATGAATTGCCGGAAATCGTGGAGAAGCGGCTGGAGAGAGAACTGGGCTCAATTATCGGAAACGGCTATGCCGTCATGTATATCATCGCACAAAAACTCGTTACCAAGTCGATTGCGGACGGCTATCTCGTCGGCTCGCGAGGCTCGGTCGGTTCTTCCTTTGCAGCGACGATGAGCGACATTACGGAGGTCAATCCGCTGCCGCCGCACTATATTTGCAGCAAATGCAAATACAGCGAATTTATCGATGACGGCAGTGTGGCATCGGGAATGGATTTGCCGGATAAAATGTGTCCGAAATGCAACAATGAACTGACGAAGGAAGGACATGATATTCCGTTTGAAGTTTTCTTGGGATTCGAAGGGGACAAGGAGCCTGATATCGACCTGAACTTTGCCGGAGAATATCAGAGCAGAGCGCATAAATATACCGAGGAATTGTTCGGGAAGGACTATGTATTTCGTGCGGGAACCATCGGCACGATCGCGGAGAAAACCGCTTACGGCTATGTCCAAAAATATATTGAAGATTACGGCATCAAAGTAAATTCGGCGGAGGCTCTCCGACTGAGAGATAAAACGACGGGCATCAAACGGACGACCGGACAGCATCCGGGCGGGGTTATGGTCGTGCCGAATTACAAAGATATTTATGATTTTACACCGATTCAGCATCCGGCGAATGATTCCAAATCCGGCGTGCTGACAACGCATTTCGACTATCATTCCATCAGCGGTCGAATTTTGAAACTCGATATTCTCGGACACGATGTGCCGACGATTATCAAAATGTTGGAAGACTTTACGGGAATCGATGCGACGAGTATCCATTTGGACGACAGCACGACGATGGGGATTTTTACATCGTCAAAGCCGCTTCAATGCAATCTGTCCGCAATCGGTTGCGATACGGGAACTTTGGGTATTCCGGAATTCGGAACGAAATTCGTTCGTCAGATGCTGATGGATACCAAGCCGACCACCTTTGCCGAGCTTTTACAAATTTCCGGTCTTTCACATGGTACGGATGTTTGGCTCAACAATGCGCAGGAGCTGATTCGAAAAAATATCGTAACGCTCAAGGATGTCATTTCCACGCGAGACGACATTATGAATTTTTTGATTCAAAAAGGATTGGAGCCGCTGACTTCGTTCAAAATCATGGAGAATGTGCGAAAGGGAAAAGGGCTGACCGATGCGCATATCGACGCGATGAGGGAGCAGGATGTGCCGGATTGGTATATCGAATCCTGTCAAAAAATCAAATATATGTTCCCGAAGGCGCATGCCGCCGCCTATGTGATGATGTCGTTTCGAATCGCATATTTCAAAGTGTTTCATAAAGAAGCATTCTACGCGACCTTTTTCACGACCAAGGCGGAGGATTTTGATGTGGACATCATTTCAAAAGGTAAAAAAGAAGTGTTGGCGAATATCAAAGAAATCGAAGCCCAAGGGCAGGATGCTTCGGCAAAAGAAAAGGGCGTGTTGACCGTACTCGAGCTTGCATACGAAATGTACGAGCGCGGAGTTGAGCTTTTGAATGTCGATATTTATCAATCGGACGCGAAGAAGTTTAAGATTATAGATAATAAATTGTTGCCGCCGCTCATTTCCATTCAAGGTTTGGGTGAGACCGTGGCGGAAAAAATAGCGGAAGAATCCGTCAAAGAATTTATTTCATTGGAGGATTTCCGCAAAAGAACCAAGGCTAGTAAGACGGTAATCGACACCTTGTTGGCACATGGCTGTCTGAACGGATTACCGGAGAGCAATCAACTAAGTTTGTTTTAAAGGAGAATTATGGCGAAGTTAAGAGTAAAATTGATTGCCCATTCGAGTGAGCCGGACAAAGTGGCGACGATGGCGGCAAAACTTTGTTATTCACCGGTGGGGGTTGAAGAAATCGGAAATAATTTGAGCGATGAGCAGGTCGATAAATTTTTGAATATGCTCGTCAGCATCGGACATGAGAGTCCGATTGAGCATGCGAGTTTCACTTTTGCAATCGAAGGAATTTCAAGAGCCTGTTCGCATCAATTGGTAAGACATCGAATCGCATCGTATTCTCAGCAGTCGCAGCGATATGTTCGACTTGACAAAATGGAATATATTATTCCGCCGTCGATTGAAGCGATTCCGTCGGCAAAAGAAAAATATATTCGGGCGATGGAGCAGTCGCAAAAAGATTATTCGGATTTGGTGGATTTGCTGATGGAAGCGGGAAGAACGGAAAAAGAAGCGATTGAAGATGCTCGATATGTTTTTCCGAATGCCTGCGAAACGAAAATTGTCGTCACGATGAATGCGCGCACATTGCTTAACTTTTTTGCCAAGCGATGCTGCGAGCGTGCACAATGGGAAATCAAGGAGCTGGCATACGAAATGCTCAGAGAATGTAAAAAAGTGGCGCCGATTCTGTTCCGAAAAGCGGGGCCGAGCTGTTATACCGGAAAATGTAAGGAAGGAAAGATGACTTGCGGTCGTCCGGACATCCCGAAAAAGCGAATCGAATCGCTGATTTAGAAAGGGAACGCATGCAGATTGAAGGAAGAAATGCCGTCTTGGAGGCGCTGAAAAATCGTCGCGAGTTGGATGTGATTTATATCAAAAAAGGCGAAGTTGACGGCTCGTTGCAAAAAATCGTCGGCATGGCGAAGGCGGCGAGAGTGATTGTCAAAACCGTCGATAAAGCCAAGCTGGATGAAATGAGCGAAAGTCATAATCATCAAGGAGTTATCGCGTCGGTTTCGGGGTATAAATACTACGATTTGGATGAAGTGTTGTCCGATTTTTCGCAAGGCAACGGATTTTTTTTGATATTGGACGAAATCGAAGACCCGCATAATTTCGGAGCGATTATCCGTACTGCCGAGACAGCCGGCGTCGATGCGATTATCATTCCGAAAAGACGAGCGATACAGGTCAATGCCACCGTCGAAAAAACATCGGCGGGCGCGACGAGCTATGTCAAAATCGTTCGCGTTTCAAATTTGGCGCAGACGGTGGAGAAGCTCCAAAAAAACAATGTTTGGATATACAGTTTGGATATGGATGGTCAATGTTATACCGAAGCGGATTTGCGCGGCAATGTCGCGCTGATCGTCGGCAATGAAGGAAGAGGGATTTCGAGAATTCTGAGGGAGAAAAGCGACTTTATTCTTTCGATTCCGATGAAGGGCGCCATCAGCTCGCTGAATGCATCCGTCGCCGCTTCGATATTGATGTATGAAGTCGTAAGGCAGAGAAAATGAAGCAGATAAGAAATAATGTACTTTTGATAGATGGCTACAATATCATCAACGCATGGGGCGACTTGGTAAAAATTGCCGGCGAAAATTTGGAAGACGCCAGACACAAACTTAATAACCGAATTTCCGAATATGCCGATTACAATGGAATAGAAACTTACATTGTATATGATGCCTATCGGGTTAAAGGGACGAACAATCGCGTGGAGAAAATCAAAAACCTTACGATTGTTTTCACGAAGGAGAATCAAACGGCTGACCATTATATCGAAAAATTCATCCATGATTACAAATACAAACGCCATGCGATTATTCGAGTTGCCACCAATGATATGGTGGAGCAAAATATGGTGCTCGGCAAAGGAGCCGTTCGCCTGACCGCGCGCGAGTTGCTTTTGGAAGTGAATAAAAGCAAAGAGGACATTCGCCACACCATCAAAGAAAATTTGGACGGAAGATACACATTGGGGCAACATATTGACAAAGAAACATTGGAAAAGCTGGAGAAAATTAGAAGGAGCTGATATTATCGAGAAAATGATGACCGCATCGGAGCAAGTGAACGCGCAGGATGATGTGATAGCGGAAAAAGCCGGACATGGAGACAGAGAGAGTCAGGATTATCTTTTGCACAAATATAAAAATCTGGTAAAGAAAATCGCCATGCCGTACAATATTGTCGGCGGTGATGCGCAGGATATTTTGCAGGAAGGGATGATTGGACTGTATAAAGCGATTCGGGATTTCGACCGCTCCAAAGGGATATATTTTCATGTATTTGCAAAAACCTGCATCAATCGACAAATTATCAATGCGATTCGAAGCGCCAACCGAAAAAAACATGGCCCGCTGAACAATTCCATCTCATTGGATGCGGAAAAGGACGAGAAAGAAGAATTGGGTCAAATCGCTTTTACAAAAACTTTTGAATCAAAAGATCCGGAAACAATTTTTTTGCTGAAAGAGCGCTCGGAATTGCTGGAGAAAAAACTCAAAGAAATTCTTACAGAGAAGGAATTGCAAGTGTTATATCTATATGTTGAAGGATATTCCTATGCAGAAATGGCAACAAAAGTTGGGATTACCGCCAAAGGTATTAGCAGCACAATCCAAAGAATAAAAAGAAAACTATTGACAAGTTGCTCTAATATTTTATAAAATAAGGAAGGTAACTTGCTCACGTGGCTCAGTCGGTAGAGCACGTCCTTGGTAAGGACGAGGTCGGCGGTTCAAGTCCGCTCGTGAGCTCCAACATAAAATATTACTCTACTTAAAATTTAGGAGGGATAGAAATGGCTAAGGCTAAATTTGAAAGAACCAAACCACATGTTAACATCGGAACCATCGGACACGTTGACCACGGAAAAACAACATTGACGGCGGCAATCACAAAAACATTGCACCAAAGATACGGATTGGGTTCCGCGGTAGATTTCGACAAAATCGATAAAGCACCGGAAGAAAGAGAAAGAGGAATCACAATCTCAACTTCCCACGTAGAATACGAAACACCAAACAGACACTACGCACACGTAGACTGTCCGGGCCATGCCGACTATGTAAAAAACATGATTACCGGAGCGGCACAGATGGACGGAGCGATTTTGGTATGTTCCGCAGCAGACGGACCGATGCCGCAAACAAGAGAGCACATCCTACTATCCAGACAGGTAGGGGTACCATACATCGTCGTATTCCTAAACAAATGCGACATGGTAGATGACGAAGAGCTGCTTGAGTTGGTAGAAATGGAAGTAAGAGAACTACTAAACGAGTACGAATTCCCTGGAGACGATACACCAATCGTAAGAGGATCCGCACTAAAAGCATTGGAAGATCCGACAAGCCCATGGGGAGACAAAATCGTAGAATTGTTTGAGCAAATCGACGCATACATTCCGGAGCCTGAGCGAGATGTAGACAAAGCATTCTTGATGCCGGTAGAGGATGTATTCTCCATTTCCGGACGAGGAACCGTAGCAACCGGAAGAGTAGAGCGAGGAGTATTGAAAGTATCCGACGAAGTAGAAGTAGTAGGACTTACAGACGAGCCGAGAAAAGTAGTTGTAACCGGAGTAGAGATGTTTAGAAAACTACTTGACCAAGCACAAGCGGGAGACAACATCGGAGCATTGCTACGAGGAGTGGCGAGAGACGAAATCGAAAGAGGACAAGTAATGGCGAAGCCGGGATCGATTAAGCCACACACCAAATTCGAAGCACAAGTATATGTATTGAAGAAAGAAGAGGGAGGAAGACATACTCCATTCTTCAAAGGATATAGACCACAGTTCTACTTCAGAACAACCGATGTAACAGGAGACATTTCACTACCGGAAGGAGTAGAGATGGTAATGCCTGGAGACGACATCAACATGAAAGTGGAGCTAATCACACCGATTGCGATCGAAGAAGGACTACGCTTCGCGATTCGTGAAGGTGGAAGAACGGTAGGATCCGGAGTAGTAGTATCCATTATGGACTAATCCGGTTTGAGCAACCGATATCGAAAAAAAGAAACAAAAAGGGACAGCCGACGGCTGTCCTTTTTGATGCGCAAAAAATTTGCGATAACGAAAGAAGCTTTGACATACAAAACAAAACTTGAAATCGAATTTTGAAAATGCAAAATATAAAATGAAACCGACAACCCAAAAATAAAAAATGAAATCCAAAATGGAATTGGCAAGCCGAAATCCAAAATAGAAATTTTTATCTGATTTTTCATTTCGGGCATAAAAAAAGAACGGTTGTCCCGTTCTTATACTGCAAATGCAGCCTGCAATGATTCAAGTTCGCTTGCGAGCGGCTCCAATTCAACAATTTTGATGGAAGCCAACACAATAACCGATGCGATGATGGATGTAACTGTTATCGCATAAGTCGCATCCGTATAAAATGACGGAGTTTCGGACATATAATCTCGATGGAATTCCTCAATCATCGACAAAAGATCAAATTTTGAATTACTTTTTTGATCCATTATCTCGTTGAAATAATACTGCGGCAAATAATCCGACTGCTTAAACTTCTTGATGATTTTGTGCAAATCTTTTTCATAAGCGAGATGCTCCCCGAGTTTGTCGTGAAAATATCGGCGGTTATGATGCGGAAAGCAAAAATAATCGCAAATATAGTGACAAATCACGCCGAGACGATACGAATAATTTTTGAGCGTACCGACATTGGTATTGGGATTGGTTCTTGAAAGCTCATATATCATATTTAAAATATACTCAAAGTTTTGATGCTTATAATGTTTTAGGTGACTGTGATACAATGGCAAGTCGGGACTCATGTTCCCTGCTCTAAAACGCAACAAATTGAGAGACACATCCGTGTGTTCTTCAACAAAATTATAAATCCAATCCGCCATAACCTTGTGGGATTGTACAAACATAATAAACTCCTTCCAGATTTATTGTAAACCGAAATATAGAAATTTACAATACAAAGTAAAAATAAAACAAAATAGATTATTAGTTTGAATTTCTTACGGATAAGAAAACCTTCTCTAATGTTATTCGGATAAAATTCAAAAAAGCTAAGTGTAAAAAGTATGTAAAATTCAGCGGCTCATCCAAAAAAGAATGTCATAAAACATTGATATATTGACATTGTTATTGTATAATGAATGGAGTATATCGAATAGTCGCATGAGAAATCATGAGGAAAGTCCGAGCTCCATAGGGCAAGGGTGCTAGGTAACACCTAGTGGAGGCGACTCCAAGGAAAGTGCAACAGAGAGATACCGCCGGCAACGGTAAGGGTGGAAAGGCGAGGTAAGAGCTCACCAGCAATCAGGAGACTGATTTGGCTATGTAAACCCCACTCGGAGCAAGACCAAATAGGATCGAGAAAGAGGGCTGCCCGTCCTTATCCGTAGGTAGGTCGCTTGAGCTTCTTGGTGACAAGGAGCCTAGATAGATGGCTATTCAAGACAGAACTCGGCTTATAGATATACTCTTTTATTGAATTAGGGAGAATCCATGATAAAAGAAATTATTGTAGTGGAAGGCAAGGATGATATCTCGGCAGTCAAAAAAGCAGTGGATGCGGAATTGATTGCGACCAACGGATACGGATTGCCGAAGCATATTCGAGAGAGAATAAAAAAAGCCGGTGAATCGCGGGGCATTATTATATTGACCGACCCCGACTATGCCGGTGAAAAAATACGAAAAGAAGTGCAAAAGCTGACAAAAAATTGTAAGCACGCTTATATTCCGCGGGATTTGGCAACCAAAGGTCAGGACATCGGAGTTGAAAACGCATCTCCCGAGGCGATTATGGACGCACTGAAAAAAGCACATTGCTTGGTGGTGAAAAAGCGAAATGAATTCACAATTGCCGACATGGTGGAAAATGATTTGACCATTTCCGACAACGCAAGTGAAAAACGCGATGCCATCGGTGCAATTCTCGGCATCGGATATGGAAATACCAAACAATTTATATCCAGACTCAACAATTTCGGAATAACCAGAGAGGAATTTAATCGAGCGGTGCAACAATATGATGGTGGAAGATGAGTAAATTAGCAACACGAAGCAGAGCCAAAGAAATTATGAGCAATTATGATTTTCGTTTGACCAAATCATTGGGACAGAATTTTTTGGTGGACGAAAATATATTGGGCAAAATCGTCGATGCTGCGGAGTTAACCGATGAAGATATCGTGTTTGAAATCGGAACGGGCATCGGAACGCTGACCTATGAATTGGCGACGAGAGCAAAAAAAGTGATTGCGGTCGAGATTGACCGTTCGCTCATTCCCATTTTGGAGGAAACGCTGTCGGAATTTGACAATATCCATATCGTGAATCAGGATATTCTAAAGACCGACATCAAAGAGCTGGTGGAGCAAAATGCAGTTGGCAAATCGGTCAAAGTGGTTGCGAATCTTCCATACTATATTACAACAGCAATTATTATGAAATTTTTAGAAAGTGAAGTTGCACTCGATTCTTTCGTATTGATGATACAAAAGGAAGTGGCGCAGCGGATTACGGCAAAGCCATCAAGCAAAGATTACGGCAGCCTTACCGTAGCCATCCAATACTATGCGAGCGCCGAGACGATTGCAAAAGTTCCAAAATCCGCTTTTATTCCGGAACCGAATGTGGACTCGACGGTTATTCGATTGAAAATGAAAGAGAAAAAAGCGGTCGAAGTCTTTGACGAGTCTCTTTTCTTTAAAGTAGTGAGAGGTTCTTTTTCCAAAAGAAGAAAAACAATACTCAATGCGCTTTCGACTTATGAGGATTTTGATAAGGAGAGAGTGCTTGTTGCGTTGGAGAAGTCGAATATCGACCCGAAACGCCGAGGAGAGACATTGACGATTGATGAGTTTGCAGTATTAACTAATAATATGCTAAGAGAGTAACTATCCTTAGGGTAGGAGGCAAAGTTTGATTAGATTTGAAAATGTTTATAAACAATATGAAAAGAAAGATAAATACGCATTGGAAGATGTGAATCTTTATATCGGTAAAGGGGAATTTGTTTTTCTTGTGGGAAGTTCCGGAGCGGGAAAGTCAACCTTTATTCGATTATTACTTAGGGAGCAACAGATTACGCAAGGCAGATTGACCATTAACGATATCGATGTGAGCGATTTGACGCAGCGAACGATTCCGAAATTTCGCCGAAATATCGGCGTGGTTTTTCAGGACTTTAAGTTGCTCGCCAACAAAACCGTTTATGAGAATGTCGCCTATGCGATGGAGATTACCCAAAACAACAAAAAGAGCATTCGCCGAAAAGTACCGGTCGCACTTTCGCTGGTCGGCTTGAGTCACAAAGCGAAAAGCTATCCTTCGCAGCTTTCCGGCGGAGAGCAGCAAAGGGTGGGTATCGCCCGAGCGATTATCAACAATCCGATGCTGTTGATTGCGGACGAGCCGACGGGAAATCTCGACCCGCACAATGCGGATGAGATTATGAGATTGCTTTTGGACATCAATCGTCGCGGCACGACGGTAATCGTTGCGACCCATGCCAAAGAAATTGTGGATAAACTTCAAAAGCGTGTAATCACGATTGACGAAGGAAAAATACTGAGTGATATGCAAAGGGGGAATTATACTTATGTTAAATAGCTTCCTTTATAATATCAAAGAGGCATTTTACGGAATGGTGCGCAATCGCTCGATGGCGATTGCATCGGTGGCGTCGGTGGCATCTTCGCTGTTTGTATTCGGCGTCATGCTCTGCATCGTTTTGAATCTCAACAATATTACTTCAAAAACGCAGGATCAATTCAATGCGGTCAATGTGTATATGAATGATGCATTGGATGAGGCGAAGCAACAGGAAATCGGAGCGAAGCTGAAAGCGATGCCCAATGTAGCCGCGGTTCATTACGAGTCGAAAGAAGAAGCGCTGCTTAAACTCAAAGAGCGTTGGGGAGACAAAGCTTATTTGCTCGACGGCATCAAAAACCCTTTACAAAATTCATATGTTGTCGAAATAAAGAATGCAAAGCAAGCGGACACCTTGGTCAAAAATATCAATGAGATTAAAGGAGTCGAAGAAACTCGATACTACAAAGATATTATCGAGCAGCTTTCAAAAATGGTCAACACCATCAATCGTTTCGGTTTGATTTTGATGGTCGTGCTGGTCTTTGTGTCGATATTCATTATTTCAACGACGATTCGATTGACGATTAACGCCAGAAAAAATGAAATTTTTATTATGAAATACATGGGAGCGACCAACTGGTTCGTGCGTTGGCCTTTCATCATTGAAGGATTGATACTCGGATTTATCGGAGCATTGATTGCCATCGGACTGACTCATGTCATGTATCATGTGATGTATGATTTCTTCACGACGGATAATGTAAGTTTTATCAACGGATATATCTTGCATATTGAAGATATCTTTATGAATATCGTAGCCGTTTTCTTGGCTATGGGAATCGGAATCGGAACGGTGGGTTCCGTCACATCGGTGAGACAGTATTTGGAGGTGTAGTATGAACCTTAAAAAAGTCATAGCATGTGCTCTTATCGCTACGATGGCGACCTCGACATTTTCCTTCGCCGCAAAAAAGAGCGACAGGGACAAGTTAAAGTCAACGAATGCACAAAGGCGAGAGGTTCGTCGCGAAATCAACGAAAAAAATAAAGAGATGAAGAATCTTTCTTCAAAAATATACCAGTTGGACGGTCAAATTGCCGGCGTGGAAGCTCGTTTGGCGCAATTGCAGAAGCAGATGAAGAATCTGAATATCAATATCAAAGCGACCAAAGAGCAGATTGCATCGACGGAAAATGAAATTGTGGAAAATGAAGAATTGCTCAAAGAGCGCATTCGAGCGATGTATAAAACTTCCGATATGACTTATTTCCAACTGCTGCTTGAATCCAAAAGCATTCCCGATTTGGTTTCCAATGCATACAATGTGCAACAGATTGTAAATGCCGACCGTGAAATGCTGGAAGAACTCGAGAACAATCGTAAGCGATTGGAAGAACAAAAAACAAAATTGCTCGCGGAAAAAGATAGAATGACCGCGGTGCAACAGCAGATAAAAAGTGAGCAGGCGCAGCTGGAAGGCTATCGCTCCTCGCAGGAAGCCGCAAAAAATGAAGTGGCGAAGGATATCAATTTGCTCAAGAGACGAGAAGCGGAATTGCAGAAGCAGTCCAATATTATAGAGCAACGAATTTTGGCGGCGATGCGCCAGAGCGGAAGTAACACGAGACCATATACCGGCGGAGCGTTGATGTGGCCGCTTGCGATTCGAGGAACGCTTACCTCCGGCTACGGAAGACGATCGGATCCGATTTCGGGAATCAGCAGCTTCCATCAAGGACAGGATATCGCGGCGCCGAGA
This sequence comes from Peptostreptococcaceae bacterium, assembly GCA_030532905.1. Taxonomy (GTDB): domain Bacteria; phylum Bacillota; class Clostridia; order Peptostreptococcales; family Filifactoraceae; genus JAUNKE01. Next base: position 23,774 of record JAUNKE010000011.1, read on the forward strand.
GGAACTTCGGTACTTGCAGCGGCAGCCGGAACGGTAATCACTTCGCGTTATCAAAACAGCTACGGCAATGTTGTGGCGATTGATCATGGCGGCGGAATCGTGACGGTCTATGCGCACAATTCGGCATTGCTCGTCAGCGAAGGCTCTACCGTTGCAAAAGGTCAGGTGATTGCACAGGTGGGCTCGACAGGATATTCGACCGGGAATCACCTGCATTTTGAAGTGCGCATCAATGGTAAAACAGTAAATCCGATGGGATACTATCGATAATAGGATGGACAAGAGATGAAAAAAACCGATATCAAAGAATTGTTTAGAAAAACGGATGTATATAAAGGAAGCGAAATTTTAGTTGAGGGATGGATTAGAACTTTGCGTGACCAAAAAAGCTTTGGCTTTATCGAGCTCAACGATGGGACTTTCTTCAAGAATTTACAAGTCGTATTTGAAGACGGCGTTGTGGAAAATTTCAAAGAGATTGCAAAGCTGCCGATTGCGACCGCGGTTCGTGTCAAAGGCGAACTGGTGGAAACGCCGGGGGCGAAGCAGCCTTTTGAGCTGAAAGCGAAAGAAATTACAGTAGAGGCGACATCCGATGCGAGCTTTCCGCTTCAAAAGAAACGCCACACTTTTGAATATTTACGAACGATTGCACATCTTCGCCCGAGAGCGAATGCGTTCAATGCGGTTTTCAGAGTGCGCTCATTGGCGGCGTATGCAATCCACAAATTTTTTCAGGAAAATGGATTTGTCTATGTCAACACACCGATAATTACGGGCTCCGATGCGGAAGGCGCCGGAGAAATGTTCAAGGTGACGACTTTGGACTTGCTCAATCCGCCGAAAGAAAACGACGAAATCGATTATACGCAGGATTTCTTCAAAAGAAGTACGAATTTGACGGTAAGCGGTCAGCTCAACGGTGAAGCTTTTGCGCTCGCGTACAAAAATATTTATACTTTCGGGCCGACTTTCCGATCCGAAAATTCCAATACCGCTCGTCATGCTGCGGAATTTTGGATGATGGAGCCGGAGATGGCGTTCGCGGATTTGACCGACTATCTGGACAATGCTGAAGCGATGCTAAAATTCGTCATCAACTATGTTCGTGAAAATGCACCGGAGGAAATGGAGTTTTTCAATTCAATTATCGATAAAGAGCTGTTCAGCCGTTTGGACAATGTGGTAAATTCGGATTTTGGAAGAATCACTTACACCGAAGCGGTAAAACTTTTGCAGGAGTCCGGACAGAAATTTGAATACAAAGTGGAATGGGGAGCGGATTTGCAAACCGAGCATGAGCGCTATCTCGCGGAAACGGTATTCAAAAAGCCGGTCTTTGTGACGGATTATCCGAAAGCGATCAAGTCTTTCTACATGAAACAAAATCCGGACGGTAAAACCGTAGCGGCGGCGGATTTGTTGGTTCCGGGCGTCGGTGAGCTTATCGGCGGCTCGCAGCGGGAAGAAAATTACGATAAGCTCGTTGCGAGAATGAAAGAGTTGGATATGAATATCGATGATTATTGGTGGTATTTGGAACTTCGAAAATACGGCGGAGTAAATCATGCGGGATACGGGCTCGGCTTCGAGCGACTTTTGATGTATATGACCGGCATCAATAATATTCGAGATGTGATTCCATTCCCGAGAACCGTAGGGACTGCGGAATTTTAAATTGGATGTTTTATTAAGCTGAATAGAAAAAATTTTGTTGCCGTCAAAAAATTTTTGATGGCAACAAATGTATTGAAATCTAATTCGAATAGGAATATTTGATATCAATGCTTTGTGAGATTATTGCAGTGAAACCGTCTTATTTTATAGAGAAACAATAATCGAAATGAGTAAAAACTTGAACCGCAATTATAAAGTGGTTACAGACTGACGCTTTAATGATTTGATTTGTAGAAAAATAATTTTATTCTTTTCGTTTATCGTGATGTTTAACGCTCCAAAGGAATGGGTAATATGGATATCGAGCGGGAAAACTTTGGAAAAACTGTGGGAAAGGTTACAAAAGTTACAAAGTGGATCCGTCATTACTTTCCTTTATTTATTAAGAGCGATTGTGTGTTTTCAAAGGTGAAAGTAATGAACAAGGCGATATTAGAAGCCTACGATTAGTTGCATACAGGGGGAAACATGAGAAAGAAGCAAAGGCTTGGCGACATACTTGTAAATCACAATATGATAACACCGGAGCAACTGGAGAAGGCTTTAGCAGCACAAAAAGAATCAAAGAAAAAATTGGGTGAGGTTCTAATAGATTTAGGAATTATTGATGAGAATATTATATTGAAAACTTTGGAAGCCCAATTAAAGATTCCTTATATTAACTTGAACGAATATATTATCAATCCGAATGCGGTCAAAATTATTTCTGAAAATATTGCCCGAAGATATAATATTATTCCCTTGAATGTGGAAGATGGAAAGATTCTACTTTCGATGTCCGACCCGCTGGATGTATTGGCGGTGGATGATGTTCAGGTTATCACCGGTTTGAGTGTTAAAGTGGTTATCAGTTCAAAATCGGATATCCAAAAGGCAATCAGCAAGTATTTTGATTCTTCGGAGAGTGCGCAAGAGGCTGTCAAAGAATTTGACTCTCAATTTCGTGAAATTGAAGAAGACCAGGATGAAGAGGCGGATGATGTAGCCAATGCACCGATTGTACGACTTGTCAATTCGATGATATCACAGGCAGCAAGACTAAGAGCCAGCGATATTCATATTGAGCCGTTCGAAGATATGGTTCGGATTCGATTTAGAATTGACGGTGAGCTTGTGGAAAATATGGTTCTTCCTAGGAAAACTCACTCAGCATTAATCACCAGAATTAAAATTATCGGTAAGTTGGATATTGCGGAGCGAAGAATACCGCAGGACGGTCGTGTTGAAACGGTGGTGGATAGAATTCCAATCGACTTGCGTATTTCCATCCTGCCGACAGTTTACGGTGAAAAAGTCGTAATGCGTTTGCTTTTCAGAAATGCAATTTCCGTTACGAAAGAACAACTTGGATTTACCGCATACAACTTGGAACTTTTTGATAAAATCATCAAAGCGCCGGAAGGAATCATACTGGTTACCGGCCCAACGGGTTCCGGTAAATCCACAACATTATATACAGTATTAAGAGAGTTAAATGATATTAAGAAAAATATTATAACAATAGAGGATCCTGTCGAATATAGACTTGAAGGGATAAATCAGGTACAGGTTAATACGAAAGCGGGTCTTACTTTTGCATCCGGATTGCGCTCAGTTCTTCGTCAAGACCCCGACATTGTCATGGTCGGTGAGATTCGAGATGCGGAGACGGCACAGATTGCAACAAGAGCCGCGATAACAGGTCACTTGGTTTTATCTACACTTCATACCAATGACACGGCGAGTACCATTTCGCGTTTTATCGACATGGGAGTCGAGTCCTACATGGTTTCTTCATCCGTAATCGGAGTTATCGCACAGCGATTGGTACGAAGAATTTGTACACGCTGTAAAGAAGTTCATGAGCTTACCGATGAAGAAAAATTGATAACCAAAGACTTGGGAGTAAATGTTGCTTATAAAGGAAAAGGTTGTAATTACTGTTCCGGTTCGGGTTATGCAGGACGAATTGCGATTCATGAAATATTAGTAATGGACAGAGACATCCGTCGCATGATAGACAGAGGAAATGCAATTGACGAAATCAAAGAAGAAGCGATAAAAAAAGGAATGAAGACTCTTAACAAAACCTGTGTAGATTTAATAAATGAGGGAATTACGACTATTGATGAGATGTTAAAAATAACTTATAGTGTTGACCAATAGGAGAAGAAATGAGAAAAATTGATACTGTATTAGACATAGCTTTTACAGAGGGGGCATCAGATGTTCACATTGCAACTCAAAGTCCGCCTATTATAAGAAAGCATGGTCGTTTGGAAAAATTACATGCCGAGCCGGTGACGCCGGAACAAAGCTTAGAGATCGTTCGATCCATTTTAGATGACAAGCAATGGGAAGTTTTGAAAAATAAGGGACAAGTCGATTTTGCCTACGCTCTCAAGGGGAAAGCTCGATTCAGGGTGAATGCCTATCGACAAAGAGGTTCATACAATCTTGCCTTTCGTTTAATCAATGACAAGATTCCATCGATGGAGCAACTGAGATTACCGAGTCTTCTCAAAGACTTATCAATGAAACAAAGAGGATTGATTTTGGTAACCGGACCGACCGGTAGCGGTAAATCGACAACCTTGGCTGCAATGGTTGACCACATGAATCGTGTCAGAAATGATCATATTATTACAATTGAAGACCCGATAGAGTATTTACATCGTCATGGCAACTGTGTTATCAACCAAAGAGAGCTTGGGGGAGATACATTAACTTTCGATGGAGCGCTTCGCGCAGCACTTCGTCAAGACCCGGATGTTATACAGGTCGGAGAGATGCGAGATTTGGAGACGATCGCGACAGCACTCACTGCCGCAGAGACCGGTCACTTGGTAATGTCGACTCTACATACCGTCGGAGGAGCAAAATCCATCGACCGTATTGTGGATGCCTTTAATGCCGACCAACAAGGTCAGATAAGATTACAGCTTTCGACGGTATTGGAAGCAATTATTTCACAGCAGATCATTCCAAGAGCGGATGGAAAAGGTCGTGTGGTGGCATTGGAAATCATGATTGCAACACCGGCTATTAGAAACCTGATAAGAGAGGCGAAGACACCTCAGATTCAAACTCAAATTCAGACCGGCTCAAAATTTGGAATGAGAACGATGGATGCTTCATTAATAATGTTATACAGAAATGGAGATATATCGCTTGAGAATCTCAAACGATATGCAGTAGATCACGAGTATATAAGTAGAGAGATTGGAGTGATTTAATGCCTAGTTTTAGATATAAAGAAGTCGATGCGAGCGGTACAACCGCTATAGGAACCGTTGTTGCGGGAAGTAAACAGGAAGTCGTAAGACTTATAAGAGAAAAGGGCAAACGCCCGATAATGATTCAAGAGCTTGAGGAAAAAAGCAAGGATATCAAGGAACTGGGAATATTTAACAAAAAACCGAATCTGAAGGATATTGCGATTTTTTGTAAACAGCTCAATATCATGTTGGCGGCAGGTATGCCGATTATCAATGCGCTTGAAGTGCTTGGCGCCCAAACGGAGAATAGAAGACTTCGTGAAGCGTTGATTGATATCTCTTTTGATGTCCAAAAAGGTACCGTATTCTCAAAATCCATGACAAAGTATGATGACATTTTTCCACCACTTATGATCAATATGGTGGTCGCGGGCGAGTTAACAGGTAAGCTGGATGATGTTTTGGGAAAGCTTGCGGTTCACTATGAAAAAGAATATAAAATCAATAACAAAATGAAGTCGGCGATGATTTACCCGGCGGTACTTGCTGTAGTTTCAGTTGTTGTAGTTACCTTTATATTAGTTAAGGTAATGCCGATGTTTACGGATATGTTTACATCCGCCGGAGTGGAGTTGCCGATTACAACACGGATTTTGGTTACTATTAGTGAATTTTTACAGAAGAGATGGTATATCGTTTTAATATTCTTCGTTATATCGATATTCTTCGGTAGAAGTTATATAAAGAGTGAAAACGGCAAGCGTAATTGGGATATTTTCTTATTGAGAATTCCTAAGATAAGTAAATATATAGCTATTATTGCTACAGCTCGATTCACAAGAACGATGTCTACTTTGCTCTCCAGCGGTATTCCAATTATTCAAGCGATGGAATCCGCAGGAAAGGTTACGAATAACACTGTGATTATGGACTCCATGGGTGGAGCGGTGGAAGATGTTAAAAAAGGTGAGACATTGAGTTCGGTTTTGAGAAGGATTGAGATATTTCCTACGATGATGACATCGATGATTCATATCGGTGAAGAGTCCGGTTCTATTGAAGACATGCTCTCCAAGACGGCGGACTTCTACGATGAAGAATTTGAAACTGCTATCGCGCGAATGGTAGCGATGGTGGAACCCGCTATGATTATTGTGATGGGTACAATCGTCGGATTCATAGTAATATCCATTATGATGCCGATGTTTGAAATGTCAAATGTTGTAGGTGGTTAATTCGGTTTATCCGGCATTTGCCGATAAATATATTTCATTATTTTATTTATATTTTATAAGGAGGGTAATTTTTATGAAAAAATTACAAAACAGAAAAGGTTTTACATTGGTAGAACTACTAATCGTTATGGCAATCATTGCAATTTTAATTCTTATCGCACTTCCAAGATTTGCACAAAGCACAAGTACTGCAACTTACAGAACTTTGCAAGGTAATGCGAGAACATTGGCATCTGCTTGCCAGGTTTACTATGCGGACAACAATGCTTGGCCAACAAAAATTTCTGATTTAACTACAGCTTCAAAGTATGCGGATATCACAATTTTTGGTGCAGATGGAACTACAAACACTAAGCCAACAGGTGCACAGTACACTATCGGTGGAACTGCAACAGATCAAATAGTTGCGACAATCGTATTGGATGCTAAACCTGGTAAAATTGATGCAGCTGATTGGGCTGACGGAACAAAGACTGCTACTGCAAGAGTTGCATTCAAGTAATTCTAAAAAATGCTATAGCTTTTGCTATAGCATAATAAGGCAAACAACTTTGTTTGCCTTATTATGCTATAGAAATGTGAATTATTATATAGAGAACGGGGGATTTATGAAGACTTTTAAGAGAAAAAGAGCCTTTACTTCTATTGAACTGATTGCCGTTTTAGCAATTATGGGAATTATATTGTTAATTGCGATGCCGAAGATGAGCATTTATATTGAAACATCAGAACAAACGCAAGTAAAGTACAATCATCAAACATTGATATATTGTATGCGAGAATGGTCATTAAACAATAAAAATAAAAATATTATTCCCGCCAGTTTCACAGTGAAAAATTCTCAGGGGAAGACCCTTGTCGATTATCTCCAATACTATAATAATGAGTTGTATAAAGATATATTTGAAGGGAAAATAACAGCTCCTGTTGTTAAAGAAATTACTAATGGAAAGGTAAGATATTCCGTTAGCGGAGGAATTCTAAAATCCGAATACCTCGTTAAAAATAAAGTTACGAGTGTTACAACGGCTTATACTTGGACATATAATCCGGTAAGTGCAAAGAGTGATCTTACGGGTTTGACAATTGACAAAAATTAAGGGGGATTTTATGAGATTTACCAAAAGAAAAGGTTCGCTGCTTCCTTTAATTGTTGTGATTTCAGTATTTGTTATGTTTGTTGGAGGAGTGGCGATTTCATTAGCAAACTCGGGTCAAAAAGTTGCCTTTGGAAATTCCGTGAAAATGCAATCATATTATTTATCCAAAGCGGGAATTGAAATGGGATTGGCTTTCTTGTACGCACCGGCAGACCCAACCAAGCCGAATGATAATAATTGGTTTGAAATGGGCTCGGCTGATAACTCGGCTTTTACCGTAGCACTTATTAGGAATGCATTATCTACCAGATTGCAACCTTCCAATGAAGAAAATTTTTCGGTTTATTTGGAATCGACAGGAAAAGGAAATGCGCATGTAGTTACGAAGACCAATATTGTAAAAAAAGGGAATACGGCTGCGGGAACTTATTTAGGAGATATTAAAGTTAAAATTGAGTTTGTTCAAAATGGAAATAAAAAGGAAGATTGTTATTATAAAATTATTTCAACATCGAAACTAAATGATAATGACTCCGTAAACTCGGAGCATATTTTGACTATGGAAGTAAATATATCAAATGAGTTTGATAGAAAATTATATTAGGAGGAATCATGCAAAAAAAATATAAATATAACGGCTTCACTCTGGTTGAAATATTGATTGCAATTGCGATTCTTTCGATTTTGGTAGCTTCTCTGGTTTTTATTATGGGGGATTCAATCAAAACTCATAAAAACACGAGTGATCTATATACTATTCAGACGAATGTTGTATATACATCCAATTCTTTGAATGAAGCTGTGCGTGAATCTACTGCAATTTTCGTGCTTGCTGAAAACAAATACAATCCTGCAAATATTACGGAGGATAAAATTGCGGCCGATACATCTACTTTGGGATTGACCGAGCAGTGGAATTATATCGGTCCGAATGCTGAAAAAACAAAGATTTACAATTTTGTATGGGATCCTGTAAAAAAGGTTCATATACCATTTGAGTTAACCGTGGGTGAGAATGTCAAGGGCAAACTATTGACAGATATCAGTACTCTTGCTCCGGGAAAGTACATGGATCCTAAAATCAGATATGGTTTTTCGATTACTGACCAAAAAACTAATATCCAAAAGCAGTTGGATTATTACAAAACAAAATCTACTTTAACTGAAGCGGAGAAAAGAGAAGTTAAGCTTCTTAATGAGAGATTATCAGATCAGAGAAGTGTGTTGAATTATTCAATCGATGGTTATCGTGAACTTATTACAGTAAATACAGATGGAACAAATACGATTGAGAAGGATACGCTGACACAACATATTACTAATGCATCCGTAGAAGCTTTAAACACAAAACAAATTATTGATATTTCCGAAGGCAGAACTCCGACGGCTATTGCTTACAGAACTACGCCGATAAAGGATATTGAGAAAGCAAAAAAACCTGCGGTAGCTTTGGTACTTGATTTTTCTTCCAGTATGACGGATGATTTGGATGCGTATAATTATCGTTATAAGAATAATAAATCGTTGAAAGTATCCGTTCATTGGAGTCATGTAGCATTGGATGCACAGTCTTATCAATGGACTCGTAATGGGCGAGATGTCAAGTATAGAGTGAGCGACGGTACCCTATATTATATGAAGAGAACTTGGAATTCGGCAAAGGGCGATTATGATTATTATGCGGAAACCAACGATGGAACCGGTAGAAGACTTTCGCCGAGCCAACTTGAGCCGATTCCGCAAGACCAACGCCGACTGGCGATATTGAAGCGTCAATATAAAGATCTTGTGAAGCGTTTTGCTGCACTTGGAGATGTTAATTTATATGTTGTTCCTTTCGCAGAACATGGGGAGAATCCTCGTATATTCCGTAATATATCTCAATCAAACGGAACTTCTTGGGAAGTGGAGCGTGATAAGTTTATTGCCAATTTGCCTTTTACTTTAACTAGACCGGCAACGGCTACACAAGACCAGAAAAAAGAAAACTTAGCCGCTGAGAATGGAATTGAAAAGATGACCTTTGATGATTGGACAAATTATGCTGATGGTGTAAGAATAGGTTTATCTTATTTAGAAAAAGAGAAAAGAACAAATAGCAATCCAAACGGTTATTTACTAGTTCTATCAGATGGCCAACCAAACAAACCGGATAGAAATAATCTGAAAGATCCTGTGATTCGAGATAGATTTCCTGGTGCAACCGGAGCTATGACTGCTATTGATGCTGCCATAAAGAATGCCGGTTATACACCGAAATTAGTTCATTTGATAGGATTTTCAAATGTTGCCGAAGACAATAAGCAATTAGAAAAAATTAAAGGATACTTTATTAATTCTACAGGACTGGATAATGCAAAGGTTGTTGTCTATAAAACGGGTACCGATGAAGAACTTGAAAAAGCATTTAAAAAATTTGTTGAGGATGTTGAGCACGATTTATGGTATTTTAACGGACCATAACGGAAGGAGGTTTGTATGCAAAAAAGAAGAGGTTTCACTCTTAACGAAGCCATTATAGCATTAGTTTTGTTTTCGCTTGTTGTGGGTTTTTTTGCTACAATATACTCAGCATCATATAAAACTACAAGACGAAGTAAGAGTGATATTAAACTTACTTTTAAGGGGCAAGAACAAGTGGAGCAAGGTTTGGCAAGTCTCTCCGGTGAAGCTCAAAGGTGGGCGGATTACATCAATGCAAAGAAAAGTGACTCAAGTTTAGTGAAACCTGCTGATTTACAAGAACCGGACACAAAGCTGAATCTATGGGGTGGAGAGGTAAAAGGTTACTCTTATTACCACACTATAAAACCTGATAAACCAAATGAGCAGGGGTTGACTGCTGATGTATTCAGCTTTGTATATGCAAATGCCAGGCGTCCCGTTATTGCTTCGGTGGCATTTGTCTCTTCGATAAAACCTGTTCCTAAGATTATATATCAGCAAAGCTATACAAGTACAAATGATTATTCTTACAAAATTAAAGTTGAAAACAGTGATGTACTATTAAGAGCGGTGGAGCGTGAATATCTTGGTAAGAAGCATTATGATGTTCAAGGTAAAAAATTTATAAGCAGACCGTATTCGAGTCGTAAATCAGCCGGTGAATTTGAACTTACTCCTATATATGCATCACTATTTCCGGAGGCTTACAATATTATTTCGCCAAGGACAGGAAATGTTCTGTTCAAGCAGAATTCCATTCCTAAATTGGAAAGTGCAGTATCAATAGATATGTCTTCGTTTAAGAAAGATTCTTCGTTTAGTGATGTTGCACTATTAAAAACTGTACAGGCACAATCAATCAATGGATTTATTTCAGAAGAAATTGTAAATCCATATTCAGTAACTTGGTTAGTAGGCTTACCGGTTGTTGATAATTCCTTAATTGGACATTGGGATGCAAACTTGACTTTTGAGAGTAAATCTGATGAGAGTGTTGAGCAGTATCTATCCAACCAGGATCTTTCGGGAAAAACCTTAGACAACTTATTAACTGTTGCCGGGTATGCTAATAAAGATTCAAAGTTGAATGTTGTAGGACATCCTATTTTGAATGTTCGTGACACAAATGGAGATTACAGGCAATTTTCTAATGGAATTGCTATTCCATACTCTGACAATGCGAATAGCCGATTGCGGGTTGTTCCTTCCGTTACACAAGAACCTATAACTGTTATAATAAGAGCAAAACAATTAAATCCTAGCGGTAATTCTCCATTATTTTCTTTTAATATGGGGAATGACGGTAATGGAGTAGGAGGTGCTCTCGGTTTCCAATTTTATTTACATCCGAGTGCAACTCAAATTTCATATCGTTTAGACAGAGGAGCGACAACTCCAAATCCGACTCAAAGAATTATTGATATTCCATCTAACTTAACGGATGTATTCGCATATAACTCTATTACGCAGCAAGGTGATAGAGAAGGATATGCTATTTATGAGTTACAGATGATTCCAAGGCTTAACGGCTCGAATATAGAATATAATGCATCCGTGTTGGTTAATGGAAAGTATAAGTATGATTTGATGTTAGCGGAGTATTTACCGTATAATGCGAGCACAAACGGAATTGAGATAGGATCTAATCTTGAAGTGTCGGATATAATATTATATAATCGAATCTTGGCTATTGATGAATCAAAAGAAATTACGAAGTATCTATTGAATAAATATACTGTAGATGATAAAGAGAGAGATACAATTAAAACTAATTTAGGATATTAGTTTGTAAACAGAGGGGGAATCTTATGTTTAAGAAAAAATCTAAAGATGCTAATCCGAACGGTTCCGGAACGAAAACGAAAGGTGAAAGCAAACCCTTATTTTCTTCAAAAAAAACAACGGTTGCTCGAACTAAAAAAGCAAACAGACCATTGTATAAGAAAAAAGGGAATCGTTTTGTAGCAATGGATTTAGGAAACTATGCGATTAAATTTGCAGTTGGAAATCAACAAGGGAACCGGATAAAAGTAGATAAAGTTTTTCGTGCGACTTTACCGGAGCATTTGTATGTTGACAGTACAATCAATGATGACCGCAAGTTATTGGACATCATAAAATCTGAACTATCTTCTAATGGAGTTAAAGACACAGATATTATCGTTTCGTTTGAAAGTACATCAATAATTAAGCGTCGTTTAACAGTACCTGCTTTATCAGATGCTGAGACGAAAGACTTAATTGGATTTGAATTGGAAGAATATCTTGGTATTAATCCCGATGATTATATTATTCAATATAAAATTCTTTCAGAATATGATAGAGAAGGTAAGAAAAGGGATATACAAATCGATGCTGTACCGAAAGCTATCTCAAAAAAGTTATTTTCTCTTTTGAAGCAAGGTGGATATAATCCGTGTATATTAGGTATTCAGTCGAATTTTATTGAAAATATGACAAACACTTTAGAAATCAACGGGAATCGACCACAGTCAGGGAATGCGATAGCGGTAGCTGATATTGGGAATAGCGGAATTGTGGTTAATATTTTCAAAGATGGGAAGAGTGAATTTAACAGAATTATTCGTTCTACATCATCCTTAAGATATGCACTTATGTCTGAGCTTAGAATGGATGAGAGCACAGCATTATCTACTGTCAGAAGCTACTTTAATAAAAGTTTGACTGCTTTTGCCGAGCCTGATTCCAGTGATGAAAAAATACTAAGCACTATGAAATCTTGCATCAATGAATGGTCAACCGAAATTGATAGGGTTCTTGAATATTATCGTTCGAGAAGTGTTGACAATAAAATCAGTAAATTGTTTATCTATGGTGGAGAAGTCATGATTCCGGAAATGGATCGTTATATTGAAGGAAGAATTGCAGTTCCTACGGAGATTATACGAAATATAAGCAATCTTGATGTTTCAAAAGATATAAATATAATAGATTTGCCGATTTATGTAAACCCAATTAGTGCATTGATCAGATCATAGGAGGTTTAATATGGAATATAATTTTTTTGAACCCTTTTTAAAGGACTCTAAATCAGAAAAGAAGACTTCTGCTAAAAGTTCCGGTGGGAATAATTTAATTTATATTGCAGCAATGGTTTTAGTAGTCGGGTTAGTAGGAGCATCTTTTGGATACACCCTTGTTGAAAAAAGTAAATTGAACAAAGAAATTGCAGAAATAGATGCTTATTTTGCAGATGAAAGTATTAAAGTTCAAATTGCTGAGGTTGATGCTAAACTTGCGGAGATTGCGGATATAAAATTAAAGCAACAATACCTGCAGTATTTGGAACAGGATATGAAAAATATTGATATCGTAAATGATCGTCTTCTCGATTTTATTAAGAAAGAAGTTGTAAAGGATTTGACGATCGAAACTTTGAATATTAACAAAGGTAAAGTGGAATTACAAGGTTTATCTTTAAAGAAACTTGGTATTGCACAATTTGAATATGATTTGCGTAATAGCGGTAATTTTTATGAAGTGTTTGTACCTTCAATCCAAAAACAAGATTCTTACTTTAAATTTGATATGAATTTTGATACAGTAGTGGGAGGTTAGTATGAAAGTTAGTACCCGAGAAAAAATGCTCATATCGATTGTTGCTTTGTTGCTATTAGCCGCTCTGTATTTTAATTATTATTTGCTTCCACAAAAAGAGGAGATCAATTCTTTGCGCGCTGAAAGAGACCAAAAGCAAGAGCGTAAAATAATGATGGAAGAAAAGTTAGCAGATAGTAGAACTTTGGATCAGGAGTACATTGCATCAAAAAATGGAATTCTAAAAATGTCTAACAAGTTTTTTTCTGAAGTTGAGCAAGAAGAATTTATTCTTCTTATCAACGATTTAGCTGATGAAGCGAATGTTGTAGTCAATCAAATTGATTTTGAAGAAACTGCAGGTACTGATGCAATTACAAGTTTTCAAGAAGGTCGCGAAAAATTAGATAAGTATACGGAGTTGATTGCTCAAAATAAAATTAAGGGATATGTAAAAAAGGATCTTGCAGTAATACCGGGAGAGGAAGAGAAAAAAGAAGAAGATTCCGATTCGGTAAAAGTTTCTTCCAAGATGAAAAAAGCTTCTAAGCTAAGCTCTGAAACGGAACAAAACACAAACCGGGAATCTGAAAATACCGAACCGAACACATCTGAAAATCCGGATGGTCAAATTCAGGGAGATGAAGCTCAGAACCAGGATACAAATCGAACTCCTGAAAATATTCAGCAGTCGGAAGACCCGAATGCGGTTACCTATGCAAATAATATTCGTGCTTTAGTTGCAACAGTTCAAATGGACGGTAGTTATGATGAAATTCATGAATTTGTTTCATTAATTGCGCAGAGCGAAAGAAATATTATTGTTGAGAATATAAAGATTTCAACTAAAGATAAAGGAACTACTTCTAAATCAAATGTCTCTGAATTGAGAATTGTTTTCTACAAAGTAGTGGGTTTGGAAGATTATTTCTCTCATAAAGACAGTGTTTTGGTAAACGCGGTGGTAACGAAGTCGCAAAAAGCTTCTCCATTTATGCAATACTCATGGAGCTTTAAGCCGACATCACCGACATCAAGTGTTGCGACAAATCAATTAGGAAACCAAATTACTTTGCCTCAGCAATCGCAAAGTGTGATTCCTCCATTTGTTGTATATCCTTCGACACCGTCATATTCGACACCGATGCCTGCGCCGACACCTGCACCGGGAGGAACTTATGTACCGTCTACGCCGACACCGAATTCGGTTCCGGGTGACATGTCTTATACACCGGAGTACGAGCGTCTGTCTTGGGGCGGCTATGTGAAGCGTGATAAGCCGAGTGTTACTCCGAATGTAACACCACAGCTTCCGGAAGTTGTACCGAGCAATGTTATTCCTTTTGACAACTTGAGCGGATTGAAGCTTCAGTTGAATTCAAACGGAACAAAGAATTCCGGTTCATTAAAACTATCCGATAAGAGTGGTTTGAGTAAGGAAGTAATGTCTTTGGATTACCATTTGGGTGAAGTTGGATATTATGGTGCTATTCGAATTGATTTAACAGATAAAAATATTAAACTGAACCAAAAGACAACAGATATTATTCTAAAGGTAAAATCTGAGATGATGTCAGGTCATGACATTGGATTGGAAATTTTGGATGCTGACAATAACACGCATCGTGTCGTTCTTTATGAAGACATCGACTGGACGGATTGGAAAGATGTTCGCGTTTTGAATCTTCCTAGAATCAGCTATCCGGCAACTGTAAAGAGTATTTATGTTTCAAGAGTGGAAGATGCAAGAGTTACTGATGCAAAACTATACTTTGATTCATTATCATACACTTATAAGTAAGAATAATTAGGGGCATTTTGCCCCTATTTTATTGTATTTTTTAGGGAGGAAGAATGATAGGAGCCATATTTTTTATTTATGGATTATTGTTTGGGAGTTTTTACAATGTGCTCATTTACAGACTTCCGTTGGATAAACCCGTCCACAAAGGACGATCCTATTGCCCGAATTGTAACACGAAATTAAAAGCATGGGACTTGATTCCTGTTTTCAGCTATGTATTTCTGGGAGGAAAGTGTCGCTATTGTAAAAATGAAATATCTTTTCGTTACCCGACAATTGAACTTATAACGGGGGCATTGTTCTTTTTATCGTATCGCCTTTACGGAGTAAGTCATCAGACCTTTTTATTCATTTCATTCTGGTCGATGCTGCTGATTGTAACGATGATTGACTGGGATCATCTGGTCATAATGGATATCGTTTTGGGCGTTTTTTCCATTATCAATTTGGGAATTGTAGCTTTCGGGCTTCGATATGATTGGACGCATTATATCTACGGTGTCGCTATCGGAATGATTTTTTATTCCATTATCTATTTTGTTTCCAAGATGATTTATAAAAAGGAGGCTTTCGGCTCCGGGGATATTTTTCTGATTGGAGCGATAGGAATTGTTCTCGGTGGAAAAATGACATTGGTTACTTCGTTGTTGGCATTTTATGTAGCATTGTTTGGGATTTTGATTTTTAGATTGTTTGGCAAGAAAGTAGGGCGTCAAACTGAAATTCCGTTCGGACCGTCGGTCTGCATCGCCGCATTCGTCATGTCGATTTACGGTGAAGAGATTGTAGCGTTCTTATATCGATTGATGGGATATCAGTAAATAAAAAAATCACCTTCTGTCTGTTCATCAGACCGAAGGTGATTTTTTACGCTTCTTATTTTATTGATTTTAGCCGCCATTGTTTCCGCCGCCGCTGCTTCCGCCGTCAAATATCGGGTCGTTGCTCGGTGGTTGTGTTTGCTCCGGTGGATTTCCTCCGGTGCCCGGGTCGGTGACCGGTGGGGTGATGTCGATGACATCGCCTTCTTCACCTTCCTCCGTAAGCAACGGATTCTCTTCCGGTGGTGGAGCGGTATGCAGATGGCAGGACTCTTTCGGAGTGGTTCCCGCGACAAAGTATTCTTTTCGAACATGCGTACAATATTCCGTTGCCTGCTCGCCGCTTTCGTCACAGATGGAGAGTCCGACGATGCCCGACGGCATGACAAAGTTTTTGGCGGCAAGTCCGCTATGAACTTTGTTCATGATTTTTCCCCAAAGTGCGGAAGGAACATCACTGGTCATATTCAAATCTTTCGGGATATCTTCGCCAATCCAAACGGCGCCGGTATAATAAGGGGTGAATCCGACAAACCAAACATCCTTTTCGTCGTTGGTCGTTCCGGTTTTTCCGGCGGTTGCCTGATTACGAACCTTCGCTCTTGCGCCCGTTCCTTTGCTGACAACATCCTGCATCATGCTGGTCATCAGATAAGCAATCTGCGGGGATGCAATTTTTTTCGTTTCCGCCACTGCGTCATAGACGACGGTGCCGGTTGAAGTTTCTATTCGTTTTACAAAAATCGGTTTGGTATAGACTCCGTTGTTTGCGATTGTTGCATAAGCGGAAGTCATATCCATCGGTGTGGTACCGTAGGTCATACCGCCTAATGCAAGTGAAAGGTTCTCGTCATTGTGTGCACGATCCATATCACGAGTAACAACGGTGGAAAGTCCCAATTTCTGCAGCATGTCAATCATGACATTCGGTCCGACAATTTTTGCTACACGAACCGCACCGACATTCGATGATTTGATAATTAAATTTCGTATAGTGGTCGGGCCATCGTAATAGCTGCCGTAGTTTTTCGGTTTATAGCTTCCCTCGGTAATCGGTTTGTCATCAACCGGAGAGCCCGGTGTAAAACCATGCAACAATGCCGGCAAATAAACGGCAATCGGCTTGATGGATGAGCCCGGCTGACGAGGGTTGAGTGCACGATTGTAAATTTTGCTTCCACCGATACCGCGACCGCCGATCAATCCGCGCACAAAACCGTTGGATTGTTGCATAACAACTGCAGCAACCTGTGGTTGAAGCACACCTTCTTCGGTCGTTCTCGTTCTCGGATAGTTTGCGCTGTTGTTGACTTCATTTTCCAAAATCGCTTGGATTTTCGGATCCATTGTCGAGTAAATACGAAGTCCGCCGCCGACCATAATGTCCTGCGCTTCTTCGTCCTCATAGCCCAAGCCTTTCAATATTGATAAAGTCTCCACCTGAACTTTGTCGGCAAAGTAGGATGAGACATTGGTTTGCTTATTTTTTCCTATCTTCACGACGATTGGCTCCGCAGCTGCGGCATCTCGTTCCTGTTGAGTGATGAACTCATTTTTTACCATCATATCAAGAACCAGTTCCTGTCTTTCTTTTGCCGCCGGATTGAGCATGGCTTTTCGCGCGTACAATTCGCCGTTTTTGAGTTGAACATAATCGTATCGGGAAATCAATCCTTTGCCCAGCAATCGTCCGTAGAGTTTTTGGTCTTCGTCCGTCGGTGGCGGCACTTCCGAATTTTCATCGCGCACCAGAAGTCGTATTTGCGCTCCGTCCAAATTTTCGTCCGCCGCCATCGGTGCCGTTACATAGACCGAAAACTTCGAAGGGTTTTTCGGAATTGCGGCAAGCATTGCCGATTCCGCTAAAGTCAGTTTGGAAACATCTTTATTAAAATAATGACGCGATGCCGCTTGGACACCGTAATTTCCTCGTGCAAGGTTGATTTTGTTCAGATAGTAATACATAATCTGATCTTTGCTCAACACTTTTTCAATTTGGAGTGCATTATAAGCATCCGTAATTTTTCGGTCGAGACTTCTGTCGGGACCGGTATAAAGGTTTTTTGCAAGCTGCATCGTGATAGTGGATGCTCCTTGCTCAAGGCTTCGGGTTTTGATGTCATGCCACAATGCACCGAACACACGCTTGATATCCACGCCGTTATGTTGCTCGAAGCGCTCATCCTCGATGGCGATAACCGCCTCTTGAAGATGTTTTGGGATTTGCTCTATCGGAACAACGATTCGAGTGATGTTGCGGCTGCTGGAAACTCGCTCCAGCAAATTGCCCTGTGAGTCATAGATAAAAGATGTATCTTCCAGTAAGTCGGAAATTTTTGTGGGGTCGATGGGGTCGGCATTTTTGACGACATATAATGTATAACCGCCCAGCGTTACGCCGCCTACAAAAATTGTGGTGAATACGAGTAGGAGTAAAACCTTAAATATACTTACTCTTTTTCTTCGTTTCTTTCGACTTTTTTTCTTTGGTTGATTTTCTTCGTTTGTTGTTAGAAACATAATTATCCTCCTAATCAGCAATATTATATCACGACTAAGAGGATAATAATAGTTTTTTGTATGATTTTAGCGAAACTGTAATTTTTGTAACTTATTTATAGACAATTTGCCTGTTGGATACGACTAATTCACCATCTTTATAGACATCCTGAACATGATTTTTTCCGAAATGATAATAGACATAATCCAAATTCGGCGCATCCAAAATGACGATATCCGCTTTTTTGCCGACTTCCAGTGAGCCGATTCTCTGCGCCCGATGGATTGCGTAAGCGCCGTTGAGCGTCGTTGCGGTCAACACCTCGTACGGAGTCATCCTCAGATACAAACAGCCCAACTGCATGACGAATTGGAAATTGCTCGACGGACAGCTGCCCGGATTGTAGTCGCTGGATAGCGCAACGGCAACATTATGCTCAATCATTTTTCGTGCCGGAGCAAAAGTGTTTTTCATCAAACTGAAAGTAGTCGCCGGCAAGAGATTCGCGATGACATTTGATTTTCCCATCATTTCGATTCCTTTGTCACTTGCCGCCATCAGATGCTCTGCCGAAAGAGCGTGAACCTCCGCCGAAAGTTCCGCACCGCCCAAAGAAATGATTTCGTCCGCGTGGATTTTGATTTCAAATCCCAATTTTTTTGCTTCTTCCAAAATATATCTGGAATCTTCCACTTCAAAAATGCCGTCCTCGCAGAAGATATCGCAGAATTCCGCAAGATGAAGCTCTTTGATTTTCGGAAGCATTTCGCTGACAATCAAATCAATATAACCTTTTTTGTTTTGCTTGTACTCCGGTGCGATGGCGTGAGCACCCATAAATGTGCTGACTACATCCATCGGATGATATGTGTTCAGTTTTTTGGAAACTTGAAGCTGTTTGATTTCCGTATCCAAATCCAATCCGTATCCGCTCTTTGCTTCAACGGTCGTCGTGCCGAGAGCGAGCATATCGTCAAGCGCTTTTTTCGCTTTATGATAGAGCTCGTCTTCCGTCGCGTTTCGAGTCGCTTTTACGGTGCTGATGATTCCGCCGCCCGCATTCAGTATTTCCAAATAGCTGACCCCGTTGAGTTTTTTTCCGAATTCATTTTCACGACTTCCGCCATGAACCAAATGCGTATGCGAATCAACAAATCCCGGAGTCGCAATTTTTCCTTTACATTCAATCAAGACGGATTCATCATCCGCAAAACGAAGATAGTCTTCGCCTGTTCCGACCTGAGTGATAATACCGTCCTTCATAACGATGAAAGCATCCGGCAACACCAAAATATCATTCATTTTGGCGCCTTTTACGGATTGCCCTTCATCTTTCGGACTGTAAAGAAAATCAATGTGGTATAGAATTTTTTTCTTCATATTTATTACCTATAATTTTGAGTTGATTTGGGTGAGCAATGCAGCGGCAAGTTCGTCCGCCTTTTTTTCAAAAGCGTTGATTTGCGCAAGTGTTTGACTTGCTCTCTCCGCATCCTTCACGCTGCCGAGATTGATTTTGACATTCATATTGGCTCCTTTGAGTCCGGCTTGAAGAAGCAGCACACCGACGCCTAAATCCGAAATCGCATTTTGATTTCCCATTTCGATCAGAAGAGGCAAAATTTCGAGCGCTTCCACCGAAAGCTCGGACATACGATAAGGTGTGGCAATCGCCTCCCAAGTCGCTTCCTGAATAGCCGCCGAACGACGAGCCTTTTCATCGTCGGTTTCTTTCGGCATCTTGAATGCATCCATAATCAAATTGAATGCGGCGGTATCTTTGTCGATAAGATCCATCAGTTCTTTGGAATGATTTTGCAAGGTGGCGAGAGTCTGTTCGAATTTTGCACGCTTGCTTTCGTCAAACTCCTGATAGGCTTTTTTTCCAATCGTGAGCTGACACATCATCGCCGCCAATCCTGCTCCCAACGAGCTCGCTAAGGATGAACAGGAGCCTCCGCCCGGAGCGGGGGAGGAAGAAGCGACGGTTTCCACAAATTCATTTAATTTCAGTTGAGTAAGCATTTTTCCTCCTTAGTCTTACAGATTTCTTTCAAGAATCTGATTCATTTCAAATCCTTTGAGTTTCAAATGATATTTTGCCGTATCGATCAGATTTTTCATCGGTACCAATCCGACGATTTCCGAATCGGTAACATAGGTTCCGTGAGCATGAGCTTCGCGCTCCACCGTATCGAACACGCGATAGATGGTTGTAAAATCCGGATTGACGAGGTTCATCGAAACCTGTGCTCTGCCCGTTTCTTCAATTAAAAGTCCCATCGATTTGCAGTAACGGAATCCTCCTTTTGCAAAACGAATCGCGTTGGCAATTTCTTTTGCGATGGAAACATCCGAAGTGGCAAGGTTGATATTATATGCGATAAGCGGCGGACGAACACCGAGTGCAACCACACCGGTTTTCGGATTGAGATCCTTCGGTCCGAAGTCGGGAATCCACTCCGGCTGTTTAATCTTGGTTGCCATTTCTTCATATTGTCCGCGACGAATGTCCGCTAAATTTTCACGATGCGGTGCCGAAGCGGATTGCTCGTACAATGTCACCGAAATTTGCGCATCATTTCCGATTCGCTCGGCAAGCTGTTTGGACATTTCAATCGCTTCTTCCGTAGTAATGCCGTCGATTGGAATGAGCGGAATGACATCGATGGCGCCCATTCGCGGGTGACCGCCGTGATGCTGTGTCATATCGATCAACTCGCAAGCTTTTTTAGCGAGTCGGTAAGTCGCTTCGACAACCGCTTCCGGCTCACCCAAATAAGTGATGACGCTTCGGTTGTGGTCTTTGTCCGATGAGTAGTCAATCAGTTTGACACCTTCCACCATTCGCACTTCATTTACAATTTGTTCAACTTTTTCCAAGTCTGTTCCTTCGCTGATATTTGGAACACATTCAAGAATTCTAGGCATAATTTGCTCCTTTATAAGTATTTTTAATGTCACTTTACCATATATTGACGAAATAATAAAGGGGGAAGAAAAAAGAAACAAAGATTGCTGAAGTGAAAAGTTTATTTCCACTTTTGCAAAGAGTGATTTAGGAGTGGCAAT